>CAZCNA010000048.1:0-2681 GCA_964500215.1 uncultured Candidatus Saccharibacteria bacterium | reverse complement strand
ATTGTCAAAGCTGTTATAAGAAAACTTTAATTATAAATATATGATTATTAGCGACAAACGATTGATTGTGAGCAAGAAAAAGGTATATATCTTTGATAAGAAGTATTTATTTGATTATATAAATTCAAAGTAGATTCAGAGCATGTTGCACAATTACACAATTCTGTTATAATATATACATACTATGAAATATAGTCGTATTACAACGTCATATGTTTGGATGTGCGAACTTTTTACACGAGAAGGGCGTATTTCATCGAATATATAAGCAATACTGCTGTATATAGGTCATGAAAAAGTCGCCTTCTCGTGTATGAGAGGGCGATTTTTTCGAGACAAGAGCATAGTATATAGTTCTTTTTAACATATTGAGAGGAGAAGGCTGGTTATGTCAGTAGACGCTTCCGCGCGTAGTATTGAGTTTGTATCCAGCCTCCTCCTCTCAATTCAGGGGGGAGTTACCATGGAGGTACAATGAATCAGAGTCCGCAGGCAGTCCGGCAGAAAGTATATACGCCGGCTGAGAACCTTGCCTATCAGTTCAAACGGCCCATTATCCAGGTTGAACCTGGTCATGTGCTGGCGAGCGGGTATGATAGCGGCAGTGTCCTCGTGTACAGCAACCGTGTATTGTTCGTCCGCGAAATCGGCAACAAGTCACTCATAGTTGATTCTCCGCTCAACGATGAGATCGTCTGTGAACATCATCCTGTACTTCGTTTCTCCGGCATTTTGGCCGGGTCGAGATGCGTGATGAAAAGTCAAATCGTGCACGTGGTCTCCGCGAGCAAGGTTGAGTTCATGCAAGTGCTGCAAAAGCACTTGTCTAAGGGAGAGCAATCACTGCTCTTCCTGCTAGGCTTCTTTCACAATCCATAACCTATGTGGCGATTCATTCCTTTTCCACAAATGGTCTCACCCTTAACCTAAAACCCAGGCGATCTTCGGACGCCTGGGTTTTCTTTTTTATATTTTTCGTTTGAACATGCGGTCGAGTTCCGTGAGGGATACTTCTATATGTGTTGGTCTGCCATGAGGACAAGTGTATGCTCGTTTTGATGAAGAAAGTTCGAGCAGTTTTTCGACGAGTCGTTTTCGTTCTTCGTGAGTTAATACTTCGCCACCTTTGATGGCTGTACGACAGGCGAGGAATGAGAGGGTTCGATCTGTTTCTTTATCCAAATGCTTATGTGTATGTGCGTGCGAAGGGTTTTTGAGATGCTGGAGCGTTTCAATGATTGTCTGTGCATAATTGCGATGCTTGAATACTTCGGGTACGGCACACAGTTTGAATGTTTGATCACCAAAGTGTTCTATGTCAAAACCAATAGATTGCAGCTTTTCAAGTTCTTGTTCGAGAAACAATGCATCTGACCGAGGTACATCAAACAAAATTGGTTCAGGAAGTTCATAGATGACGCCTTCAGATGTTTTCTGAAGGAAGGCGTCATAAAACTGCTCGTACAAAATTCGTTCATGCGCAGCATGTTGATCTACAAGCAATATACCTTGTGCTGTGGGTGCAATGATATATAGATTATTGAGTTGGATGAATTCTTGATCATGGATGTGTTTTACACTCCATGGAGTAAGAGCGCCACGGAGGATAGACGCTGTGGCACTATTCATTCCATTGAAGCCATCATCTTGGACATCCGTGTACGTCAGGTCATTTGCCTCCAATGTCTGCTGAATCGCTTCGGTAATAAGTTTGGCTATTTCATGTTCATATATAAAAGCGATTTCTTCTTTTCGGGGATGAATATTCACATCGATATGGTCTGGTGGAACGGTGAGAAAAAGCACAAACACGGGATATGACCGAGGCTCTATGAGGTTTCCATATGCGGCTCGTACATACGATGAAAGTTGTGCGGGGGAAATCGCACGATTGTTTACATACACATATTGATGGGCTCGGGTTCTTCCTGACAATTGGGGGCGTCCAACAAATCCCTCTATGCGACCATGCTGGCTTTCTTGTGCGATGGGTAACGAATGCGCACTCACATATTCTCCGAGTACTGACTTGAGGCGTTCTTCATGAGTTTGTCCTTCAGATATATGGAGCAGCACTTTGCCATTGTGAGTGAGCTTGAATCCCGCAGACGGGAATGATAATGCAAATTGGAGAACAACATCAACGACAGCTCGGGCTTCTGTGGCAGCGTCTTTGAAAAATTTGCGGCGGGCGGGAGTGTTCGAAAAAATGCGTGAAATATGAATATCAGTACCTTCGGGAATACCTGCGGAGTGTTCATCAATGAGTTTCCCGTATTCGACAGTGATAGCGTTACCAGAATGTGCATGTCGAAGACGACTCTGAATAGTCGTGGTACTTACGGATGCAATACTCCAAATCGCTTCGCCTCGAAATCCAAAAGATGAGAGCGCAAACAAATCATCAGCTTCAACAATCTTGCTCGTTGTGTGGGGGAGATAACAGACAGCGAGGTCTTCTTTGCTCATTCCAATACCGTTGTCTTTGATACGGATACTATCGATGCCACCGTTCGTAATATCAATTTCGATATGTGTCGAATCTGCGTCGAGAGAATTTTCGACGAGCTCTTTGATGACGGAAGCGGGTTGTTGCACAACTTCTCCAGCCGCAATTTTAGCGATGATATCAGAAGAAAGAGGTTTAATCGTTTGCATGGATAGGGGTATTATATCTCTTT
>CAZCNA010000047.1:0-2952 GCA_964500215.1 uncultured Candidatus Saccharibacteria bacterium | reverse complement strand
AGTATGAGAGAAGTGCTCATTGACGATATGCTCAAATTGAAACGGCGCATCGGCAAAAAAATAAGAAAATAAAGCATATTGTTCGCCGCAGATCTTATGCTATAGTTTTGTCATGAAAAAGAACATCAGCTCTACGACAAAGAATGCTACACCGACTGCAACCCACTATAAAACGGAGTGGGATTTTAGTGATCTGTACTCATCTATTACCGATCCCAAAATAGAACAAGACGTTGCCGCTATTGAATCTGCATATACAGCGTTCGCAAAGAAATACGCAAAAAAGACTGACTATCTCACCGATGAAACCGCTCTTCTCAAGGCTCTCCGAGATCTCGAAAAGCTCAACAAAGCTACAGCGTCATGGAAGCCTGTATGGTATTTGTATATTATTCACGATGTTGATTCATCTCGTTCTGATATTCAAATCAAAAGAGACTTACTCGAAAACCGTCTTGTGACAGCCGTGAACCAAATCCTCTTTTTTGAAATCAATCTCGGTAAAATTTCAGCTGACGTTCAGAAAA
Organism: uncultured Candidatus Saccharibacteria bacterium; assembly: GCA_964500215.1. GTDB lineage: Bacteria > Patescibacteriota > Minisyncoccia > Phycocordibacterales > CAIZLB01 > JBDKLC01. The sequence continues at coordinate 2,425 of CAZCNA010000047.1, read as the reverse complement.
GGATGCTCAGTGTCGTGACGCTCGCCCCATTTCGATATTATCTTGAGCGAATATTTATTACTGCAAAACATAATCTCTCTGAGGCAGAAGAGCGTATCCTCAACCTCGAATCACAGCCTGCACATGGTATGTGGGTAGATGCTCAGAAAATATTCTTAAATTCACACACAGTTCTATTCAAAGGCAAACAAATTCCACTTTCTGAGGCACTCGAAATCAAAGCAAACCTGCCCCTCAAGCCTCGACGAGCCTTGCATGATGCCATCATCAAAAAATGCAAAGAGATAAGTTTCTTTGCGGGAGCTGAACTCAACGCGATTGTCACGGACAAGAAAATTCGAGATGAACTTCGTGGATACAAAAAGCCATATGAAGCCACAATCCAGGGATATCTCAACGATCAAAAGAGTATTGAGGCACTTGTTGCTGCAGTGACGGCCAATTTCACTATCAGTCAGAAATTCTACAAGCTCAAAGCGAAGTTTATGAAGCTGCCGTATCTCACAAATGCAGATCTTGCGGTAGACCTCGCTGCATCAAAAAAAGTCATTCCTTTCGAGAAAGGCGTGCAGATTGTGAATGATGCATTTCACCGCGCTGATCCTGAATTTGCAACATTTCTTCAGAATATGCTTTCGAATAGTCGGATTGATGTTTTCCCACGAAAAGGGAAGCGAAGTGGTGCCTACTGTGCCTCAGGAGAAAATGTGCCTACATCTATCATGATGAACTACACAGACTCGCTCAATTCTGTGATGACTCTTGCTCACGAGATGGGACACGCGCTCCATAGTCAGTATTCAAAGTCACAGCCATCGTTTTATCAAGATTATCCAATTTCTATTGCAGAAGTTGCCAGTACATTTTTTGAAAACCTCATTTTTGATGAGGTGTACGAAACGTTGTCAGAAAAAGATAAAGTATTTGCTTCTTTCAATAGAATTCAAGACGATATTCAGACAATCTTCAGACAAATTGCATTTTTCAATTTTGAACATGAATTGCATCTTCAGATCAGAGAAAAAGGGGGCTTATCAACAGAGGATATCGCTGCACTCTATAAAAAGCACCTCAGTTCATATCTCGGAAATGCCATAAAACTCGAAGAAGCAGACGGACATACATTCGTGTATATTTCTCACTTCAGATCATTCTTTTATGTGTATTCATATGCATACGGACAGCTTATTTCAAAAGCGTTGTACGCAACATACAAGAAAGACCCAACGTTCATCAAGAAGGTAAAAGAGTTCCTCTCAGCGGGTGGCAGCAAGAGTCCAGACCAAATCTTTTTGGACATCGGCATCGATACAACAAAGTCATCATTTTTTGAAGCTGGACTTGCATCTATTGCGGAACAAATCAAGCAACTCGAAGTATTGGCAAAGAAAAATAAGCTTATATAAAGGAGCAAAACCTAAAGCAGCGGGTGCTTTTGTGTATATGGGCGATATTGTGCTATATTTTGGACTATGAAATCTTCAGAAATACGCGCTCGATTCTTGTCTTTTTTTGAGAAAAGAGGACATGCCATTTTGCCAAGTGCTTCTCTCGTACCAGAAAACGATCCGACTGTGCTTTTCAATACGGCCGGTATGCAGCCCCTTGTGCCATATCTCCTTGGTGAAAAACACCCACAAGGCACACGTCTAGCGGACATCCAAAAGTGCATGCGAACAACAGATATTGATGACGTGGGCGACAATACTCACGCCACATTCTTCGAAATGCTTGGAAACTGGTCTCTCGGCGACTATTTCAAACAAGATGCAATTACATGGAGTTATGAACTCCTCACCTCAAAAGATGAGGGTTTTGGACTCGATCCACAACGACTCTATGTAACTGTCTACGAAGGTGATGAGAAAACTCCTCGGGACGAAGAATCTGCAGCGATTTGGAGAGGTCTTTTTGAAAAGAATGGGGTAACCGGGGAACGAATCTATTTCCTAGGTGCTCATGCAAACTGGTGGCCAGCTGTAAAGAAAGGTCAGGATACATGGACTGGACCAACAGGGCCATGTAGTGAGATGTTTTATGATGTCACAGGCACACTCACAAAAGGCATGACAAAGGATGAATTCCTCGCAGCAGACGATAAACAGAGTGTTGTTGAAATCTGGAATGACGTATTCATGGAGTTCAAGAAAGAAAACGGCACCATCGTTGAGACACTCAAAAGCAAGAACGTTGATACGGGCGCTGGCTTTGAGCGAGTGACTATGGTACTCCAGGGAAAAACAAATATTTTTGATACAGATATATTTCAGCCAATTTTAGGAAAAATGGATGAATTTATTTCAGAAGAAATTCTGAAGAACACAGATCCTCAGGTTATCGCACGTGCAAAACGAATTATTGCAGACCACACACGTGCTGCAGTGATGCTCGTATCTGACGGCGTCCTTCCATCAAATACAGACCA
>CAZCNA010000046.1:0-3096 GCA_964500215.1 uncultured Candidatus Saccharibacteria bacterium | reverse complement strand
CTTTCTCGACGTCGAAGACCTCGAGGATGACATATCTATAGAGCCCGATGATGTAGGTCTTGCCCTCCACGGTGATACTGTCGAAGCTGAAACGTACAGCGGTTTTCGTGGTGCCACACAAGCCAAAGTCATCCGTGTTATCGAACGAAAAAAGAAGCAGTTTGTGGGTACAATTATGGCAGGTGTCAAAAACCCAGGACAGTTTTTCATCGAACCAGATGACCGGCGAGCGCATGTGGTGATTTGGCTCAAGGACCTCCCTCAAGATCAGGATATTCACGAAGGCATGAAAGCTCTCGCAGAAATCAATTTCGATGCATGGACAGAAGGACGACTTCCACCAGGAACACTTCTCAAAGTTATTGGTGCAAAAGGTGACAACAATGCGGAAATGGAATCTATTGTTATTGAACGAGGGTTCGATACAACATTTCCTCAGCAAGTAATTGATAGTGCCGAAGAAGCTCGACGATTGTACGCCGCGGTAACTCCAGCTGAAGAAACTCGCCGACGTGATTTCCGACAGACATTCACTTGTACAATTGACCCGCTCGATGCAAAGGACTTCGATGATGCCCTTTCGCTCAAACAACTTCCTGAAACTGATGCAGATGGATCACCGCTTCTCGAGATTGGTGTACATATCGCGGATGTGTCTCACTTTGTACGAGAAGGAACTCCTCTCGATGATGAAGCCCGAAAACGAGCAACTTCTGTGTACCTCGTCGATCGAACTGTACCGATGCTCCCTTCAATTCTCTCTACAGATGTATGTAGTCTTAATCCAAATGAAGATCGATTCGCTTTTTCTGCGGTATTCACAATGAACAACAAAGGCGAAGTGCTCGATCGATGGTTCGGCCAGACAATCATTCATTCAGACAAACGATTCACGTATGAAAATGCACAAGACGTTCTCACAGCGGGACAAGGTGACTATTTTGCGGAGCTTACACAGTTCAATGACATTGCAAAAATTCTTCAGCGAAAGCGAAAAGAAAAAGGTTCTATTGATTTCGATTCAACAGAAATAAAATTCAAATTGGATGAGACAGGTAAACCGATCGCTGTATACAAAAAAGAGCGACTTGATACACACAAATTGGTAGAAGAGTTCATGCTCCTCGCCAACCAAGAAGTAGCAAAATTCGTGTATGACAAAAACAAGACAGCACACACTCCCCTTGCTGGCGTATATCGAGTACACGATCTTCCGAATCAGGAGAAATTGCATGACCTCGCTATCTTTGTGAAGGCGATGGGTATTGATTTTAATCCTTCAAAAAAGATTACACCAAAAGAAGTACAAAAATTGCTCCAAGATGTCATTGGCAACAGTGCGGAAACAGCCATCAAAACAGCAACACTTCGATCAATGGCGAAGGCGCTCTATTCAACAAAAAATGTCGGACACTTTGGTCTCGCGTTCGATTATTATACGCACTTTACTTCCCCTATTCGTCGATATCCAGACCTCATGGTTCATCGTATTCTCGGCAAATTGCTCGAAGGCAAAGTGGTTCCTCAGCAATTCGTTGCAACACTCGAGAAGATTTGTGAACAGTCATCACGACGAGAAATCGAAGCGGCAGACGCTGAACGAGCATCTGTGAAATACAAGCAAGTTGAATATATGTCTACAAAAATTGGCCAGACATTCGAAGCTGTTATCTCAGGCATTGCAGATTGGGGTATTTATGTGGAAGAGCCTGAAGCAAGAGCAGAAGGGCTCATTCGACTTCGAGATATTCCTGGTGACTTCTTTGATGTAGATCAAAAGAATTACAAAATCGTTGGTCAAAAGACAAAGAAAGAATATCATCTCGGCGATCCAATCAAGGTGAAGCTCATGGAAGCAGACCTCGAAAACCGAATGCTCAACTTTACGATTGTTGAATAGATAATATAAAAAACCTTTCATCACGACTATCCGATGAAAGGTTTTTTATTTTGCAACGGCTGCGGCTTCGTCGAATGCGATAGAGAGTAATTTTGAAAATCCTTCGTTGCCCATCGTCACTCCGTAGATGACACCGGCTCGAGACATGGTCTCTCTGTTGTGCGTAATCAAAATGAGCTGAGAATGTTTTGAAAGAGAAACAATCATATCGCCATATTTTCGAGAGTTGGCTTCATCGAGGGCGGCATCTGTTTCGTCCAAAATAATAAATGGAGGCGGGTTCACCTGTGACATTGCAAACAGGAGTGCAATAGATGTGAGGGCTCGTTCTCCACCAGAGAGCATCATAAGACCTTTTGTACGCTTGTGTGGCAACGCTACATGAATATCAATACCTTCTTGTACAGGTTCGTCGTCTTCGGCACCTACTGCATCTATAAGTGCTGCTGTGAGGTCTTCTTCGCTATCATCATCTGTCTTCTTGCGTCGGCGTTTTTCTTCTTTGACCAAGTCGAGTCGCGCCTCTCCACCACCGAACATTAATTTGAAGAATCGTTCAAATTCTGTGTTGATTTTTTTGATGCCTTCTTTAAACATCTGGTCGAGCTTTTCGGTAAGTTCTGCAATCATGGCATTCAATGATGCTGCGGATGTTTCGAGGTCATTGAGTTCTCGTGCGAGGAAAATGTCTCGTTCTTCGGCTTCTTTGAATTCACGAACGACATCATCGCCGCCTGCGCCTCCCATTTCTTCGAGACGTATTTTGATTTTTTCGATTGTACGACGGCGCTCGCCTTGCTGATGGCGGTCTTCAGTCGGGAGCTCTGTGGCGAGCGCCGTGTCATATGCAATAGCCTCACGCCCAACGAGCATCGCCGCTTCGTGGAGTTCTCGTTTAAAATCCTCTTCTTCTATATGCACTCGTTCTTCTCGAGCCTTGATTGTTTGAAGTTCACTATGCAATTCGTTCTGTCGTGACATAATACGCAAAATCGCTTTTTCAGATTCTACATTCTTATCTTTTTCTGTATCGATATCAGCCTTTATCTGTGCGTATTCTGCAGCTTGTGTCGCTTCTTCTTCACCAACAATTTGAAGATTTTTTTCAATTTCCTTCATGTTCTCTGTGATACGATCTATCTCACGTTCCTCCTCGTCTGTTGTGTGTTCTTGTGGTGTTTTGTGTTGTGTTTGGT
>CAZCNA010000045.1:0-3132 GCA_964500215.1 uncultured Candidatus Saccharibacteria bacterium | reverse complement strand
ATTGACGAATGCAAAAAATATTCTCGAAATAGGCACATTTCGTGGCTTTAGTGCTGCATATTTGGCCCGATCCCTTCCGAAAGGTGCTCGTGTAATCACCTGCGAACGAGATGAACGACGACTCGATTTCATAAAACAGGCATGGCAAAACCTCGGGGTGAGTGATCGCATTGAGTTACGATCTGGACTTGCATTCGATACGCTCCGTGAACTCGAATCAAAGGGCCCAATCTTTGATATTATTTTCATCGACGCCGACAAAGAAAATTATCTCGCGTATGTAGAACACTGTCTCAAACTTCTCCGGAAAGGGGGAGTGCTCCTCGTTGATAACGTATTATGGGCAGGCCTTGTTGCAGAAGAAGACCCCGGAGACAATGTCGGCAAGAATGTCCAAAAGTTTAATGAAGCTGCATTTACAGCCTACGGAGCGTCAGCATGCCTCATTCCTGCGTGGGATGGCGTCATGATGATCGTAAAATAGCTATGATATAATCACTTTTATGAATATTTATGTAACACGTACCATTCCCGAAGTTGGCCTCGAGGTACTTCGATCAAAGGGATATAATCTCACTATTAGTCCAAGCACTGTTCCACCAAGCAAAGCAGATATTATCGCCGCTGTTTCTGGTAAAGGATATGATGCCATACTGACGCTCCTCACAGATCAGATAGATGCTGAGGTACTCGATGCAGCGGGTCCACAACTCAAGATCGTTTCGAATTATGCGGTTGGATACAACAACATCAAGGTGGCTGACGCTATTGCTCGGAATGTTGTCGTGACAAATACACCAGGAGCATTCAGTTATTGTATTGGCGAACATACCGTTGCGCTTATTCTCGCACTCACCACACGAATGATTGAAGCGGACCATTATGTACGAGAAGGGAAGTACAAAGGCTGGGATCCAATGATTTTTATAGGTTCAGATCTTTCGGGAAAGACGATTGGCCTCCTCGGTGCGGGACGTATTGGTGAGCGTGTTGCGTATCATCTTCACAAAGGATTTAATTGCAAGATTTTGTATCATGATATTCGTCGAAACGATGCTATCGAAAAAGATTGCGCCGCTGTCTACAAAGATACTCTCGAAGATGTACTCAAAGAAGCTGATATTGTGAGTCTCCATATTCCACTTTTAGATTCAACGTATCACTTTATGAACGAGTCTCATTTCAAAATGATGAAGCCAACAGCACTTCTCATCAATACCGCGCGAGGTCCTGTGATTGATGAAGCTGCATTGGTGAAAGCCCTCCAAGACAAAACAATTGCCGGTGCAGGCCTTGATGTGTATGAACACGAACCGAATCTTACACCTGGACTTGTAGATCTTCCGAATGTTGTGCTCACTCCGCATATTGCATCAGCTCGTGAGAGTGCGCGAACAGAAATGGCTATCATCGCAGCACAAAACATTATTGATGTGCTCGAAGGACGTGAACCGAAAGGGAAGGTGACTGCAAACGAATCATAAAGTTTGTGTCATGAAATCCTGCAGCAACAATTGTTGTAGTGAATTTGTGACGCTATCCTCAGGTATTCATAGCAAAGTATAAAACAGTACGTTATAATCAATATATATTTTATGTCATTAAGCATCGGCAACAACGATAAACACGCATACCTCAAACACAAGATTGGTGTTTCAGGTTCAGCCGATATGGGATTTCTCGGTGAAGCTGCATACGAAGCAGCAAAAGAACTCGGTCGTGAAATTTCTCGACAAAAGGCTGTGCTCGTCACGGGTGCAACAACAGGTTTTCCGCTCTGGACAGCAATGGGCGCCAAGGAAGCCCGTGGTGTCTCTGTTGGATTTTCTCCCGCTTCAAGTGAACGAGAACATGTATTGGTATACAAATTGCCTATAGATTATATGGATTATATTACATATACGGGCTTTGGTTTTACAGGACGAGACCTTCTCTTTACGCGTTCATCTGACGCTATCATTATTGGTCCAGGACGAATTGGTACTATTCATGAATTTACCATTGCATACGAAGATCAAAAGCCGATTGGTGTATTGCAAGGAACTGATGGAAAGTGGGAAACAGACCAGGTTATCAAGCTCATCATGGACAAGAGTCATCGAGTGAATCCAAAAGTTATTTTTGATGATGATCCAAAGCGACTCGTTGCACGTATTATCAAAATGATTGATGAAGAGCGAAGCAAACATCTCCAGGTATACAACAACTATGACGGAGTAGGGGGTATGAAAGGGGAGATGATTCTCTAAATGTGAAAGGTGGTTCAGTTGATTTTTGAAATATGGAAATAAAAAGCGCACCTCCCGCAAGGGAGGTGCGCTCTTCATTTGAGTTGGATCAGATTATTTTACCTGTGCAACAATTCGTTCAAATGAACTTGGAGATGTCTGAGCGAGCTCAGAGAGAATCTTTCGGTCAATTTCGTAGCCTTTCTTTTTGAGGGCGCCGATGAACTTACTGTATGAAATTCCATGAGGTCGGAGTGCTGCGTTGATTCGAACATTCCAGAGTCGTCGGAAGTCACCCTTCTTGTCTTTTCGGTGAGCAAATGCACTTGCGTATGAGTGTGCGAGCTGTTCGTATGCAAGTTTTTCCTTATTCTTTCGTCCGTTTCGGAAGCCCTTTGCTGCTTTTAAAATATTTCGTCGTGTTTTGAGAGCTGTAACACCTTTTTTGATTCGTACCATAGTAGTTTAGTTATGCAGGTTAATTAAATAGAAGACTGAGCGAGAAATCGACTCTTGTCTTTATTGTTCATAACGAATGCTAAAGTTCGACGCTTTGCTGTTTGCTTTCGGTTACTGAGTCGGGCATTAAAGTGGTTCTGGCCGGCAGCTCTCATAGTGATTTTGCCGTTTTTTGATACTTTAAGTCGTTTTGTATACGATTTGTTTGTTTTCATAATTGTACGCGAGGCACCGATTCGGGCTATATGCTTTGTCGGTTTTGACTCTGCCTTGTTGTGTTAATTTTAATAATACTGCTTCCTTCGCAATGTCTGACACGAGAGACTCGTATCCCTATTCTTTTTCAATAATAGTTGTGATTCCTTTCGGACTCTTTTTTGCAGGTTCAGCGACCTTATAATTTACGGTAAGGAGCTTCAAAAGTCGTTCAAGTCGTTCGTGGAGA
>CAZCNA010000044.1:0-3150 GCA_964500215.1 uncultured Candidatus Saccharibacteria bacterium | reverse complement strand
GGCAGACGATACCAGCAAGAGCATCAATTCCTGCACCAATATCTATAAATACTGCGTTGCTGTATGTACGCAAGAGGGGAATGAGAGCTGTTTTACTGCTGCCTGCACCAACCAAGAATATTTTTGCGGTGCTTGCCCTAATTGTAGGATATAAACTGACGGCAAGGGCTTCAACATTATCGGCGGCGCCCTTTTGAGGAACTTCAATATAATCAGTAAATGAGTCCATACCTATATATTCGCGGTACTCTGATTTTTGCATGAGTGACTGGATGAGAGATATTTTTTCACCTGCTGCGATAATACCAATCTCGTTTTTGAAATTCTGGAAAAGCCATTTTGTGCTAAGGAGCGTATAAACGGCTTCACATGATGGGACATTGCCATATACAAGGTCTGTTGCTTTTTGTAGATAAAGGGGACCTCGCTTAAATGAATAAACGTATGCCATGAGCATTGGGAGAGCTCCCCAGATAGTGAATGGTTTCAATAGTTTGTCGATACCATATCGCACTCGTTTGTCTTGAAATAATTTGAATCGTTTTTTGAAAAGTACTCGAGCAACTTTTTCAATAAATTCTGTAAGCACAAATCGTCTCCATGCTCCACGCGCAGATTTGTCGAGGTTTATAGTGATAAGCGAATTATGCCAAAATAGAGATCGGAACAAGAGGGTATTGAGGTCAGCATAGCTCTTTGTGAGAGCTCGGCGTCCTGGGGAAGCACTTCCGATAGCAATTTCACGAAGAAAATAATAGTCTCCATCACTTGCTCGTAAAATACTTGCCCCGTTACCTGTAGCAACGGCCGTTGAAACATATGATGTAAGGAATTTAAAATCTTTCTGAAGTGACTGTTGTCCATATGAACGAAGTGCAGATGGTCGTAGATCAATTTTGTGTGAATCATTATCTGTACTTATGCCTTGTATGAAATAGCGAGATTTCACATCAGCAAAACGTGTTCTTTTGAACACCATAATATTGTCGGTCCACCATGTGTGACCAATTCCTTCGAGATGTAATGCTAAATAGGCTCGAAGATCATTTGTTGCTTCTGTCCAAAATTGAAGACCTTTTTTTGCGAGCTTTGCTTGAATATATGACTGCGGACGAGGATTAACATGTTGTCCATTTGTGTCGCTTGGAAGATTTGACCAGGTGAGGATGAGAATATCTTTTGTTGCTTTCACCATGTTGTCGAGGAGGATGTCTTCAGCTTCAGGTTCAACATGTTCACCGACTTCAGAACAATTGACGATGTCGTATTGTTTTGTGAATGTATATGGTGTGCCGAGGTCTGTAATATCAATAAATTGCTGGACACTTGGATCTGCATGTTCTTTTGCCCAGGCAAAATAATCTAATCCGAGTATATCGAGGTTGGGATATGTTTGTTTGAGGGTTTCGATAAGTCGCGCATTACTACAACCAAGATCAGCAAAACTGCGTACTATGCTCAAGTCGAACACAGACTGGAGGGCTTCCTGATATACCTTATATGGCTCCATTGTTCGAGTATATTCGACTTCTTTGTAGGCGTCTTCAACCGTTTTTTTCATATTGAGCCATTGTAGCAAATAATGTTCTTTTTTTCATTAATTTATGGTATATTTCGGTCAATACAAATCTAACGCATTATTATATATGAGCTCTGAATCTATCAAACAAATACCGCTTTTCAAGGTTTTTATGCCTGAATCTGTCATGGAGCCCCTCAGAGAGACCCTCATGAGCGGATATATCGGACAGGGTCCAAAAGTAGACTTGTTTGAGCAGTTGCTCGGTGAACGAATGAAGTCAGCGCATGTGCTTACATTGAATAGTGCGACATCCGGATTACAGTTGGCCCTCCGCCTTGCAGGTGTTGGAGTTGGCGATGAAGTAATTACGACAGCTCTCACATGTACTGCAACCAACTGGCCAATTTTGGCACAAGGAGCTATTCCAGTTTGGGCAGACATTGATGAGACTACAGCAAATATCGATCCCGCATCTATTGAATCTCGAGTTACAGAAAAATCAAAGGCTATCATGGTGGTGCATTGGGGAGGATATCCATGTGATATGGAAAAAATTTGGGACATTGCAAAACGACATAATTTGAAAGTGATTGAAGACTGTTCACATGCATTCGGTTCTACATACAATGGTGTACCGGTTGGAACACAATCAGACTTCGGGGTATATAGTTTTCAAGCAATCAAACATATGACTACTGTGGATGGTGGAATTCTCATTGTAAAAGATGAAGAGTTATACAAGAAAGGCAAATTACTTCGATGGTATGGAATTGACCGTGATACACCACGAGCCGATTTTCGATGTGAAAATGATGTGATTGAATGGGGATACAAATTTCATATGAATGATGTATGTGCCACTATCGGTATTGAACAACTCAAGTACGTTGATAAAACACTCCAGGCATACAAAGAAAATGCTGCATTTTATAGAGAAAAACTAAAGGGCATTGAAGGAGTTACACTTCTCGATGAACACGAAGGACGAGCAAGCACCTATTGGATTTTTACAATTAAAGTAAAAAATCGCGAAGCCTTTATCGCAACAATGAAAGAACGAGGCATTGCAACATCTCGAGTACACGAGCGAAACGATAAACACACTACGGTAGCTGCATATAAACGTGACCTCCCACATGTAGATAATTTCATCAAAGAAATGGTATGTATTCCTATTGGATGGTGGGTAACTCCTGAAGACCGACAGTACATCGTAGACTCAATTAGTAAAGGTTGGTAATCAGTACTTTTTTTATGAAAACGGCACTTGTTTTATCTACTGCGTTTATCACAACGACTCCTCTTTTTTCGAATAAAGAAGAACGAATTGAACAATACTTGTATGGCATTCAGCAAATTTCTGAATATGTCAGAGAACATAGCAATGATTTTGATGTCTTTTTTGTTGATAATACCGTTGAAGACGAACAGGCACTCGATTCTCGACTGAAAGATGCAATTGCACAAATTCCTAACCTCAAACAAACCTGTTTCTTTTTTGATAATGAATTAGGTAAGAAAAACAAAGGTGCTGGACTTATTATCCAGTGGAAAAAACTACTCCCACAAATTCCAGCAGAATATGAATATGTGATTCATTTTGAGCCAAGACAAAAACTCGAAAACTT
>CAZCNA010000043.1:0-3313 GCA_964500215.1 uncultured Candidatus Saccharibacteria bacterium | reverse complement strand
ACAGACCGAGCGCTTCCTGATGTTCGAGATGGGCTCAAGCCGGTACAGCGACGTATTTTGTTTTCAATGCAAAAGAACGGCAACGTATTCAATGCCAAGTTTGTAAAATCAGCGAATGTTGTCGGATACGTGATGGGTAATTTTCACCCACACGGTGACTCTTCTATTTACGGTACGATGGTGAACCTCGCGCAGGATTTTTCTACTCGATATCTCCTCATTGCTGGACAAGGAAACTTCGGTAACATTGACGGTGACTCACCAGCGGCGATGCGATACACCGAGGCAAAAATGTCTCGCATCGCCGCTGAACTTATGCGCGATATCGACAAGCAAACTGTTGATACACGACCAAACTATGACGGCACAAAAAAGGAACCGCTCGTTCTTCCAACCGCAGTACCAAACCTTCTTCTCAACGGTACATTGGGTATTGCTGTAGGTATGGCGACAAACATTCCTTCTCACAACCTCCGAGAAATTATTGATGCCACAACACACCTCGTTGATAATCCAGATGCAGCGACCGAAGACCTCCTCCAATTTGTAAAAGGTCCAGACTTTCCAACAGGAGGTATCGTATATGGCGAAAAAGACATCGCACATGCTTATACACATGGCCGAGGTGGCGTTGTTGTACGAGGTGAAGCCGAGATTATCGAAGAAAAAGCCGGCCTTTCAAAAATCATCATTACGTCTATTCCATTTCGTGTAAACAAATCGACACTTATCGAAGCAATCGCTGAACTTCATCGTGAAAAGAAGATTGAAGGTATCAAAGACCTTCGAGATGAATCAACAAAAGACATTCGAATTGTTATCGAGCTCAAGAACGGCAGTTATCCTCAGAACGTTCTCAACTTTTTGTACAAACATACACAGCTCGAACAGACATTCCACTACAACATGGTTGCCCTCGTTGATGGCGTGCCACAAACTATTTCACTAAAGACAGCTCTCGAAGAATTCATCGGTCACCGAAAAATTGTCATTCGACGACGAACAGAATTTGATCTTGCGAAAGCAAAAGACCGAGAACATATTTTGATTGGTCTCAAAAAGGCCCTCGATCATATTGATGAGATTATTAAACTCATCAAGAAGTCAAAAGATACACCTACCGCGCACACAAACTTGATGAAGGAATTCAAGTTTTCTGATCGACAGGCAACTGCGATTTTGGAAATGCGACTTCAGAAGCTCGCTGGTCTCGAACGACAGAAAATCGAAGACGAACTCAAAGAAGTACAGGCATTCATCAAAGAATGTGAAGATATTCTCAAAAATCCAAAGCGAGTGCTCAAAATCATCAAAGATGAAATGGCCGAAATTCGTGAAAAATATGGCGATGACCGAAAAACTCGGGTTATCAAACACGGTGCCAAGAACTTCTCTGTTGAAGACATTATTCCTGACGAAGAAAGCGTTCTCGTACTCACATCAGGAGGATATATCAAGCGAACAGATCCAGATGAATATCGCAAGCAAAAGCGTGGTGGTGTAGGTGTTGTAGACCTCGATACAAAAGAAGAGGATTTCATTACGCATCTCGTAACAACAACTACACATAGTGAGTTGCTCTTCTTTACGGACAAAGGAAAGGTGTATCAAATAAAGATGTATGATATTCCGCAAGGAAAGCGAGCTACACGAGGTAAATCAATTATGAATTTCCTCTCACTTTCTTCTGACGAAAAAGTGACATCAATTCTCCCAATGCCAAAAGAGATAAAGAAAGGCACAGAACTCTCAACATTCCTCGTTACAAAATTTGGAACAGGCAAGAAAGTAGCTGCTGAAAGCTTCCACGATGTACGACGAAGTGGCATTATCGCCATTCGACTTGATGCTGGCGATGAACTTGTGTCTGCATCATTTGTAGAAAAGGGCGACTCAATCATGGTTGTCGCTTCTGATGGTCAATCAATCCGATTCGATGAAGGTGAAGTCCGAGAAATGGGACGCGCCGCTGGTGGTGTACGTGTTATGCGACTCGATGACAAAGTGAAAGTTGTTGGTGCGGACACAATCAAGAAAACAGGCAACGATGGACATGTATTCGTTGTATCTGCAAACGGATACGGCAAGAAAACGCCTCTCAAGGAATACAAGATTCAGGGACGAGGTGGATCAGGAATCAAGACCGTAAAGGTGACAGACAAGACAGGTGATCTCATTTCTGCACGAATTGTTACCGAAGAATTCGAAGAAGCTGTAGCTATCTCAAAGAAATCTCAAGTAATCCGATGTGACCTCAACGAAATTCCTTCTCTCGGCCGAGATACGCACGGCGTACGAGTGATGAAACTCCGAGAAGGAGATTCTCTCGCCTCTGTGATTTGTTTGTAAGATATATTTCAAAATAAAAAGAAAGGAAGGAAAAAGGGCCCGCACTTTGTGCGGGCCCTTTCGTTTCTGATATACTATATACATGTTTTCAGATCCATTAAAAAATATTTCTCAGATGTATATCGGAGAAGGTATGCATGTTGCCGATTTTGGAGCGGGAATTGGACACTATACCGTCGCTATCGCAAAGAAAGTAGGTGAATACGGCAAAGTATTTGCCATTGATGTACAGGCAGAACACCTCAATGCCCTCAAAAATGAGGCAAAACGAAAGCGCCTCCACAATATCGAGCTTATCCACAGCGACCTCGAGCGACCTCAAGGCTCATGTCTTCCTGATAATCTCATCGATCGCGTGGTTATTGTGAATATGCTCTTCCAAAACGAACATCCTGAACATATTGTCAAAGAAGCCAAGCGAATTCTCAAATCAAAAGGCCGCGTTGTTGTTATTGAATGGATTGAGTCTTTCAATCATATGGGTCCGCATCCAGATCATGTGCTTCCGCGTGAGCGAGCCATGAAGATTTTCTCTGATGAAGGTTTCGAGTTCGAAAAAGGGTTCGATGCCGGATCACATCACTATGGTCTCTTGTTCAAAAACAAGTAGTGAAGCATTGGTATATGCGATATACTATTATTATATATATTCATAACATTATCTCATGAGTACTTTTCAAATTATTGTCATAGGTGTATTCATTTTCCTCATTATTGTCGGTGTGGCATTGTTCGCCGGATTTGGAGGTATCAACGGTACTGCAACGCCTGAAGCTACGATCTGGGGTACGGTATCAGCTCAGCAAATTGCCGAGACTGTCCGAAATATCAACGCCAACTCTACTGTTGTGAATGTGAATTATATTCAGAAGGATCCAGAGACATTCGAACGAGATTTTGTTAATGCACTCGCCGAAGGACAGGGTCCTGATGTGGTGCTTCTCTCTGATGATATGCTCTACCA
>CAZCNA010000042.1:0-3467 GCA_964500215.1 uncultured Candidatus Saccharibacteria bacterium | reverse complement strand
TAACACGGATGACTTTGGCTTGTGTAGCACCTCGAAAACCGCTGTACGTTTCCGCTTCGACAGTGTCGCCATGGAGGGCGAGACCCACATCATCGGGCTCTATAGATATGTCATCCTCGAGGTCTTCGACGTCGAGAAAGCCTTTTCCCTTTGAGTTGAGGCTGATGATGCCTGTTAATGTCTTGTTTTCTTTAGAATTTTTTGAGATATCGTTCATGGTCAATATGCTAGCAGAAATATGGGTCTGTAGCTACTCCAGAGGCCTATAAATGGCCAAAAAGGGAGGTTTGGGACGGCTTTTCCATGGATTGTAGGGGAGAAGAGGAGATATATTTGACTCTTGAGGCCCTATCTGTTAGTATTTTGCCTACATATGTTAAAGATACGACTACAACGAATCGGCCGAAAGAATGAACCGTCTTTTCGACTTGTTTTGACGGATTCAAAGAGCGCCGCAAAAAAGAAGGCTCTTGAAGTTCTTGGTTCACACGATTTCCGAAAAGATGGCACAATCCTAAAGAAAGACCGAATCGAATATTGGATTTCAAATGGCGCCCAGGTTTCTGACACAGCTCACAACCTCCTTGTTTCAAACAAAATTATTTCTGGAAAAAAGAAAAATGTTTTGCCAAAGAAAACAGTAGCTGCAAAGCCAGAAGAAGCAGCACCAGCTGCAGCTGCAACTCCCGCTGAGGCACCTGAAGCATCAGCAGCACCTGTAGAAACTCCAGCTCCTGCCGAAGCTCCAACAGAAGCCGCAGCAGCATAAATCTCCCTTTGTAACTCTTTCTCTTCCACACCGTTACTACACCTGCACGTATAACGACATTGACCACAGCGCCAGTTCTTATATAATTTATATTTATAATCCTTAATAACCGAACATATATGAATGAACGAGACACACAGTTTTTAGAGTACGTAGTCAAAGCTCTTGTAGACAATCCGGATGCCGTAAAAATCAACCGAACAGTAGACGAGATGGGTGTGCTCCTTACACTTGTTGTTGATCCTGCAGACATGGGCAAAATCATCGGCCGATCAGGTAACACAGCAAAGGCTATCCGAACTCTTCTTCGTGTAGTAGGTATGAAGAATAACGCACGAGTAAACCTCAAAATCAACGAACCAGAAGGTGGCCTTCCCCGAGCGGAGGGAGTTATGAAGTCAGTTGATGAAGCAATGGCTGACCTCAACCTCGAATAATTCATCTATAACGCAGTCAGATCTCCGAACAATTTTTGAAGGCTCAATATAAGCCTCAAATCAACGCAGTATACTCACGAAAAACAGCACCTCAGAAGGGTGTTGTTTTTCTACAAAAATGTGGTATAATAGAGTCTCTACAAACATGCCAAAGAAAGCCCCTACAAACACAAAGGCAAAATTATCAAAGAGCAATCGTGCTCGAGCAAAAGGCCCTGTGACATTCCATCTCATCTCTCTTTTTCCAGAGAGTTTTTCTTCGTATGTGAATGAATCTATTTTGGCGCGAGCCCAAGCTGATAAAAAAATTGCTCTCAAGTTTTATAATCCACGGGACTTCAGTGTTCCAACTGCCGCTCAAAAAAAGAAAGACAAACCGTATTTTCGTGTAGACGACAAGCCATATGGCGGTGGTCCTGGTATGGTGATGCAGGCTCTTCCTATTGCAAAAGCAATCGATAAAGCACTCACACAAGCTCAAAAGAAAAAAACATTTACGAAAGCAGAGATTGTGTTTCTTTCTCCATCAGGTGAGAAATTCACAAATGATATGGCTGAGCGATCTGCTACGCGTTATTCGGATATTATTATTATCTGCGGACGATACGAAGGTATTGATGCTCGAATAAAGAACATATTCAAATGCCATGATGTTTCTATCGGTGATTATGTACTCACCGGCGGCGAGTTGGCTGCGATGGTGATGATTGACGCGATTGCTCGACAGGTGGAAGGTGTTCTCGGCAATTTTAATTCACTCGAGGAAAAGAGAGTTGCATCAAGCGATGTATATACTCGTCCTGAAGTGCTTACATACAAAAATAAATCATACAAAGTGCCAAAGGTGCTCATCTCTGGCAATCACAAAAAAATAGACGAGTGGCGTGAACAGCAAAATTTGAAAAATAAGTAGGTTGTAAAAGAGTGCATATCATTGATATACTATGCACACATGGTGTACAACTTTTTAAAAAAATATTCAGGAATATTTTTTGCTCTCTTCATCTTTCTTGTGGTACCCCTATCGCTTGCGTACGCGTATGACGCAAGTTCATCAAATTTTCAGGTATCAGAATCTATCTTTGGTCCTGGCGGCGAGCTGACATCTACATCTTTTTCTATACCTGCGAATCTTTCAGGTTCACAGACGGGCACATGGTATCTCGATACCGTGCCAATTCCAGTCGGTGATGTAACATCTTGTGGAAAACTCACTTCACCTGGTACCTATACTCTCCAGTCAGATATTTCAAATATAACAAGTACGTGTTTTACGATAAAAGCAGATAACGTGATCATTAATGGAAATGGACACACTGTCACTGCAGCTGCGGGGAACACAAATCCTGCTATTACTTCGATGCCAGATCTCGTCGCTGATAATCGCGCGAATGCGTTCACGAATGTTATCATCAAAAATATCACGTTCACTGGATTTGAGCATGGATTCGTTGGAAAAGGAGCAGATGTACCAGAAGGAATCGGAGGACACGGTGCGTCTACAACAATCAGCAACACTGTCATGGGTGATGTGGATGTAAGTGGTGGAGACCCGATTGAACAAGCCGGAGATGGAGGTTCTATATTTGCAGAATCATCAGTATTGGGAAGAATCATCTCAAACGGAGGTAATTCTACTGCCTGCGGTATCTCAGGAAATGGTGGAGATATTTATCTCACAACAGATACTTCATATGTAGCCATTATCAATAACGGAGGAGTTGTGCTCGGTTGTGATAGCGGTGCAACAATTCAAGCCGGAGCTCGTGGAGCAGTACGAACAAACCTCATTTCACCCGCAACCTTGGCGGCTCAGGCAAGTGCTGCCAGAGGAGCAAATAATGGCCTCGTCAATCGAATTGTGAGCCGACTTCCGGGTAATGGGGAACTCTTCAACGTTGTTCTCCCTATAAAAAAGTTTGAGCCATTTAGTCTCAAAGATTTGCCTGTATTCTCAACGGATCCGTCAAGGGGAGCTTTCTCATTTGCTGATGGTATCCAAAAGTTCTTGTTCGGAGCAATTCCAGCAGATATTTTGCAAAAATTCAGCGGAAGTCCAAAAATATTCGCATCTCTCGGCATTACGACACTCCGAGATATCCATAATTTGAAATCAAAACCAATCACCGTACCACGAGCGAAGGATGTGCCTGGTCTTTACAAAGTCTCTTTGGCCAAAACAGCAACAAAGCCGACGACAGTCATCGATTCAAAGGTTATCTATGACGAAAAGAGCGGTATCGCACAATCTGTGAGCATTG
>CAZCNA010000041.1:0-3649 GCA_964500215.1 uncultured Candidatus Saccharibacteria bacterium | reverse complement strand
AATTCATAACTATTCATAACTTTGTCCACAAAGTTATGAATTCCACGCGGGCTATTATTTCGTGTAAGTAAACAGCCTTATTATGATTCACATAATTCACGGCTCGCGTCATCATGTGTTATGTCAACGAAACACCGCATCAAAAAAACAGACAGAGAGCACGGAGCCTCTGTCTGTTTGGTTGGGGAAGGTGGAGGAGGGGAGAATCATTACTATTCGTCACCTCCATCTTCTTCGCGTTGTTCTTGCTGTTTTTGCCATTCATCGAATACGGACATGGGGTTTGAAAAGACACGCTTTGGAGCTTTGGGAGCTGTACGTGTGCCTTTCCGTTCATGTGCCGTTTCTGTGGCCCTCGTTGTATGAGGAGTTGTTGATCGAGGACGAATCTCGCGACTTGAAGGCTGAGGATGAGCTGCTTCTGCAAGCTCCGCCTCTCTCAATTCGTCGAGTTCGCCTTGCGTCATGTATTCACCGCCATTACGCACTCGTTCCAACACGTCCTTGAACCTGTTCGTGATGTTCGCACTGTATGGTGCGTCATCCTGACGTGGTGCTTGTTCCATGATTGAAATGGAGTTACCTCCGGAATTAAATAATAAAATAAAAACAGAATTTAATCAATACCGCCGCAATATTATTACCGCTTACGCAAACAACCCCTCAACCACGGCTTTCACATCTGCGCCATCAGCTTTTCCTTTGAGGTCTTTCATGAGAGAGCTCATGAGCATGCCTACTTTTGTTTTGTCGGTGATGCTGAGTTCTGCTTTCTTTGCTTCAGCTATTTTTTGAATGTCCTCTCGAGACATCATCTGTGGAAGATATGCTTCGAGTACAGTGAGTTCTGCCTGTTCATCAGCGGCGAGTTCAGGCCGTCCACCAGCAGTGAACTGGTCGATAGAATCCTTTCGCTGCTTGGCAGCTCGACGGATAACAGTGAGGACTTCTTCGTCAGTGAGGGTATCCTGAGGTGTTCGGTTTGTAGCCACGAGCTCATTTGTGAAGGCTGTGGTAAGGCCTCGCACCACAGTGAGTTTTACGCTGTCTTTTGCAAGCATTGCTTCTTTGATTTGGCCTTTAATCTGTTCGTGTAGAGACATAGTGTTCAATTTGTTATACTACTTCGTATGAATAATCCTGAAAATAATAATTCGATACTGCTCATTGTAGCGTTTCTTTTCATTGCTATCAATGTGGCGACAGTGTTGTATTTTATGAGACGTGACAAGCGCAAAGAGGCCGCTGCTGCCCTCGATGCCTTGAAACCGCAAGATAATACGGGGCTGCAGCTTTTGTTGCAACAAATAAACGAGCTCAGTCGTACCGTCGATGGTCGTATCAACGACATGACACGGACGGTGGACAACAAGCTCGGTGAAAGTTCAAAACAAATGCAGGATTCCTTCAGACATCAAACATCTGAATCATTCCAACTCCTCAAAGATGTGACGGAACGTATCACAAAACTCGACGAAACAAACCGACAGGTGGTATCGTTCGCGGATCAGCTTCAGAATCTTCAGGATATTTTGAAGAATCCAAAACAGCGAGGAATTCTCGGTGAATATTATCTCGAAACATTGTTGAAAAATGTCATCCCACCAGGTGGCTTCGAAATGCAATACACGTTCAAGGACGGCACTATTGTAGACGCCGCTGTATTCGTCAATGACAAAATCATTCCTGTTGACTCAAAATTTTCTCTAGAGAATTATAATCGATTGATTGAAGAGCGAGATCCTGCAGAACGTGAACGCCTCGAAAAGTTGTTCAAGTCTGACCTCAAACTCCGTATCGACGAAACATCGAAATACATCAAGCCTTCAGAAAATACGATGGACTTCGCATTCATGTTCATTCCTCACGAAGCCATCTATTATGATTTGCTCGTTGCACAAGTAGGATCTGTAAAAATTAATACCCGAGACCTCATCGAATACGCCTTCAAAGAAAAGAAAGTAATCATCGTATCGCCGACATCATTCTTGGCATATTTGCAGACAGTGCTCCAAGGCCTCAAAGCCCTCAAAATCGAAAAAGAGGCAGTTGAAATCAAGAAGCGGGTAGAGGAGCTTGGCAAGCATATAAACGCCTACGATCAGTTTATGGGCTCTCTGGGAGCTTCTCTCGGCACGACTGTGAACCATTACAACAAGGCCCACAAGGAACTCAAGAAAATAGACAAAGACGTCCTCCGTATCACGGGTGAATCTGCAAATGTTGATCCGCTCGTATTAGACAAACCGCTCGCAGACGAAGAAGAATAAAATAAAAAACAGCGCCTTGAGGAATGGATACCTCAGGGCGCTGATTGGTTAAGTGTGAAAGATGTTGTAGTCAATGCACAGACAACGAGAACGTTGTGCCTGCGGATGCTTGCCCTTCGAGGGGCACCCAGCGCAGTGACTTGTTGATTCGATACCGACCGAGCGGAATCGGGCGCATGCTGTTGTAGATGTATAGGCGCGGTTCTCGGTCATTGATCTTGATCTCGACTTCGATGTGCCGGTTGTCCACACGGTTCAGCATGAGCGCTGAGACAGATTGGCTTTGCAGCCAGCTTCCTTCCGTAAGCTCACTGCGTATATTCCACCAGGGGAAGGCCTCCTGTTCAGATGCCTGAACGTACTGTTGCCGACTTGCTTGAATCATGAACCAAAACATCAAGCGATTGGGCTTACTGTAGTATCCGCGCACGGTAACCTCGTCTCCGGGCTTGATGATCTGGCGCAGTGCATTGCTGCGAGCGATTCTTTCCGGACAGAGGAGGACAATGAATACAAAGATTGCGGATACAATCAATGCGGCGACGGCGATGCGCTTGTTCCATTTGAGGAGCTTATCCTCCCATCGGTCGCTGATGAGGGGCTCAAGCCCTACTACTTTCTGACTCATATTGTTTGTCCTTTCGTGACAAGTTGTTGTTGAATGAACGGATGCCCGTTATATATTGGGGTGTTTGGTATGAAAGTACTATATTTTATATAAAAGTCAATATCTCTATAGAGAGGAAAAAGGTGGGGAAGCACCTGGAAGGCTCTATTTTGGTACATATATACTGCAGATATACGGCATCTCTCCCCATATTGGCCAAAAGGCTTGATTAATTGGCAAAATACGCTATACTATTGAAACTTATGGCAAAGACATCAAAAACTCCAAAGGAGACTTCTGCAATTGACGCATCAGGCGCTTTTGCTGTTATCAAGACTGGCGGCAAACAATACAAAGTAGCTTCAGGCGAAACTATCACTATTGAAAAGCTTGTTGGTGATTATAAGGTAGGTGACACAGTAGAATTCAGTGACGTTCTCCTGACAGACAACGGTTCTGAAACTAAAGTTGGCGCACCACTCGTTAGTGGCGCAAAGGTAACTGGCGAAATCGCAGCTATCGGCCGACACGCAAAGGTTATCATCATGCGATACAAACAAAAGAGTCGAGCCGGCACACCAAAGAACGGCCACCGACAGAATTACTTCAAAGTTAAGATCACTGCGATTGCCTAAAGACTCTTTGTCCTCAACTCAAAACAAAAAAACGACCCACCTGGTCGTTTTTTTATTTTCTATTCTCGAGCGCTGACTTGATTGTATCTGAATCCGAATATTCGATCTCTGTACCAGTCGAAAGTCCACGACCGAGT
>CAZCNA010000040.1:0-3999 GCA_964500215.1 uncultured Candidatus Saccharibacteria bacterium | reverse complement strand
CATTTTTGTAATAGAAGCAATTACGCGGGGTGATTCTGCGTTCTTTTCATACAGCACAGTTTGAGTATTTGGATCGTACACGATGGCCGATTCCGCTTCGATAAGTGGTGAGACAAATGATTTTGTGACTGGCACAGCATCTGCGACTGTCGCAGTCGATGAAATATGATGTTTTGAATAAGCGAGGATTGCGTGAGCACTCAAAACAGATGTTATAAACCCTAAGGCAATAACAATAAATAATATTGAAAATACTGATACCTTATTCTTCTGATATGCCTGTATCAGTTGTTGAAGCTTCGTTTGATTCTGTTGGTTGTTGTCCATCATGTGATTCATTCGTAGATTCTTGGTTAGTTTCTCTAAATTTTTTAACTTCTTCTTGTACAACGGCAAAGTCTGGGAGATCCTCTACTTTTGTTATGCCCAAATGGGAGAGGAGTTCGAATGAAGGGCTGTATACGGAGGCCCGCTGGTCATTGGGGGCGGGTGCCTTGTCTATAAGGCCTCTAATGAGCAAATTTCGGATAATAAAGGTTGAATTGACCCCACGGATATAATCGACCTCACTGCGCTTTATAGGCCCCTTATAGAGGATAATAGCCAGTGTTTCAAGGGCTGCTTTACCGAGGTCCTTTGAGAGTTCGTCCTTGGTTATTTGCTCGATAATCGCACTTGCTTCGGGTGATGTACCAAGCTGCACTTCTGTGGTGCTGCCACTTCCCTTTTGCATGAGAATAATACCGCGTGTGGCAAGCTGTTCTTCAAGATTTGTTAAGGAATCCTTGATGCTCTGTTCATTAAAGCCGAGATATGATGAAAGCTCTTTCACTGAAACAGGTTCCCCTTTCCAAAAAAGGATAGCTTCTATTTTTTGTTCGAGTGAAAGTTGGTCGGTAGACATGTATGTGATGAAAATATGAGTGTGCGTCGAAAATTAATATCGCGGAATACCTATATCATGACTCTCCATTTGGATTTCGTCAAAATTAGTTTCTTGATGAACGTTGATAACTCCCTGCTTCACGAGTTCAAGCATGGCGAGGAAGCTGACAATGACATGTACACGCTCCCCTTTGCTCGCAGAGCTGAATTCCTTGAAACTCATTCGCACAGCCCGCTGAATGCGGTCCGTGAGATTCGTAATCATATCCTCGAGACTGATGACTTTTTTGACGGTCACCTTTGGCGGTTCAACTTTCTTTGGAAGAGAAAAAAGTACGCGACGAATTGCCTCACCTACCATATCGAGTGATGTGTCTTTGCTTGGTGCGAATACTTTTGTGATTTGTTTTACTTCGCCACGAGGAAAAATAATACGTGCGCCGTATTGATCCTTGATGATGCCACCGAGTTTGCGCATGAGCTCGAGTTCTTTGAGTCGCTGTTCGAGGTCGTCAATACTACCCTGCTCTTCTTCGGTCAATGAGATCGCTGGAAGCAATGATTTTGCTTTGATGAGGAGAAGCGTCGATGCAATAACAATGAATTGCGTTCTGTCGCTCAAGTTGTATTCAGGAAGTGCATTCACATGCTGAATATAGTCCTCGGCCACTTGTGAAAGAGCGATGTCGTTGATGAATAATTTTCGCTTTTCGATGAGGTTGAGGAGAAGGTCGAGAGGGCCTTCAAACGCAGGTGTTTTTACCTTGAAATGGCCAATTGTAGGCGCAGATACCGTTTCTGATGCAGTCTCAGTTTGGGTCTGTGTTGATTGGTCTTGTTCTGTCATATGTCTAGTATACCAAAGATATCTCTTTTACTCACTTCTTATGGAAAAACGAAAAAACCTCCTCGCCCTGTGATGTGGGGAGAAGGTTTTTGCTCTATTGATTTAGAGTATATTCGGTCTATATCGTGCTAGTTTGCAGGTTTGATTTGGATACCAAGCTCTCGGAGTTGTTCGGCAGATACAGATGACGGCGAATCCATCATGAGGTCTCGTCCTTCGCCTGTTTTTGGGAATGCGATTACTTCACGAATGTTTGGTTCGTTTTCGAGGAGCATCATCAATCGGTCAAATCCCCATGCAATACCGCCATGTGGAGGTGTTCCAGATCGGAGTGCGTGCAACATATGGCCAAAGTTCTGCTCAACATTGTCTTTTGGATATCCCATGATTTCGAATACCTTGAGGAGTGCATCGGCGTTATGGTTTCGGATACTTCCTCCTCCAATTTCAAATCCGTTGAGAACGATATCGTACTGTGCGGCGAGAATAGCTTCTAGGCCTGTATCTGTTGGACCAGCTTTCATAAGGTGGTCCTGAAATGCAGGTTTTGCAGCAGAAAATGGGTTGTGCGTGAATGTCCACCCTTTGCCTGAGGCATTCTTTTCAAAGAATGGGAAATCAACTACCCAGCAAAATGCGAGGAGATTAGGGTCTTCTTTGTTTTCACGGATATCTGGTCGGTCGTTGCCGTATGTAGACATCGCTTCTGCATATGGAATTCGTGGAAATGGAATTTGCTGAATTTTTTTGTGAGGATAAATCTTTGTGACAACATCAATGAGCATTGATTCAATGAGATTCATGATGTCTTCTTCGTTTACGAAACTCATCTCGACGTCCATTTGGGTGAATTCAGGTTGTCTGTCCCCTCGTGTGTCTTCGTCACGCATACATCGAGCGACCTGGAAATATTTCTCGATACCACCAGCCATGAGGAGCTGTTTGTATTGCTGTGGTGACTGTGGAAGTGCATAAAAATGTCCGTGTTCGAGTCGTGAAGGCACGATATAGTCTCGAGCACCTTCGGGTGTAGATTTTGTGAGGAGTGGAGTTTCTACTTCGATGAATCCTTGTGCATCGAGACTATCACGAACGTGTTTGAGCACCTTGTGTCGGTTACGAATGTTCTTTTGGAGACGATCATTTCGAAGGTCGATATATCTATATTTGAGTCGGACTTCTTCGTTGATTTCGAGTGTATTTGCACCGATATCAAATGGTGGAGTTTCAGCTTCGTTGAGTACTGTGATGCCGAGAATTTCGAGTTCGATGTCGCCGTTCTGTTTGTCGGCCTGGACATTTCGTTCTGGTCGAGGATTAACTTTGCCTTTCACTTCGACAATCCATTCAGATCGAAGTGTACTACCCACTGCATGAGCGTCTGTGGCATTTGGAAGAATCACACCTTGGATACGGCCAGACATATCTCGAAAATCGAGAAAGATGAGCTTTCCCTGATCTCGTCGAACATCTACCCATCCCTTGATGGTTACTTCTTCGCCCTTATGTGCCTGCAAGTCTTTTATGTATACGCGTGTCATTGATATGTACGGCCTTATTGAGGGGTATTTTTGGTATACCCCTTCGAAATGTGTAATGTCAGTAGTATAGCAGAAATGGCCAGAAATATAAATATTTCTCCTTTAGTGCTTTCGCGCACGACTATTCGTGGAGACCAATCTGCAATTCATACAATCTCGTATATTCACCGTCTGCGTTTTTGAGAAGTTCATCGTGTGTTCCACGTTCGATGATTTTTCCGTCTTTGAATACAAGAATCATATGTGCTTTTCGAACAGTACTGAGTCGATGCGCAATGATGAATGTTGTTTTGCCTCGCATGAGTTCCTCGAGTGCTGCGGTGATGATTTTTTCTGATCCTGCGTCGAGCGCTGATGTTGGTTCGTCGAGAATGAGGATTCGTGGGTTTCGGAGTATTGCTCGGGCAATAGAAATTCGCTGTTTCTGTCCCACAGAGAGTTTGATACCTCGTTCCCCTACGATCTGCTCCCACTTGTCAGGAAACTTTTGGATGAAGTCGAGCGCGTGAGCTTTGCGTGCAGCCTCTTCTACCTCGATATCTGTAGCATGGAAGTTTCCGTATTTGATGTTATTGAGGATGGTGTCGTTAAAGAGCACTACTTCTTGTGGCACAACACCGATCTGTGAACGGAGCTCCTTGAGATTGAGCGTCTTGATGTCATAGCCATCTATAGTGAGCGATCCTTCAGTTGGAAAATGGTAGCCAGAAATAAGGTCGACAAAGG
>CAZCNA010000039.1:0-4329 GCA_964500215.1 uncultured Candidatus Saccharibacteria bacterium | reverse complement strand
TCATAAGAACATATTCGGAACCAAATTAACATGATTTGTATGTTTTGTCTACAAGGTGTGCAATTATCTCCCCAGGAGATTCACTGCGATACAAAAAGCCACCACAGACGTGGTGGCTTTTTGATCGTGTGACCCTACCGGGAGTCGAACCCGGCTTCCAAGATTGAAAATCTTGTGTCCTAACCGATAGACGATAGGGCCAGTGGAGAAAATATAACATTTTTTCAGAAAAATGCAAAAAATGGTATACTTTTGGCCAGGAGGTTCCGATATGATTCATGACAAGGTCGAAATTGAGGATGTGGAGTTCGTCTTGCAGTGGGGAACTGAGATTGCCCGTCAATTCACAGCTGATCCTGCACGATCGGCCGAGGTTGTGTGTCTCCCATCGAGGAAGATACAAGTCGTCTTGATATTCGAGTCGCATCAAGCTCTCACGGTAGAATTCTTCCGTAATGGCATGACTGCGCTCTATGCTCAAGTGGATTTTAACAATCAGCGTCGATTGCTCTTTTATCACGAGGGTGATGAAGTGGAGGCGCCCGCATTCTTTTAAACGCCGTTGCTTTCGGGCAACGGCGTTTTGATATTCTTTTGATTTGTGTGACGCGCCTATTTCGTATGAATATGCACGTAAATGTCCTCCAATGCTTTGACAGCGTCTCCTACGGCGATGTTGTTCTGATGATAGAGACCATCGGTACAATCTCCAGCTGCCCAGATACCAGGTGTGCTTGTTTGCTGAGTCTTTGGGTCGACGATCACTTTGCCGTAGGCGTCCAATGTGACGATGTTTGAGACAAAGCCTGTATTTGGTAAGAGGCCAATCTCGACAAAGATAGCTGAGATGGGGCGTTCTGTTTCTTCGCCTGTGGTGTTGTTCTTGTATACAACAGCATTCACGAATTTGTCGCCTTTGACTTCGAGAATATCAACGTTTGTGACGGCACTGACATTTTCTTTGGCAAGGACTTTCTCGACTGTTACGGGGTCTGCACGGAATGATTCACTGCGATGGAAAATAGTGACTGTTTTGCAATATGCGGCCAATTGAGCGGCACTTTCGAATGCGGCGTTGCCACCACCAACCACAATCACATCCTGACCTGAAAAGAGAGGTCCATCACATGTTGCGCAATAAGTGAGGCCTTTGTTGTCGAACTCTTCGGCGCCTTTTGCGGGAAGTTTTCGTCGTTTGCTGCCTGTTGCAACGAGTACTGTTTTTGTAGAAAAAGATTCGTCCTTGATACCGTCATTTGTATGAATAGTGAACGATCCATCTGCGCCTTTTTCAACGCCTTTCACCCACGCTCCGGTCTTGATATCAACGATATCCGCCGCATACGCTCGAAGATGCTGCTCAAGTGATGACGCAAGGTCGCTTCCTGAAATTTTGACTGTTCCAATCCAGTTTTCGATACCGTCTGAGACGATACTCTGTCCGCCAAATGATTCAGTGATAAAAAGTGTTTTTAATTTCTTTCGAGAGGCGTACACACCGGCTGCAACACCCGCTGGTCCTCCACCAATTATAGTTAAATCGTATGTCATATGTGTCGATATTGTATCATAAAGATAATTAAAAAAACCTTTTGAAAGCACAGAATCGTTTTCCCAGAAAACGTTCTTCTGCCTCGTCGGAGCTGCCAGTGCTGCGCACGGCCCTCCTCCTGCGGCAAGTCTTTCAAAAGGTTTTTTAATTATTTGAGTTTTGATCTTCGGAGAAACGCTGGAACTGCCCAATCATCCTCATCGTTTGGAGTTGAGGGAGCTGGCTGGTCTTCTGTTTTGCGTTCTTCTGGCTTTTGCTGAGGCTGTTCTCGCTGGATTGGGAATGTGTTGAAAATCTTTCGAGAATCGTTCTGTGAGGCTTCTGTGGCCTGCTGAGGCTGCTGTTGTGGAGCTTGCTGAGATGCAGAAGGTGCTTGAGATTCAGTTGTTCGCATTGAGTCAAAGAGTGATCGTCGAACACTACCACTATCAGGGAAGTTCGCAGCAATCACCGTGATGCGGATTTCATTCTTCTTTAGTTTTTCGTCCTTTACGGTACCAAAGATAATCTTTGCATCTGGATCCACTGAATCAGTGATGATTTTTGCGGCTTCCTGAATTTCCCACATTGTGAGGTCTTCGCCACCTGCGATAGAGAAGAGAACACCCTTTGCTCCATGCATTGAAACATCGAGGAGGGGAGAACTGATAGCGTTCTTTGCGGCTTCAGTTGCTCGGTTCTCGCCACTTGCGATACCAATACCCATG
Organism: uncultured Candidatus Saccharibacteria bacterium; assembly: GCA_964500215.1. GTDB lineage: Bacteria > Patescibacteriota > Minisyncoccia > Phycocordibacterales > CAIZLB01 > JBDKLC01. The sequence continues at coordinate 2,070 of CAZCNA010000039.1, read as the reverse complement.
AGAGCAGATCCTGCGTTCTCGAGAACGGCTCGAATGTCGGCAAAGTCGATGTTGCCCACTGTACCTGGAGTTGTGATGAGGTCAGAAATACCTTCTACAGCCTGCTTGAGGACTTCGTCACTCATACCGAATGCCTGCTTTGCTGTTGTTTCTTTTGAAATTGTTGAAAGGAGTTTGTCGTTTGGAATGATAACGAGGGCATCTACAGAAGTACTGAGTTCTTCGAGGCCTTTTTCAGCAAGTCGCATTCGCTGCTGACCTTCGAAAGAGAATGGTTTTGATACCACACCCACAGTGAGGGCACCCATTTCTTTTGCAATCTTTGCAACGATTGGTCCTGCACCTGTACATGTACCACCACCAAATCCTCCTGCTACGAATACCATGTCAGAATTTTTGAGAGCCTCTTGAATTTCTTCTCGAGTTTCTTCGGCTGCTCGTTTGCCGACTTCTGGATTCATTCCGGCGCCGAGACCTTTTGTGAGGTTCTTACCGATATGAATTTTTTGTTTCGCGAGTGAATGATGAAGATCCTGCGCATCAGTGTTGATAGCGAGGAAGTCAACGCCCTTTACTTTGGAGTTGATCATGTGGTTGATGGCGTTCTTTCCTGAACCGCCGACACCGACAACTTTGATTCGTGCAAATGTTTCTACTTCTGGTTTTACTTGAGGCATAGTGGTGCGAGTGGATAAATTTAACTCTAAATAATAATCAATACTTTATTAAGATGTAATGGAGGTATCATAGCACGCTTTTTTATGGCGCAACACTTAAAAACATGGCCTTGTTGTGTCGTAGTGGGGCCCTGAAAAACGGCTTTATTGAGCCATAAAAATATAGTTTGATTAAGGAAGAAGCTGTTTTATGAACTTTTTGATGGCAATAATGAAGGCATTCGTTCGAATGATAGATATTGGGCGTTTTGGAGAAAGAGGGTCATTTGTAAGACCTAATACAGTAAGTCCATATGCAACTGTCCATTCATAATCATGTGCGAGAGCTTTTGTATTTCCTTCAAACTTTGTACGGAATTGTTTTGCAGGAAGTTTGAGAATATGTTTTGCCAGTTCTTCGATAGAAGGGAGCGCAGAACCACCGCCAGTCAAAATAATACCAGCAGGCAAAAGTCCACTTCGATCAATTCGTCGGAGATGATCTTCGATGAGATCAAAAATATCTGAAAGACGAGCGAGCATGATTTCTTCGAGCTTTCGTTTTGAAATTCCGTCGTTGCGACTATTACCCAATTTTATTTGTTCGGCATCCTCGATAGAAACTTTGAGTCCGAGAGCAATGTCATTTGTGACATCATTTGAACCGTATGGAAAGATTTCCATAGAAACGGGATTGTTGTTTTCGAACACCATAATAGATGTCGTCTCAGCGCCAATATTGGCCATAACGCACCCCGCGATTTTTTGTGTTTTGTTGAGGGTAACGAGACTGGCAGCCATAGGTCCCGCAATGATGTCTTCTACATCCATATCGAGCTCTTCGAAGGCACTGATGATGTCATTGAGGTGATGGGTGAGACAGGTGATATAGAGGACACGAGCCTCGAGTCGTACGCCCTTCATGCCTTGAGGTCGGCCAAGAACTTTCTTGCCATCAATACGGTATTCGAGAGGAACTGTATGAATGATTTTTCGGTTGAGGATATATGCTTGAGGAAGTTCTTTTTCACTTTCATCGCATGCCCGCTTGAGATCGAGCTCAGTAATTTCACTGTCAGCTTTTGTTGTAGAAATAGCGCCACTCGATACAATGGCAGAAACGCCCACTCCTCCGATAGAGATATAGGCTTTTTTGATAGGAACGCCCGCAGATTTTTCGGCCTGAGAAACAGCAGCACGAATGCTTTTTACGGTCTCTTCTAGATTTGTTACGTAGCCGTGTCGGAGGCCCTTTGACTCTGCATATCCAGTACCGATAATGCGAGGTAAGGCGCGCTCATTTTTTGGATCTGCTTCAGAAACCACCACCTTGATGTTTGAAGTACCAATATCAATGCCGACTGCGACTGATCGACCGATTGCCATTTCTTAAATAAAAATTAACTATATGTTA
>CAZCNA010000038.1:0-4448 GCA_964500215.1 uncultured Candidatus Saccharibacteria bacterium | reverse complement strand
CGCTGAGGCCTTTGATTTGAGATCAATCGCCTGCTCTTTCGTGAGAACCTGAACAGCAACAACATGTGATGCATATGAGCCATCATATCGAACGGTACATACCACAACACGTGCCAAATACCCTTCACCTTGTGCGGTGAGATGAATGACAGTTCGTTGGTTGTTTCGTTTAATAAGATTCATAGTTTGATTCGCTTTGATTTACGTCGATCAGCTTGTATTACTTATTGTGTGGCTTCGTATACATTTACGAGTGCCGGACGAAGTACTTTGTCTTTAATTTTATATCCTTTTTGCAAAATTACTGCAACTGTATGATCCTGTGTTTTGTCTGTCGTTGCCACGGTAGCAATCGAATGATGAAGGTTTGGATCAAACGCATCGCCTACTTTGGCAAAAGGTGTCACCTCGTACCGAGAAAGAATGCCCTGTAGCTGGCTGTAGATGCCTTCTACGCCTGTTCGCCACTCTTTAGAGACGCTTTCCCATGTAGCAGTATTACTCATCGCCATATCGAAACTATCGAGTACTGGCAATATATCCTCAATCACCTTTTGTGTTGCAAATTTGAGGTAGTCTGACTTAGACTCTTCATCTCGTTTTCGAGCATTGATGAATTCAGCTTTGTCGCGCTGCCATCCATCGAGGTATGCCTGTTTTTCTTCTACTGCGGTCTTGAGCTTCGCTCGAAGTTTCTTGATGAGGTCTGGTGATCCACCTTCGGTGTCTTCGTCGAGGACAACATCGTCTGATTCATCCGCATCTGTTGTCTCTTCTGTATCAGCAGATGTATCGAGAATAACATCCTCCTCTATGTCGTTTGATGTGTTGTTCAGATTATCGTTTGTTGTCATAGTGATGAAATTGTATTCATTTCGAGCGGTCTTTGCAAGTACCAAATATATCGCTCAATGTATTGATATTTTTGGTAAAAGAAAAACCCTCTGTTTTTGAAGGCGGAGGGTTTTTCTGTGAGAATGTGAGTTTATCGTTTACTCCACTGAGGTGCTTTTCGAGCTTTCTTGAGACCGAATTTTCGTCGTTCCTTTGCTCGGCCATCTCGTGTGAGGAAGCCTTCTTTTTTGAGGACTGCTCGGAGGTTGCGGTCAATTTCGAGGAGTGCTCGAGCGATACCGTGTCGGAGAGCTTCAGCCTGTGAGCTTGATCCTCCACCAATGAGCTTTACAGTAATAGTGTATTTACCTTCTACACCTGACTTCTTGAGAGCTTCAAGTGCTTTGTTCTGAAGTTCTGTAGTTTTAAAATAGTCAGCAAGCTCTCGGTCGTTGATGAGAATAGAGCTTTTTGTTGAAGGAGTCATTCGAACTCGCGCAATTGCGGTTTTTCGTCGTCCTACTGCTTGTTTGTATGTTGATTTTTCAGCCATAAAATTGGAATCTAGAACAAGGGTTCTACTCTGTTATTGTTAATTTTGTCATCATTCTCGACCGTAGTTTGTTTGTTGGCAACATGCCGTATACAGCTCGCTGGAATACTTCTCCAATGCCGAGTCGTTCGATGAGGTCACCAAGCTTTTCTTCTTTCTGTCCACCTGGGTATCCAGAGTGAGTTCGATAGAATTTTTCTGTCTTCTTCTTTTCAGACATGTCAGCCTTTGAAGCGTTGATGATTTCAACCTCTACATCAGGAGCAATGTTCTTTGCGAATGCTGGAGTATCTTTACCCATAAGAAGCTTTGCAGCTTCAGATGCAATACGGCCAATCTTTTTGTTTTTTGCGTCAATTACGTGTTTCATATCTTATTCATTATACGAGCTCAATTGCCGCCATCTTGCTCCCGTCAGAAGGTCGTCGCTCTAATTTAACAATTCGGGTATATCCGCCAGCTCGTTCCTTGTACTGTGGACCAATAACCTTTGTAAGCTTTCCTACAATGGCGTTGTTACCCATTTTTGATGAAGCTACTCGAGCTGAAGCTGGAGTTGCCTTCTTTGCTTCAGTGATGAGCTTTTCAGCAAAAGATCGAACTTCCTTTGCTTTTGCTTCAGTAGTAATAATCTTTCCGTGGAGGAAAAGTTCTCGTGCAAGGGATCGAAGCAACGCTCGTCGCTGATTTCGCTCTCTGCTTAGTTTTCGGTTTGCATTATGATGTCTCATGTCGGTTTCAGTAGAATACTATGATTTTAGAGATAAGCCAAGTGTTTCGAGAACTTCCTTGATTTCTTCGAGTCCTTTTGAACCAAGACCTTCGATATCGAGGATGTCTTTCTCTTTCTTTCGGATAAGGCCACCTACACTTCGAATGTTGGCGTTTACGAGCGCGTTCATTGTTCTCTGTGAAAGTGTAAGAGATTCGATTCGTGTTTTGAGGACGTCATCGAGGGCTTCTTTGTTTGTTTCAGCCATTGAAGCGTGAAGTTCGTTTCCCTCCTGTGAGGCAGTAAGGAGTTCAGCTTCTGTATCTTTGAAACCGATGATTGCTTTGAGCTGTGTGATCATGATTTCAATAGATTTTTCAAACGCTTCTCGTGGAGAAATTGTACCGTCAGTATGAATGAATACTCGGAGCTTGTTGAAGTCTGTTCGGTCACCTACTCGCATCTGTTCTACATCGTAGTTTGCCTGCAAGATTGGTGAGAAGGCAGCATCAAGAGTAATTGTACCGATATCAACTCGGTCTTTCTGGAGTACTTCTTTTGCAACGTATCCAATACCCTTTTCTACTGTGATTTCCATTTCGAGTTCAGTATCCTTTTCTGTGATAGTAGCGATAGGTGCTTCTGGATTTGCAATTGTAACCTGACCAGGTAGAACGAGATCACCGGCTGTGATTTTCTTTGTACCCTTTACTTTGAGGGATACTGTCTGTGCTTCATCAGATGAAACAGCGAATCGGAGTTTCTTGAGGTTGAGAAGGATAGCAATAACGTCTTCTTTTACGCCAGCAATTGTAGAAAATTCGTGGCTTACACCAGTGATTTTTACATTTGTAATAGCTGCGCCAGGAAGTGATGAGAGGATGATTCGTCGGAGAGAGTTTCCAAGGGTATGACCATATCCAGGATAAAGACCGTCGATTTCATATCGGCCTTTTGTTTCTGTTTCCTCAATTACTCGAGGCTTTGATGGCAAAACGATTGATGTGTCTGACATAACGTGTTGATTAAAATATTTAAAAGACTATCGCTTATAAAACTCAAGCACTGATCCCAAATCAAACAACAAATCTACACCATCGATTGAAGGCAATCGAAGCACAGAAGCTTGTTTCTTTTCAGTATCCCAAGTCAACCATCCAGGTGTCTGAATTGTCTTTAGTTTTTCATCCAACTCTTTGAATACAGCATTTGACTTACTTCCTTCTCGTACGCCGATCTGATCGCCAGGTCGTACTACGTATGAAGCAATTGTAACTTTTCGACCATTTACGAGAATGTGACCGTGAGAAACGAGTTGTCGAGCAAATCGACGTGTAGAAGCGAGTCCAAGTCTATACACAACGTTGTCGAGTCGTGTTTCGAGAGCTTCAAATACTTGGAGAACAGGTGTATGTGAACCTGATTCAATAACGTTCTTTACGTATCGAGCGAATTGCTTTTCAGCAACTCCGTATGTAAATCGAGCTTTCTGCTTTTCGAGCATCTGTCGAGCATAGTCGCTCTTTACCATTGGCTTTCTACCAGCCTTTTCACCTGATCGCATCTTGAACTTTTGAGTTTGTGTTTTCTCAAAAATCGGAGCGCCAAGTCGTCGTGCAATTTTGTATTTTGGACCTATTTTCATATATATACAATTAAATTATTATACGCGTCGTGGCTTCTTTGCCTTAACACCATTGTGTGGTACGGATGTCGCATCTTTGATAGATGTAAGTCCAATACCCTTAGTAATAAATGATCGGATTGAAGATTCTCGTCCTGAGCCAACCCCCTTTACAACCACCGCGATTTCCTTTACACCCATAGCAATTGCTTTGTCAGCAAGAAGCTCGCCCACCTTTGCGGCTGCAAATGGTGTGCCTTTCTTTGCTCCCTTGAATCCGAGACTGCCACTTGATGACCAAGCGACTGCATTGCCTTTTGAGTCTGTAAGGACAAGCTTTGTGTTGTTGTATGTTGATTGAACCTGAAGAACAGCTGAATCAAGCTTCTTCTTTAAAGCAGAAGAACCAGCTGCCTTCGGAGCACCCTCTTCCCCACCTGATTTGTTTGTAATTCGTTTCTTACCCATTGGTCGTTCGATTATTTTATATTTCTAATTGCTAAGAGCTAAAGGCTCATGATTATTTCTTTGTATCCTTCTTTCGGCCAGAACCCATAGTCTTCTTTGGACCCTTGAGTGTTCGAGCGTTTGTCTTTGTTCGCTGACCTCGAGCTGGGAGGCGTCTTGCGTGACGACTACCTCGATATGACTTGATATCTTTGAGTCGCTTGATGTTTCCACCAACTTCTCGTTTGAGATCTGAGTCTAGTTTTAAAGATTCAACA
>CAZCNA010000037.1:0-4529 GCA_964500215.1 uncultured Candidatus Saccharibacteria bacterium | reverse complement strand
TCGCACAGAACCAGATCGACATTGCGGCTTTCTGTGCAGTGATTATGGGAGGTCTTTTGGCCTTCCTTTGGTTTAATATTCCGCCCGCACGATTTTATCTCGGTGAAACAGGTATGCTCGGATTGACGGTGACATTGGCAGTTGTGGCTTTCTTGACTGAACAGGTGATTGTACTTCCACTCATTGCCTTCCCGTTGTTCATCACATCTCTTTCATCAACTATTCAGCTTTTCTCCAAAAAATATTTTCATAAAAAAGTATTTCGTATTGCTCCGCTTCATCACCACTTCGAAGCCCTTGGTTGGCCATCATACAAAGTAACAATGAGATACTGGATTATTTCTGTTGTTTGCGCATTATTCGGTATTATTATTACGCTCTTAGGATAATTGAAATGGCAGTATCCTCAAAAAAAGTAGACAAGCCATTTCTCATCATTACATCAATACTTGTTATTGTTGGCTTCATGATATTTTCTTCAGCTTCTCTTGGGTTATTGGCTCAAGGAACAGGGAAGTTCTATGCGGTGATGTTCAACCAACTCGTCCTCGGTCTCTGTGGAGGACTTACTGCTGCCGTTATTCTTTCTCATATTCATTACACATGGTGGCGGTCAAAAGCCTTTTATATTTTCATCGCATCGAGTATCGCCATGCTCCTCGTATTCGTTCCAGGTATTGGCGTATTTCACGGTGGAGCACATCGTTGGATTGGCCTCGGTGGATTTTCTTTTCAACCATCTGAACTCTACAAAATCGCCTATGTCCTCTATATAGCTGCATGGATGGCATCAGTGAAGGCAAAAGCCGGTACATTCAAATTTGGTACATTACCATTCCTCATCCTCGTTGGTATCACGGCGCTCCTCGTATTGGCACAACCTGATACGGATACATTCTTGGTTATCGTATTATCAGGACTTGGTGTATTTGTCGCCGCAGGCGGAAAGTGGCGAGACCTCATCATCATGGGACTCATTGGTGTGCTCGGATTGGCGCTTCTCGTATCCGCTCGACCATACCTCATGAAGCGTGTACAAACATTCATGGACCCCTCAAAAGATCCAACAGGAAGTGGATATCAAATTCAACAGTCACTCATTGCTATCGGATCAGGAGGTCTTTTCGGTAGAGGGTTTGGTCAAAGTATTCAAAAATTCAATTACCTTCCAGAACAGATTGGTGACTCTATCTTTTCTGTTGCTGCGGAGGAATTCGGATTTGTGGGATCTGTAGCAATTATTTTGCTCTATCTCTCATTTGCATATAGAGGATTTCGAATTGCTATTCGTGCACAAGATCCATTCGGTGCATATGTTGTCGTCGGACTCGTCATCCTCATTGTCACCCAATCATTCCTCAATATTGCGGCCATGCTTTCTATTATTCCTCTCTCTGGAACACCACTTCTGTTTATCAGTCACGGGGGAACAGCGCTCTTTTTTACCTTGGCATCGACTGGTATCATTCTCAACATTTCGAGATATCAGAAGAAAGGCAATGCGTAGAGACACTCAGCGGGTTCTTGTATTGGTAAATATTGGCAAAGGAGTTCGAGAGGGAATAGAACGCAACAATACGGTGCAACTTGGTATAGTTACTAAAAATTGTTAAAATTAGACACATGAAAATACTAACGACTGGAGGAGGAAGCGGCGGACACTTTTATCCCATCATTGCTGTATGCGAAGAACTCAGAGAAATTGCTCATCGAGAAAAGATTCTCGATCCTCAGCTCTATTTCATGGCGCCTGATCAGTACAATCCAAAAGAGCTTTTTGATCATGAAATTAAATTTGTTCCCGTACTTGCTGGAAAACGACGCATCAATCCAAAGGGTATTAATGTGTTCAAAAACTTCATAGACCTCTTCAAAATGGGTCTTGGCGTGGTGAGTGCTGTTCTTAAGCTTTATTTTATTTTTCCTGATGTCGTGTTTGCTAAGGGAGGATTCGGCAGTTTTCCGGCACTCTTTGCTGCCCGGTTACTTCGAATTCCAATTGTTATCCACGAATCTGATAGTGTGCCAGGGCGTGTGAATGCCTGGGCCGGTAAATTCGCTGATCGAATCGCAGTATCATACAAGGAAGCTGCTGCATTTTTTCCAGCGGGAAAGGTGGCCTATACAGGAAACCCAGTTCGAAAAGAAGTTCGTCTTCCTCTCACTGAAGGCGCTCATGAATATTTGAAACTTGAACCAGAAACACCCACAATCGTTATTTTGTGTGGTTCACAAGGTGCAAAAATCATCAATGATGCAATTTTGACTGCGCTTCCAACACTCGTACAAAAATATCAAATTATTCACCAGACAGGCCGCAAGAATTTTGCTGAAGTGCAGAGAACTGCCAATATTGTGCTTGAAAATAGTCCTCACAAGGATCGATACAAGCCATTCGATTATCTCAATAGTCTCGCTATGCGAATGTCAGCCGGAGCTGCGAACCTCATCATTTCACGAGGCGGGTCAACCATCTTCGAAGTTGCACTTTGGGGCGTGCCAAGTATTTTGGTTCCAATCACAGAATCAAATGGTGACCATCAGCGAAAAAATTCATACAACTATTCACGAGAAGGGGCCGCTGTTGTTATCGAAGAATCAAACCTCAGTCCGGAGATTATCGCAAATGAAATCGAGCGAATACTCGAACATCCACAAATCGCTCAAAACATGCGTGCAGCAGCAAAGAAATTTGCTCGAGAAAATTCAGCGGCGCTCATTGCTCAAGAAATCATGAATATTGCCCTCACTCACGAGGCGGAATAGCCAAAAAGGGCCATACGAAGCCAATATATGGAACTGGCACAACCGGCCATAAATTGGTATACATAATACATACAACTTTATGCCAAACGTCATCAACTCATCAACCGTAGTCACACGATTCGCCCCATCACCAACGGGGTTTATGCATATTGGTGGCGTTCGAACTGCACTCTATGCCTGGGCATTCGCCCGAAAGAATAAGGGTACATTTATTTTACGTATCGAAGACACAGACAAGGAACGAGAAGTTGAAGGATCAATCAATCAGATTATCGATTCACTCAAGTGGTTGAATATTGACTGGAACGAAGGTCCGGATATCGGCGGTCCACACGCACCATACTTGCAATCACAACGACTCGACCATTACAAAAAATATGCACAAATTCTCGTTAAAAAAGGCCTCGCATATGCTGATCCATATTCTCAAGAAGAACTGGATGCATTTCGAAAAAAATCTGAAGAAGAAAAGCGGCCATTTTTGTATCGGGATTATCGTCCAGAACAACCACCAGTATGGGATGGTTCACAGCCTCTTCGTCTCAAAATAACAGACATCAAATCATACGAATGGCACGATGAAGTTCGTGGTGATCTCAAAGCAGGACCTGAAGCCCTCGACGATTTTATTCTCATAAAGAGTGACGGCTATCCTACGTATAACTTTGCCCATATTATCGATGACCTCGAAATGGGTACCACACATATATTCCGCGCAGATGAATTTATCTCTTCGACTCCAAAGTTTTTGGCGCTCTATGATGCGCTCGGAATTGATCGACCTCGATTTGCAACACTTCCGCCAATCCTCGGTTCTGACGGCAAGAAGAAGCTCGGCAAGCGAGATGGTGCAAAAGATATTTTGGCGTACAAGGCAGAAGGGTATCTATCAGATGCAATGATGAACTTCCTCGCGTTTATCGGTTGGAACCCTGGAACAGATACAGAGATTGTCACTCCTTCAGAATTTATTCAGTTATTCAGTCTGGAGAAAGTGCATGTATCTGGAGGTATGTACAACGAAGAAAAGCTTCTCTGGATAAACAAAGAACACCTCAAAAAATTATCAGACGCAGAATACAAAGAGGCACTCAAACAGTATCTCCCCGCTGAATATTCATCACTTACTGGTGCAGATGCCATTATCGATCGAATGCTTCCAACACTCCGAGAGCGACTTTCATATATGGGTGAAATTGCCCAGATGAATGCTGCGGGTGATCTTCAGTATTTCTTTATGGAGCCTTCATATGAAGCTTCGTTGCTTCTCTGTCCTGAGAAATTACGCAAGGGCAAAACCGTTGTCCTGTCAGATCTCGCACCCGTGCTTGAGAAGACTCGTGAGTTGTTGACTGGCGTTGATGCCGCAAACTGGAACTCAGATACTATCAAGAACGCAGTATGGGCCTACGCAGACGTGATGGGAAGGGGAATCGTACTCTGGGCAATGCGTGTTGCTCTCTCGGGGAAAGAGCGCTCACCCGATCCATTCGAGCTCGCATACATTGTCGGCCGTGATGAAACACTTCAGCGATTAGAGAAAGCTCGGCAACTCGTATCATAACGACACAAGGAGCAAATAATAGAGGCAATCACAATTTCAACAACCAAGAAATGATATATAGATTTTTTACAAACAAATACTCAAAAAATCTTATCGCCTCTGCGACACTTCTTCTCATTATCCTTCCTGTATCGCTTCTCGTTCCGTACTCAACATCGGGACGGCTTTTCGCACAGACAACACAGCAGAACACTATCAA
>CAZCNA010000036.1:0-4556 GCA_964500215.1 uncultured Candidatus Saccharibacteria bacterium | reverse complement strand
GCAGTGATGCTCGTATCTGATGGTGTCCTTCCATCAAATACCGACCAAGGATATATTCTTCGACGACTCCTTCGACGAGCTGTACGATATGCAGACACCATCGGATTCAAACCTGGATCACTATTTTGGCTTGCTGATACAATTGCCGACTTGTACAAAGACGTATATCAGCATGTTGGTAAACAAAAAGAGAGCATCAAAATTACGATCGACAAAGAAGAACAGAAGTTCCGAAATACACTCTCACACGGCCTCAAAGAATTCGAGAAAGCCCTCAAGCGACAAGCCGAGGCTGGTGAGACTATTCTCAGTGGTAAAGACGCCTTTCTCTTGTTCTCAACCTATGGTTTTCCAATCGAAATGACCCGTGAAATGGCCAAAGAGCGAAACGTGGCTATAAATGAAGCTGAATTCGACGAGGAGATGAAGCAACATGTCGAGAAATCTCGAGCTGGAGCTGAAGCAAAGTTCAAGGGCGGACTTGGTGATACATCTGAAATGTCCGTTCGATACCACACAGCGACACACTTGCTTCATCAGGCACTTCGAGAAGTACTCGGCACACATGTCTCACAAAAAGGTAGTAATATCACCCCAGAACGGCTTCGATTCGACTTTGCCCATCCTGCAAAAATGACAGATGAAGAAAAACAAAAAGTTGAATCAATTGTAAATGAAAAAATTAAGGCAGCATTGCCCGTACAAGTAGTAAGTCTTTCAAAAGAAGAGGCAGAAAAGACAGGCGCACTTCATTTCTTTGGTGAAAAATATGCTGATACTGTAACTGTATATTTCATCGGTGATTCTATTGATGCCGCATTCTCAAAAGAGTTCTGTGGCGGTCCTCACGTAAAAAACACATCAGAACTTGGAACATTCAAGATTCAAAAAGAAGAAGCTGTTGCGCAAGGTGTTCGAAGAATCAAAGCTGTCCTTATCTAAAGCCATGGTTTTACACTTCAATGTGTAGCACATTTGAAGGGAGTAGTATAAAATATGAGTATGAAGAAACCTGGTACTCTGATTTTTTATATTGGAAATAGTGTCGTCAAAGTTGCTGTTCTCCAAAAAGAAAAAAGTACAAAGCCTCACATCGTTGCTTTTGAACGTCGAGACCTCCCATATGCTGATGTTCGGGATCGCGATCAGCTCGAGAGTCGTATCATTACAGAATTCGACGCCCTGTGTCAGGATGTAAAACGCAACATTCTCACAAAGCCAGAATGTCTTAATCTCCACATCAAGAATGCGCGAATATTTTTTTCTTCGCCATGGTATTTGTCTCAAACAAAAAATATTCATATTGAACACGATGAGCCATTCACTGTGACTGAATCACTGGTTAAACAAGCGATGGCAGATGCCTCAAAGCCGTATCTCACAACAGCGGGGAAGGATTTTGCAATCATTGAACAAAATCTCATCAAAACAGATCTCAACGGCTACACAACTCATAATCCATACAAGAAGACGGCAAAAACCCTCGATTTATCGGTATTTTTGAGCTTTGCTCGTGTTTCATCTATAGATCGTGTACGAGATACCGTAGAAAAGCATTTCCATTTGCATACGGTTTCTATTCATTCACAATCAATGGCCACATTCTCCGTTATCCAACGAGTATGGGCAGATATGCCGAGCTATATCATGATGGATATCACATCAGAACTCACGGAGTTAATGATTGTTCGAAAGAATGCATTGTCTGAGGCCGCCTCATTTCCGCTCGGTCGGCAATTTGTTGTACGCGCACTCGGCGAGCTCCTCAGCACGAGCGGTGACGTGGCGGCCTCATTTATCTCTTTGTACAAAGACAAAAAACTTGAACCAGTAATTGCAACAAAAGTAGAGAATGCCCTCAAGGAAATAAAGAAGCAATGGCTTGAGGTCTTCACAAAAGTACTCACTGATATGTCTACCGGTTCATCATTGCCAAGCAAATTCTTTCTTTTTGCACCGAAAGAAGTCACATGGCTGTTCGAGGACTTCATAAAGAGCGAAGAATATCAACAGTTTTCATTTTCAGAAGGGAAGTTTGAGGTATATGATGTAAAGGTCACTGATCTTTCTGAATACTGCACATGGAGTGAAAACGCTGACAAAGACTTATCGACAGCAATTGGATCAGTATATGATTTTAATATGAACGTTTAATAATTCTAGCCCCATTATTGTATGAGCCCAAAATACCAAGACATTATTCCTCCCAATCCAGAAAAACGATCTATTCGTGATATTCCACTTCCTGAGCGAAAGCAGTCATCTCGTCTAGCTGCACCAAAGAAAGAACCCGCAGCCGCAAAAACGGCGCATCGAAAAGCGGCTGCGCGGGCTGAAGACACCGCCGAAGAACAGATTCATCATATTCACCCACATGCGGCTCATGAAGTGGTAGAAGAATACGAACCTGAAACAGAAGATAATTACTATCAGGTTGAACCAACATTCATTCGACGAGATGGGGCTCGCCGAAAGAAGCCATTCATCAAATGGGCTATTTCTGCTGTCGTACTCGTACTCCTCGTTGTCTTTGTGGCAAATCTCTTTTCACACGCAACTATTACAATAAAAAGCAAAGATGAAGTTATCGCACTCAATGGTGCGAGTTTTACGCTTTCTTCGACCGCAGGTCAGACTGGCGTGACATACGATACGATTACATTGAGCGCCGAGAGTTCTGTTACAGCGGATGCATCAGAAAAAATTTCAAGCAGTGCTTCAGCAAGCACAACAGCACCATCAGCCACTGACGCAAATGGCACAAAAGCAACAGGCAAGATCGTTATTTACAATACAACAGCTACTGCCCAAGACCTTATCGCTACAACTCGATTTGAAACACCAGAAGGATTGGTATACCGCATTACTCAAGACGTTCGAGTACCAGCAAAGACAACAAAAGCCGGTAAAGACGTTCCAGGAAATGTCACTGTATCAATCATCGCTGATCAATCAGGTGAAAAATACAACTCTGATCCAAAAGACTTCACCATTCCAGGATTCAAAGGGACATCAAAATACACAGCATTTTATGGTCGCTCAAGTGGTCCAATCACAGGCGGATCTTCTGTGACAGCATCAGCTCCTGCAACAGTGGGTGCTTCTACAAACGGAACAGTAGAAGATCGCCTCCGAGAAGACCTCAAGAACCAGCTCGTCAACCAGGTGACTGGCCAGATTCCAGAGAACTTCGTATATATTCCAAATAGTATGATTGTCACATATACGGCACCTGTCGTAACTCCAGGGACAAACAACAAAGTGACAGTTTCAGAGAAGGCCACAGCAACGGCTATTATTATCGACAAACAGAGCTTCATCTCACAGGTTCTCGTCGCAAATGCGGGTAGTTTACCTCAGGGAACAAGCGAAATTGACCAGCAAATCCTCTATGATGCCGACATTGCCAGTCTCTCTGCATCTTTCCCAGCAGGAACAACAGGTACAACCCTCAAAGGCGGCACAGCCAAAATCATCTTGGACGGTACAGTTCACGTAAAGGCAGTCTTCAACAAAGAAGGCGTTGCCCGAGCCGTAAGTACACTCTCAAAAACGCAGGCTCAAGCAGTCATCTCAAATATGCCTGATGTAGAATCCGTAGATGTATCAGTTACTCCATTTTGGAAGAAAAATCTCCCACGAGCTGACAAAATCACTATCAAATAGAGAGAATTCCGTTGTAACAAAAGGTTATACCACACGCCTTAATTGATAAGTTATTAAAAAACTGTTATAGTACGTCTAACCTTATACAACGAATGGATATCACACCAAAAGCAGGCAAAATTTTACTCCAAGGCATCGTTACAGAAGCGCTTCCAAACGCTGAATTTCGTATTGAACTTGAGGGTGAACAAAAAGGCGAGCTTATGTTGGCATATCTAGGCGGCAAAATGAAGCTCAACCGTATTCGAGTACTCATTGGGGATAGGGTGACAATAGAGCAGGATATTCACGGTG
The DNA here is from genome assembly GCA_964500215.1 of uncultured Candidatus Saccharibacteria bacterium. GTDB lineage: Bacteria > Patescibacteriota > Minisyncoccia > Phycocordibacterales > CAIZLB01 > JBDKLC01. The sequence continues at coordinate 596 of CAZCNA010000036.1, read as the reverse complement.
GAAAAGGCCGTATTATCCGGCGAATGTAGGCCACGAGAACTGGGACTAGAATCTGGCCAACAAGGAGAGAAAAAGTCAATAAAATACCGGCTCAAGCGATGCACTGCCATTCCATGATTAACCCTCTGGAACCTAGTCCCTTACATCGCTTTACTTTTCAATGCGGGTGTAGTATATTTACACCCACGTCTTTTTATACGTAATCATTTAACTTCTAGCCATGCGAGTAAAAGCTTCAGTAAAACAAAAATGCAAAGATTGCAAAGTGGTCCGACGAAAGGGCTACGTTTATATTGTTTGTAAAACAAATACTCGACATAAGCAGCGACAGGGCTAAGCTAGTAGTATCTAGTTGCTCGTAACTAATAAATAATAAATTATCATGCGAATCCTCGGTATCACAATTCCAGACGAAAAACGAATAGAAATGGGTCTTACAGCCATTTATGGCATTGGCCGATCAAGAGCACACTCTATCCTTGATCAAGCTGGTGTTGATTACGGAAAGCCATCTAAAGAGCTTACCGCAGAAGAAGAAAACAAAATCAAGAGTATTGTTGAATCTTTCAAACTAGAAGCAGATCTCAAACGAGAAG
>CAZCNA010000035.1:0-5020 GCA_964500215.1 uncultured Candidatus Saccharibacteria bacterium | reverse complement strand
AGACATGGCATAGTCGATGTACGCTTCTTTCATTTCTGTCGTGAGACTTCGCTGAATGATGCTATCAGATTTGATAGGTTCGTTTTTTGCTTCTTCTTGTGGTTCGGTCTTTTTTGCCATAATGATTCGTGATGAGTTCCTCTTTTGTGTGACTAGTGTACCAAATCAAGCGCTATTCGGCCACTTGACTTGATGTTGTGGATACCTTCGAACTTGTCGCCGTTGGAAGTGTTGTCGTTGAAGTCGTTGATCCTCCGAAGGCAGCAAGAGGCATTGTGCTTGTACTGTCTGCTGTGACTGATGTATCCGTAGATGTCGCGTCTGTTGAACTTGCTGATTGATCACTTGAGAATGAATTGATAAATCCGATACCTGCAACTTCTTCTCTAAAATGACCAACTATTGAACCCAGCTGGCCGGAAATAACAGAAAATGGAGAAAATGAATTTGATGAAGTATCCTCCGCAATCTGACCACTTGTTGCAGAATGAACAAAAGACACAATCCACAATGCAAGTACCATCATTGTGACTCCCCCGCTCACAACAAAAGAGAATGTTTTCTTGTATGAGTCTGGTTTTTTTCGAAGATTGTCGAGATAACTCATATATATAGATAATTTAGGCTTGTGGAGATAGAACTGAAATTTCACCTTCGAATCCTTCGATGTCCTTGCGCTTGATTGTCAATTTATCAACGGGTGTTGCTTGTGTTCCTGATTCTTTGAGAAATGCTTTAACAGATTCATCCTTCTCACTCTTGAAATGCATTGGAATAATGAGCTTTGCTTCGAGGTTCATGGCTGTTTTGTAGGCTTCCTTTGGATCATATACGCCATTTCCGCCGATTGGAACGAAGAGCAAATCAACAGTATCTATAATATCTGAAATATCAGCAGGAAGTGGACCATTTTGAGCACCGAGAAAGAGCGTATTGATACCATCAATCGTCATTGAATAAATAGTATTCGTTCGTTTTTCACCATCATATTCAGATTGACCCTGAATACCATGAATAAAAAGTCCGTTTGTCTCATACTCGCCAGGACCAGAAATAACAAAGGGTTCTTTGTCGCCATATGACATATCTGTTCCACCCCCCATATCTTCGTGAAGTGTTGTTTGGAGTACAACATCTGCTCCGAATTTGTTCATTTTAAATTGAGAGTTTTTTGATGGCGGGTTAATAGCAACAACTAAGTTACCAAACTGTATTTTGAATGCCTCGTGGCCTAGGTATGTGATAATCATGGAGCTATTGTACCCAATAATGCATATTCAGACAATTATCGACTTTTTATAATTTGAATATATAATAATCTACAGACATCTGAAGAACACAGACGTGAGCTAAGTCTGTTGCCCGTAAATAGTCTCCGGTGGGTTTTCCGTTTGACCAGCTAAAGATGCACTGGCACAAACATGAACCAGTCCGTTCTACCTGTAGCATCTCGTACAGGTCTCCCTTTTGAGGGCATAACCTAATGTAGGTATGAAAGATAAATACCCCGCTGTGGGAGAAAGCAGCAAAGCAAGCAACGAAACTCTCCACGGATATTCGTCCGTAATTAAGAGTGCCCGCACCCCCAAACCAATTCAAAAGTGGGGTGCGGGCTTCTTTCGTATATTTACATTTTTCCCTTTTTATAGTATCCTCTTGAGGCACATTTATTAGCAAAACAAAGGTATGTAATCCCCGCTGTGTCCCAGTTGCAAATTCAAGCGGAAGCGTCCCTTTCAATAATCTAAATGGCAGAACCAAAAACAAAAGCTCCAAAAAATCCGGAGCTTATGAACCAGGCAGAAATCGATGCAGCAGCAGAAATTGCAGCAAAAAACGATTCTGTGATGGGCAAAATTTTAACAAATAGTGTCACTCCTCCAAGCATTGGGGACCTCGTAGAGGGCCCAGTTATCGCTGTGGACAAAAAAGGAGTGTTCATTGACCTTGCACCATACGGTACAGGTATCATCTTCGGCCGAGAATACATCAACGCCCGAGATATTATCCGAAAGGTAAACATCGGCGACAAAATCGCAGCCAAAGTTGTTGATCTCAACAATGCAGATGGGTATGTTGAACTTTCTCTCAAATAAGCTAAACAGGCACTCATCTGGAGTGAAGCCGAAGCTGCTATCAAGGGACGAACAACATTCGATATTCCTGTGCTCGAGGCAAACAAAGGAGGTCTCCTCCTCTCATGGCAAGGTATTCACGGATTCCTTCCTGCGTCACAGCTCAAGGCTGATCACTACCCACGTGTAGAAGACGGCGACAAGGACAAGATTCTCGACGAACTCAAAAAATTTGTTGGTCAGAAACTTTCTGTAACTATCATCTCAGCAGCTCCAAAGGAAGGTAAGCTTATCTTCTCTGAAAAGAGTCCAGAAATGAAGGATAAGGAAAAAATCATCAGCAAATACTCTGTTGGCGAAGAAGTTGAAGGTACTATCACAGGTGCTGTTGACTTCGGTGTCTTCGTGAAGCTTGAAGAAGGTCTCGAAGGTCTCGTTCACATCTCAGAAATTGACTGGTCACTTGTAGAAGATCCACGAACACTCTTTAAGGTTGGTGACAAGGTAAAAGTGAAGGTTATTGAAATCAAAGAAGGTAAAATCTCTCTTTCTATCAAGGCCCTCAAGACAAACCCTTGGAAAGAAGCTGAAAAGAAGTACAAGAAGGACGATATCGTGTCAGGTGTTGTTATCAAATTCAACAAGCATGGTGCACTTGCATCTATTGAAGAAGGCGTAGCAGGACTCATCCACGTGTCAGAATTCGGTAGTGAAGCAAAGCTTCGAGAAAAACTCGAACTCGGAAAGTCATACTCATTCAAAATTGCATTGTTTGATGCAAAGGATCAGAAGATGGCTCTCTCATACGTTGAAAAGAAGTAATTTTTTATACATTCGCTCCTACGCGTTCTGGCCTGCTGGCCAGCCGCTCTGCTCGGGCCGTCGCCCTCCGCAAGAATCGCTCATGTATAAAAAATATACTTAGGTAAAAGGAACGCGGCACCTTACGGTGCCGCGTTCCTTTTTTTGATCAAATTATTAAAAGCCAGAACGCGCAGGAGCTCACACAAGTACCATCACTATTGATTATACATTTCCATCGCCTTTGCTCGTCCTTCAGTGACAATCATAGTGATTGCATCGGCCACTTCTTTGGCGACTTTTTTCATTTCTTCCATTTCGGGCTTTTTGAATGCACCAACAATGAAATCGAGAACTTTATCACCTGATGGTTTTTTGATTTTGCCTGAAGGAGTTGTCGGTGACACGCCCACCTTTATACGTGTATATGCTTCTGTCTTGATGGCTCGTTTGATAGATTCAATTCCTTTGTGTCCACCTGAACCTCTATTGAATACGATTTTTATTTTTCCGAGAGGCATATCGAGATCATCATGAACAACAATCAATTTTTCTGCTTTCTTTTCACTGGTGATTGTGTCTTTGAGTGAAGAGCCTGACTTGTTCATGAATGTCTCAGGCATGATGACAGTCACTTTTTCGGCAGAAGATCCCTTGCCAATTTCGCCAGCAGAAACGAGGGCTGTATATTTTTTGCTTGAAACGACTTCTGGGAGGCCGTGTTTTTTTATAAATGCAGCAACAGCGATTCGTCCAGCGTTGTGTCGCGTGTCTGCATAATCATTTCCGGGGTTTCCAAGTCCAACAATATAGTACATAAAGTAAGGCTATTATCTGATGAGTAGTGTGTCTATTGTATCACATCCAATATTCTGGTATTATGGCGCCAATGAACGACCATCTACGGCACAATAGTGTAGATACTATTCAACCCTCTTTGGCGTCTCTTCCTCTTGATAATACGGCTCAACAAGGCCACAATACAGACCCCCACCAGCCACACGCACCCAAGGAATCCTCAGACCATTTCTGGAGATTTGCATTCATTCTCTTTGCTATTTTCATTCCCCTTCGACTTTTTGTTGTGGAGCCATTTCTCGTATACGGAAGCTCTATGGAACCAAATTTCGAGACAGGTGATTACCTTCTTGTAGACGAGCTCACCTATCGCCTCGAAGATCCTCAACGTGGTGATGTCATTGTTCTCCGACCACCGGTTGCAGACAAAGAGAAATCTCACTTCATCAAACGCATCATTGGTCTTCCTGGCGAAACAGTGATTGTACAAAACGAAAAAGTAACAATCAAAAACAGTGCGCACCCAGATGGATTCATTCTCGACGAACCATACATTCGACTCAATAGTACTCGAGAAGCAACATTCCATCTCGGTAATGACGAATATTTCGTTATGGGAGACAATAGACCAGTGAGTTCCGACTCGCGAAACTGGGGTTCCCTCAAGAGAACAGCAATTACCGGACGAGCACTTGTACGATTGTATCCGATTGGACAAATCGAATTATTCCCAGGAGCAAAAGACAAAATTCCTCCAGCCGTCACCCACTAATTCCCTTCTACTATTCATATATTCTGACAGCCAACTATAAATCCCTAATCACACAAAGGCATGCCACACAAACCTACGACAAAAGATAAAGCACCAAAAACAGAGAAGAAACATTCTCCAGCAGTATCACCAGCTATTCACGTCACACATCTCAAATCAGAAGCAACAGCTGGTCACTATGGATTCCTTCCTTTTGCCGGTCTCGAAGTAGAAAAGAAAGATATTCTCAAGGCAAAATCATTCAAAGATTCAAAAATAAAGGAGCCTTCAGGTAGTAAACAAGACCTCCTCAATTTCGACGGATTCCTCGAAGAAAAAATCGCGGTTATTCGAACATATTTGGATAAGAAGATGGCTGATCTCACACAGCCACCAATGATTTGCTATAGTGGTCCTCTTGCTGGCAACCCTCATGTGAAAAAGCACAATCGGGAGCATATTTTCAATCTCGATATTATCGCCAATCCAAAAAGTATCGCAGATGCCATTATTATCGAAACGTCATATGTGATTTTGAAAGAACACTATGAAGACATGGATATTTCTATCGAAATAAACTGCATTGGTGACAAAG
>CAZCNA010000034.1:0-5132 GCA_964500215.1 uncultured Candidatus Saccharibacteria bacterium | reverse complement strand
GTGAAAACTCACGCAACCTGGAGTGAGTGCGAAGCGAGGGTGAAGGGGCAGAGCAGGGCGCGATTTAAGAAATCTTTCTCAAAAGAAGATGAAGCGCAGATCATCAAAGAATTCTCAGCATAATTCTTCAGGATTAATTTACGGGATATTCAGAACCGAATAGATACGATGTGAGCATGAAGATTGCTCACATCGTTTTCATATGCGCTGCCCTTTGTTTGGGGGTGTATCGTTTCTATCATCTCCCGATGGATGATCCTTTTTTATCTGTATATGAAAAGAAACAAACTGAACTCATAGGTGTTGTCATCGACGAACCAGACAAAAAGAAAAATCATATCAATGTGCTTGTTCGAGTTGTAGATATTCACACCGCATCGAGTTCGAGCAACGAATCATCTGCTCAATTTTCAAAACATAATTCATTGATATTAGCGTCTATTCCATTATTCAGTGATGTGGAATACGGCGATAAAATTATCGTAAAAGGAATTATAAAAAAACCTGAAGTTATTATTTCCGATGATGGAAGTGAATTCAACTATCCGGCGTTCTTGGCAAAGAGTTCGATATTCTATTTATTGGAAGGGTCAACTGTTTCTGTGCAGTCATCACATCAGGCTAGCATCATCAAAGAACATTTACTCAATTTCAAAAAAAGAATTCTGAACAACATTGCGAATGCACTCCCAACGCCACATTCATTTCTGGCTGGTGGTTTGATCATTGCAGGAAAGGGATCACTCGATGATGAACTTCAAGAACAATTCAAACGTGCAGGTCTCATTCATATCGTTGTATTGTCTGGTTTTAATATCACAATAGTTGGGCAATTCATTATTGCGTTGTTTTCATTTTTTCCACCTCATATAAAAAACATTTTAGGTAGTTTAGGGATTCTCGCTTTTTCGGTGATGGCTGGTGGCAGCGCCACTGTTATTCGTTCGGTGATTATGTCGCTTATTGGTTTATATGCCCGCGCCGCTGGTCGTTCGTATGATGCACTTCGAGGTCTGCTAGTTGCAGGTGTTTTGATGGTCGTCCATAATCCACGGATCGTTTTGTATGACCCATCATTTCAATTGAGCTTTGTGGCAACACTAGGACTTATTCTTTTGGGTACACCCGTAAGCAGATATTTCACCTGGGTTCCTGAGTTTTTCGGCATGCGCGAAATTGTGACATCAACATTCGCAACACAAATTGTCGTGACACCGCTTATCCTCCACTTGTCTGGAACAATCTCAATCGTGGCACTTTTTGTGAATTTGTTAGTGTTACCACTTATCCCCCCGACCATGTTAGTGGTGTGTATTACAAGTTTTGTCAGTTTCATACATGCTTTCGCCGCGATGCCATTTGCTTTTGTTTCATATATTTTCTTGTCATATGAGTTATTTATTGTGGGACATGCATCAGCACTTTCGTTTGCGGCTGTGACGTTTTCGAAAATATCTTCTCAGACAACGTTGTATGTATATCTCCTTTACAGCATGGTGTTTATTGGTCACATAATTTTCAAAAAAATGAATAGGGCCCCGGACAATATGTTGGAGTTTTATCCGCACACAAAAGGCCCGCCATAGATGGGCGAGCCTTTGTGAAACTATTCAAAAATAAAATTTTTTGATAACTCACGCACGTGATGTCCCACATTCGGTGCAATGTGATGTATCAACGTGAATCAATTCAAAAAATACTTATGAAACGTATGATGAGAATCGCTCTTCAATCTTGAGGGAGTTGAGGTTTTTGAAGAATGCTTCAACGTAGTTCTTCTTTTCACCTGGAACATAGTCGAGCATATATGAGTGTTCCCACATATCGAGGGCGAGCACAACTTTGAGGCCCGTGAGGTGTCCCAAATGCTGTTCATCCACCCACGCATTCATCAATCGATTTGTAACAGGATCGAAATAGAGAATGGCCCATCCAATACCTCGTGTCATAGCAACTGCTTTGAATCGAGCAAGCCACGCGTCAAATGAACCCCATTCTTCTGCAATCTGTTTAGAAAGAGCACTTTCTGGAGAAAATGCAGAAGCACCACCTTCGAACTGTTCGAAATAATATTCGTGGTTTCGCATGCCATCAAACTCGAATCCAAATCTTCGTTGAAGTTCGCCTATAGCGTATGCATTCTTTTCGGCATCGACACCAAGCTCTTTTATCTTGTCGATAATGAGATTGGCGTGCTTCACATATCCAGCATAGAGCTTGAGATGCTCATCAATTGATTTTTGAGAGATGCCATCGAGGGCACCGATTGAAAATGTTCGTTCTGTAAATGACATAACGTATAAATTAAAGATAATGGCTAAACGTACAAGCGTAGTATATCACGCAAAATTTATAGCAATACTTGTCCTTATTCCTGCCGTGTTAAACGGATTGTTCTTGTACATATATGTACAAGAATACGGCGCACAATCAAAGGTTCTTACTATTTCATACCTTAATATAGGTCAGGGGGACTCAATTCTCATCAAAACGCCTTCTAAACAAACGATGTTGATTGATGGAGGCTTGGTGACAAGTAATGTACTTGCCGAAATTGGAAGCGCCCTCCCATTCTATAAACGTACTATAGATATAGTACTGGCCAGTCATCCAGATGCGGATCACATCGGGGGACTTCCTCATGTGATAGAAAACTACACCGTTGGTGCCTATGTCGATCCTGGTGTGAACACCGTATCAACAATAGATGACCATCTATCACAACTACTTGAAGACAAACATATTACACGACTAACTGCCCGACGCGGTATGCGTATTATTCTTGATCATCAAAAAAACATTTACTTTGAGGTCTTTTTTCCGGATAGAGATGTCTCAACATGGATAAAAAAGACGAATGATGCCTCTATTGTCGGCCGACTTGTATACGGCACCACATCAGCATGGTTCAATGGCGACTCACCAATCGCTATCGAAGACGAGTTACTCCAATCACTGCGGCCTGAATATATGCATGCCGATATTTTGAAATTGGGGCATCATGGATCTCGAACATCAACAGGAGAAATGTTTCTAAGTAAAATTGCACCAGCATATGCCGTGATTTCCGCAGGCAAAGATAACAAGTACAAGCACCCTCACAAAGAAGTCATGGATCTCCTCAAAAAATATCCCATACAAGTCTTTCGAACAGATGAAGACGGACGGATCACTTTTACATCTGATGGTTCTACAATAACGGTGAAGAAACAGCGGAAATAAAAGAAACGCGCTGCCGTGAGGCAGCGCGTTCTTTTTCTTAAGTTTTTAAGTCTAAGACCGCTTATAAATTAGATAAGACCTGCTTTCTTGAGAGTAACAAATGCGCCATTTTTCTGAATTGTCTTGATAGCCTTTGTTGAAATGGTGAGCGTAAGAGTTTTCTTAAGTTCAGGAATATAAATTCGCTTCTTCTGGAGGTTTGGATACTTTCGAGACTTTCCAGTAGGGTTAAACTGAGTAGCTCGAGTTCGGTTTGAATACCCGCCAGAGTTTTGTGAAGACTTTTTTGTAATTGGACAAGCTTTTGCCATATGGACCTAGATACTAACATAGCTTCCTATAACTAGCAACTACTCTGTGATATATTAGTGGTCATGGATATTACACCAATCTTTTCAATCGCTATTTTGATCCTATCAGTCATCATTCACGAGGTGGCGCACGGTATTGCCGCTCTTTCTCAGGGGGATGCGACCGCAAAGTACGCAAAACGGCTTACCATTAATCCCTTGAGACATATTGATCCTGTTGGGTCTATTATTGTGCCTTTCATTATGGCTCTCTTGCCTGGAGGCATCATGTTTGGCTGGGCAAAGCCAGTACCGGTAAATCCCTACAATTTCAGAAACAAACGCTGGGGAGAGGCTTTTGTGGCCTTTGCGGGGCCTTTGTCGAACATTCTCATTGCACTTATTGCCGGTTTGTCACTCCGGTTCTTTATAGGGGTAATGCCTGATGCAACTGCCCAAATTCTCATACTTACCGCTCTCATAAACATCGTATTGGCTATTTTCAACCTTATTCCAATCCCACCCCTTGATGGTTCAAAGATCCTTTTCTCCGTATTGCCTCGAAATATGGCTCAAGTTCGCGATTCTTTGGAAAAATACAGCTTCTTGTTTGTCATTATTTTCGTGTTTTTCATCTGGCAATTCTTCACACCCCTTATTTACACGGTTTTTTCCCTTATCACCGGTGTTCAGCTTGGGTAATTGGGATATATAATTGGGCAAACAGCCTAGCAAACACCCGGTCAAATGAGGCATTTTGGACCCCTGATCGGCAAAGGAGGGAATGTATCTGCCAAACCCTCCCAAAACAGGGCTTATAAATTTGCATTTCTTTTCTTTATATAGTAATCTAGTCCCACGTGCTTTTTAAAGCATTTTAAATATGCCTACACTTAATCAACTAGTAAAACGAAAGCGATCAAAAACACCCCGAAAAAGTAAGGCGGTGGCTTTGACTCGTGGTTTCAACACAATTCACAACCGTCCTGTGTTCTATACTTCACCTTTCAAAAAGGGAGTATGTACAAAGGTAACAACAAAGACACCAAAGAAGCCTAACTCTGCTATCCGAAAGATTGCCCGAGTTCGACTCTCAAACGGTATGGAAGTTACAGCCTACATCCCAGGTGAAGGTCACAACCTTCAGGAACACTCTGTAGTTATGCTCCGAGGTGGACGAGTGAAGGACGTAGGTATCCGATACACTATCGTACGAGGTGTACTTGATGCCGCTGGTGTTGAAAAACGACGAAAAGAACGATCTGCATACGGTACAAAGCGACCAAAGGCTAAATAATCTAGTTCCTCGTACAACGAGGCACCTGATTAAGCCATTCCAGGAGAGAGTAAGTACGTGCAATGACGCACCATACTGAACAGAATCTCCGATATTATTAATTTCTGAATAAAAGTTAAATTACATGCGAAGAAAAGTTAAAAATCGAAATATTGTAACTGCTGAATCTACATTTGATTCAGTGGTTGTTGCTAAGTTTATCAACTACTGTATGTTGAGTGGAAAGAAAGTTGCTGCTCAGAAGGCCGTATATGGCGCTCTTGAAGCAATCAAAGATCTCGCGAAGACAGAAAATCCTATCGAAATCTTCGAAACAGCTCTCA
>CAZCNA010000033.1:0-5320 GCA_964500215.1 uncultured Candidatus Saccharibacteria bacterium | reverse complement strand
CACTCTTGAAGGATTCCCCATCGATATGCGTCACTACATCAACATTGTATTCCGTGTCCCCCCATGTGCGGCGCTCGGCTACAGTCATGCCGCGAGTGAGCTCACTTTGAGTTTCAATTCGAATATCCATTGGTTTCAACACATACGCATCAGGGTTAATGAGATAATATGCGGCAAGTGGATCGTACATCAATGCACCACTCACCTTCTCTCCCGCTTTGATGCCCTGAATGTATTTGTCCATCATTGCCATAAGTGGCACATAGAGTGACGTACCTCGTAATGTTTCGAAGTCAGATAGTTGCAACATAATGTCATTACAGACATCGAGAGGAATGAGCACTTTTTTGACAGGTGCATTGAACACAATATTTGCCGCATCTGGATCAACAAATATGTTGAATTCACCCACACGGTTTTTGTTTCCAGGCACGGTAATAGCCCCACCCATAATAACGAGTTGTTTGATGAGTGTTGGCAATTCAGGATCTCTGATGAATGCTTCTGCAATATTTGTTTGAGGACCGATGACGAGAATCGAAACTCCACCAGGGTTTTCACGAACGATAGAAATAATCTTTTCTACTGCATTGTTTGTGAGTGGAACTCCAGTGGTGATTGTAGCGCCCTCGAGTCCCCCTTCGCCATGCACTTCGGCTTGAATAAGTTCTCTTCGTAGCGGCTTTGAGGCACCAGAATACAATGGCGCAGGACTTCGTAGAAGGTCGAGTATATATCGAGCATTATTCGTAACGTTCTGAATAGTGCTGTTGCCGGCCACAGTGGTCACGGCTTTGATATTGAACTGTCGCGATGTCTCAAGCAACATGAGCGCCAAGGCGTCATCATGTCCTGGATCTGTGTCGATAATCAATAATTGTTTTGATTTTGCGTTAATTGTTTCAATGTTAGTTGTTTTGTTCATTGTTGTTGAGATATGGTAATAATTCTTCTATAGATGCGGTGGTCGGATATCCACTGTCTGCTGTGGGACAAATATGCACAACTTCTAGGCCACAGGCATGAGCTGGCATGATGTCAGCAAAGAGTGAATCCCCCACCATGAGAATTTCTGATGCATCATAGTCATATTCTGAAAGTATTTTTTTGTAGATGTCTTGTCGTCCTCCTTTAGGCATAGTGCCTCCTCTATCCCAACCAACAAAAAGTGAAAAAAGAGATTCATCTATTCCAGCGGCTTTCAATAGTTTGTGTGCCTGAGCTGTTGGACCATCTGTAATTGCACCGAGAATATAGCCTTGGCTTTTGAGTGTATTGAGGACCGCCTGTGTTTGTATCATTTCTGATATACCAACGTTGGGATCAAGTGTACAAATTGCATCGTACCAGATGACATCAGCTATGTTGTATGTTTCAAACGATTTTTCTCCACTGCCGTTGTAGCGAGCTCGATGGTCATTGGCGATTTCTACGGCGCGGGCAAGGGGTACATCGAGAGCTATACTGAGGGTTTTTTCTAATAGACGTGGATACTGGTAGTAGTACCGAAGCGTATCGCCCCCGTAAATGAGCGTGTTATCAATATCGAAGAGGATCATTTTAATTTTTTTCATATATTTTTTATTTTTATTTTAGTTTTGTAGTGTTTTGTATGATTGGATTATTTGTCTGGATTTTTGGTTGGGTTGTCTATATATGTTGTATACAAAAAACACCCACTCGAGCGAGAGGGTGTTTTTTATGCGTTCTCTATATTCGTGAGTTACATAGACAAAATCCCCTTTCGCTGTGAAAGATGGATGTGATGCCATGTTACTGTTGTATATTGTGTCTTCATGTGATGATACTGTACCACGAGGGTGGAAGTTTGTCGATTTATGCTTTGCGCAGGCAGATGGGCGGATGGGCCGAGCCGGTGCATAGTTTATTGCCCAAATAAATGACCAATGTAATATCCAGCCAACGCAGCCCCCATACCTATTACAACCATCTGAATACCCGTCTTATACGTATTACCTACTGTAGTTTTAGCTTTATACATACCCACAAGCATCAAAACCAATGCGGAGACAATCAAAGAGCAAAAGATAGCAGTTTTAACTGGTAAAAAGAAAAATGGAATCAATGGCACAAAAGATCCAACCAATGCAGAAAAACCAACGATAAAACTACCACTATAAATATCTTTGTTTTTTACTTCTACTAACCCCAATTCTTCTGTCATCATCGTCTTTAACCACAGCTCTTTATCAGAAATAATATGATGTACTATATCGTTCAACAATGTTCCTTCAAATCCTTTGTTACTATAGATGTCTCTAATTTCTGCTTCTTCCATCTCTGGCATGTTCTCGATTTCATATTTTTCTCTCTTTAGTTCAGAATAATAATGATCACGCTCAGCCATTTTAGAAGTCAAAGCCACGGCTGCCATAGAAATACTTTCAGCAAAAGTGGCAGCCATACCAGCTGCGATAATAATTTTATAACTACTTGTAGCTGCGGCCACACCCAAAATTACACCTAATACATTAACAAGTCCGTCTTGGCCACCCAAAATAGTGTCTGCCAATATAGACTTTTTGTTTATGTCTGATAATTCTCTATCGTGCATATAATTATTTGTAAGAAAGTTCTTAAGTTTTGATATGGTTTTATGAAAACCAAACTAATCATCCGATGTTATATATAGTTTATCATAATTAATAAAGTGTATTTTATGTGGCTGGCCGACTCGGGCGGAATATAATGGATCAAAGACCTATAAGGTCATATTCACGTCTTTTCGGAATTTAAATCGACGTGTCTCGTGTACTTTCAGTTTTTAATTTAATAACTTCTTCATATGTCATTCTTTTAGGCCACCACATATTTCCATGAATATCATAAACGGGTAATAGCCTGTCTGGTTTATCTTTATTAACATTAAGCATTACAGCCACGATTTCATCTACCCTCTCTTGCATCTTTGCTTCATCTGTAACTTCGAAATATTTATGTGTATTTCGATATATACTCATATCATGACTTACAGCATGCCGGAGATGCATTTCATAATCAGAGCCATACTTTCTTCGTAACGGTTCTTCATACTTTTTACTCAATTCTGCCTCTATTTCTTTAAAATCTTCATCTATTGATTTCCTATCAACTCTAAATACAACACCTTTAAAAAAACGAGGTGAGACTCGAAAATTTAATGCATATCCCATATCAAACCCAGGTAAATTTCCTGAAGATGTCCCATTGCGTCCAAATGTTTTTGTTGGATATATATCTAAAGCGGGGCGCCTATTGTTACCTGTCTCGTCATATGTATGAGTAAAATCTTCTATATCGACTTCTTTAAAGTTTTTATAATCAAAAATAAGAGCTACAGGATTTTGTCTAATGCCCTCCCACATCCAAAAACTATCTTTAATACCTTTTATTTCTCGACCAATGATATTAAAGTATAGAAACAAACCTTCTCGGTCTTTGGCTTTCTTAATCCATTCTTCTCTATTGTCTATACTCTCTCCTCTGTTGTGCTGACCAAGAATTCCATCCTTCAACTCTGCTTCTAAGTTAGACAATCTTTTATTTAGACCTTCTTCTGATTGACTATGCTGAGAGATGGAATGTAATCCGGTTTCTGGCTCATTTATATCTTGAACTTTCGCCATTACAATTTCTAACTGCTCGTGGCTTAGTTCAAATTTTTTTGATTCTGTCTCTGGTCTTATTCCTTCCATGTTTTCTATTATATCTCTTTTATTTAAATCCTGTACCTATACAATCCTACCAGAACATTACATTGACGCGTCTCGAGCGCTATAAATACGCTCGACTTAGCTGGCCAACTCGAGCTGGAACGATTTGGTTCATTGCCCAGTAAGGCTTTTGGGTTGATTTTTATTGTATCAAATCGACGCGACTCGTGCGCGATTACTCACTAGAATTCTGATAGTCTTAACTTAACAATCTTCAAAACTTCAAGATAAGGAGCTCTTCGTAGAATGTAATCCTCCTTCCGCGATCCATCCATGTTTTTGAAAGTAGTTTTTCTTTGTGATTCCTCATCAATAATAGCTTCTTCAATAGCTTTTTGTGCAGTTTCTTTTGCCTGATTATACAGATCGGTTGTTTTTGGGTTTTGACTAAGTAGTATGAGAGCGCTAAAAACTTCTTCCCATTTCATTTTTAGGTATTCAGGAGAGCCATCTGTATGATGCCATTTGAGTGCAAAATTTTGCTTATATGCCGGATCATCAGTATAAGGCTTATCTAGGTGAAATTTTTCCGCTGTAATATGTTCTTTAAGAATTCCGTCGCGAGACCATTCTTGGTGTGTTTCAAGAATATTCGCTTCTTCTACCATGCCTAGCCTCCTATATTCGGCCGCAACCCCTGCTAAATTTCCAACGAATTCAAGAAACAAATCATTATTACTATCTTCTAAATCATAACTTTTTAATTGTGATATTAAGGCATTAGCAACATACACCAAGGAGCTTGATACGGCGTCTGAAAGGGTGTCACTATCGATCAACGAGAGCTGTTCAACAAATTTTTTACCATCAACAATGTTAAGCATCATGACTGTTGGAGTATGGGTCCCTTGATTACCTTCCTTATTCACTATAGTCAAATTAATATTCTTTTTGACAGGTTCCAGAGATAAACCCCAATCGGAAAGTATAGGTTCCATGCTTCGTGTCAGATTTTCATAGGCTAGCAGCTGCTCTGCTTCTCTATGTAAAGCTTCTTCTGGCATACCGAGAACTGCATGTCTAACCGTTTCGTCAAAACCAAATTGAGAATTATATTCTTCAAGATTTCTAATCAAACTATTGATAGGCGATGTTTTTTCTATTTTTCCTGGAATGTTTTCCATATTTTAAATTGTATCATATTTCCCTAAATTCTATTTGTATGCAAACCCTCCGAACTATTGCATTAATGCGACTTGGGCGCTCGAGCGAGACTCTTGTTGGCTGGGGGACTTGGAGTCGAACCAAAATTAAAGGCTTCAAAGGCCTCTGTCCTACCATTAGACGATCCCCCAATATTGATACAAAGTGACATTTTGTGGCCTCTTATCCCCTATATTGGCCCTCTTTTGCCCACTTGTACCCTCTAAAATACGCTAAAATCGCATTTTATTCAAGTTTTCCGCTCTATTTCCCCACTCTATGATTGTGTCACTTTGACCACAGCCAACTCGAGAGGCAAAGTGGCAATGTATGTCTTGCCCACTTGTTGTGATGCATCCAAAAATGCGTAGAGCGCTTTGACCACGAATGCGGTGTCGGCGGAGAGGGCTGCCAGTTTCTGTTGTTCTTCGGCGGTGAAGTCTTGCGCGTTGCGAGCTTCTCCT
>CAZCNA010000032.1:0-5521 GCA_964500215.1 uncultured Candidatus Saccharibacteria bacterium | reverse complement strand
ATTGTTGGCGCTGCGTTCAACAAGATCGTGGAATCTCTCGTAAAAGACATCATCATGCCGGCACTTGGTCTCATCGGAAATATTGATCTCTCTGATATATCAGCAGGACCTGTGAAGATTGGCCTCTTTGCAAACAGCGTAGTTAATTTCTTTATTGTAGCCTTCACAATATTCGTTGTTGTAAAACAACTTAATAGATTCCGACGATCCGAAGAAGCAAAAAAAGACGGCGAACCTACCGAATCAATCGAACAATAAACCGAGCATATACCACATATAAAAAGCCGACCCTCATATAATCGGCCTTTTTTATTATGTGAGTTGCACCAAGCAAGAGCTGCGCTCGGCTGTCCCATTCCCACTCGAAGTCGTACAACCTACACCTCAATATGCTCTGGGTCAGATACAACCACCTGATTGTTGAAGCCGAGCTTCTGATGGAATGAGTTCCATACTTCAATGATTTCTTCGTTTCGAAGCACAACGAATGTACACACGGTAATGAGAAGGCCGAAGACACCCGCCCCGAGGCCTTGCAAAAAGATTCCAGGGAGTGTATCGAGATTCAAATAATTATCAAGAAGGTTGAGAGCGAGATATGAGGCAAAACCACCCAATATCGCTGCCTGAAGACTGGTGAAAAATGTCGGCCAGACCCGCGCACTGAAACTGCCGAAATCGCGGTTGAACATCCACCAAAAGATACTGGCATTTACGATTGTACCGAGAGTAAATCCAAGTGGCAGCATGAGCACTGCAGATCCTGGAATATCTTGAACCTTGAAAAGTGCTTCAATAAAAAATCGAAACACAGGAACTGTATTGAAAAGCGTGAGGAGGAAAAATGGTAATGTCACAGTGACAATAGAAGAAAAAATATTCACAAACAGAGGCTTCTTTGTTCTCCCTGCGGCATAATATGCTCGGACAAAGAGGAGCTCCAATCCTTGCGCAACAAGTGAAACCACAAATAATGCCACACAAGCTGCTGTGAGTCGTGTATTATCCCAGTTGAATGAGCCCGAACCGAGGATTGTTCGCACAATCTGCGCTCGGAGAACAATGAAGAGCACTGTGATTGGCACTGACCAGAAAATAATATGTCGCGCTGCCAAACTCACATGATCAATGAACTTCGCGGTCTCTCCTTTCGCAAAATACCCAGATAACGTCGGAAATGCTGCAAGCGCATAACTTACTGCAACAATAGAGAACGGCACTGACTGCAAGTTTGTGGCAAAGTTGAAAATAGAAATTGATCCAACAGTCAAAAATGATGCATAGGACGTGAGAAAAATGAGCTCGATTTGAGTTGCAGACAACGTGATTGTTCGTGGAATTGAATGAAGAAAAATAGTCTTCACAATAGAAAAATCAATATTGAATGTGAACTTCGGAAGGAGTCCTCGACTTTGTACATACGGAACCTGAATAGCAAAATGCATAAGTCCACCAATGATTACACCTGTGACGAGTCCACGAAGGCCAAAGTGCGGATACAAAACAATAATACCAAAAATGATAGCCACATTGTAAAAAATAGGGCTAATAGCATAGATAATAAATCGCTTGCTAATTTGAGTCACTACACCGAGAAGGTTCGAAATCCCCAAACAAATTGGTTGGAGCAAAAGAATTCGCGATAGATTCACAAGCTCTATCTTTGACTGAGGATCAGAAATTCCAGGCAAAATAAAATTCACAATGTATGGCATCAAAAACCATGCGATGGCTGATACCACAATCATCAGACTCAAGAACACCGTAAAAATAGTATCCATGAGTTTTGCAGCTTCAGCTTTCTTTGTTTCAAATATCCCAGTAAAAAATGGGATGAGAATAGAAATCGAAACAAGCGATGCAATCGATGCATAAATAAAATCAGGCACTCGAAAGGCCGCATAATAAATGTCGAGTGACTGACTCGCTCCGAATGAGTGCGCCAACAATCTATCTCGAAACAATGCAAGCAATGATGAAAGGAATGTAAAAAATCCAAGGAAAAATGCCGCTTGATGAACGCCTGCAATTTCTTGATGAATGAGTTTTAAGAATTTCTTTACCATGTATACATGAATTATTCAGCTTTCTTTTTTGTTGTTGTGGCTGTTGAAGATGACTCTGTTGATGTTGCTGCTGATTTTGATGGAGTTGGTGCAACGGCGGATGATTGCTTAATTTTATTCAAGAGTGTCTGTGCTTCAGTAAAATCAGGCTTCTTTTTGAGAGCAAGCTCGAGCTGTTCAGAAGCTGCAGTAGTATCTTTTGCGTACAAATACAATTGAGCAAGAAGCACCTGCGCAAGCGGACTCACTGGATTCAATATACCAGATTGTTCGTATGACGTTTTTGCGAATGCTCCAGCACCCTCTACACCAAGCAGTGCTGCTTTTTCATATACAGATCCAAGAAGCACCCAGTTCTGATAATTTGATGGGTTTAAGTTTACTGCAGCTTCTCGTGCACCAGCAATTGCCTCTTCAATATATGCTGAATTTTCTTTTGAAAGCGTTGTTGCTGATTCTGACTGAAGTGCCTGTTGCACTTGAATAAGTCGAAACTGCGCGAATGTTCGAAGATATACATCTTGTCTATCGCTCTGAATTGCTTTTGCGATAAGAGGTTCGGCTTGGTCAAATTTGTCAGATTGGATGGCCGCCACAGCTTTGTTCATATATGCGGCGGCCATCGCATGCTTTGTCCAGCCAAAACCGAGAGCAATTGAGGCAATCAATACAAGGATAGAAATAAACACAACGATAAATCCCTTCTTTTGACTTGAAGTCCATGAGTAGACCTGTGTTTCAATCATTCTTTCTCGTGAGAGTGATGCGAACAAGAGACCTGTGAAAAAGAATGCCAACAAAAGCACCACTGGACCCGAAAGCGTAAAGAACGCGATAAACCACAAGTATCCTGCAGCAAGAAGTGAAGATAACATCAAATACTGTGAAAATTTATCTTTTGTTCCCATGAATACTCCTCGAAGACCGAAATACGCAGCACCGAGAATGAGTACCAACCAAGAAATAAAGCCAAAAATACCCGTTGTAATCAATGATGTTGGAATATATCCTGAACCAAAATTAAAATCAGTATTCCAGAACACCGTCTGATTGATTGATTGTGGTTTGTAGAGTGCCCACGCCTTATAAAACTGATTTGGACCAATACCGAGAATAGCATTCTTGAAGCCGCTCTGGATAACCTGTCCCGCCACATTCATAGTCACCACCAGATTTGGTCGCGCATCGAGTACATCTGCAGGATTGATACCAATTGCCTTGTACATAACTGTCGTAATTGGCTGCATAGCAATCGTACAAATAACAGAAACAATGAGCACAATAAGCGAAGCCACCGGCAATCGAGCAATGCCTCGAGGTGCACTATCGTCGAGGCTGTCTTTTGTAGATTTTCGTGTGCGTTTTTTGTAATTCAACGAAACAATATATACAAACACAAACAATGCCACCACTCCCACAATCGCTGTTCCAGAAAGTGTAAATGCACCCGCTACAGAAACCGTCGCAAAGTTCGTGATGGCGAGAAGTCCGAGAGAGAATGCCAATACTATAGATAACGCAATCTTGTATACCTTGCTGAGCACAACGAATTCAAGCGTAATAAATGAGAGAATAACAACAAGTCCTGTATATGCACCGAAATCGCTCCATGATCCGATGGTATTCGATGCGATATTTGGTAAAAATGATTGAAGAGACAATGCCCCTGGCCCCATAACAAATCGAATACTATGTATGAGGGCTGCCACAATGAATCCACCAAAGAATGCCAAATATGCTGTAAAAATTCGAGGCTTTGTTTTGAATATAAATGCAGTGAGAACAAACAACAAACATCCAAGGAAAACAAAATACGCAGTATCAAAATCAGAACCAATACCGAGAATGCCACCGAATACATTTGAAGACGCAAGTGCGGAAATACCTGTAATCAATGGAACGGCTCCGACAGCAGCGAGAATCTTCTTTGGCAACAGTGTTATTGATCCCTGTTGGATGATCGTAATAATAGTAGCAACAAATGTTAACAATATTGCATACGTTGCGAGACCAATCTTTGAATACAAGAAACCAAGGAATTGTTGTGGGAGTACAAAGAGAGGCACAATCCCGATGAAAATAACAAGAAGAATAAATGAAATTTTTTCTAATAATGAGGCCTGTGTAGTCGGCTCTTCAATGGTTGTACGTATTGAATCCATGCGCTTATTATAAATGATTTTGAGTACAGAAACAACGAAAAAGTGTTTATTTTCGGCGTCTTTTTGGTATTGTTGAATTTTTGACTATTTTGTGATATAATACTACCGTTGTACCGGATAGTTGCTCTGTGTGTTTTATACATACAGGGAGGAAAGTCCGAACACTTCCCTACTTCGCAAGAAGTTCGGAGGACGGTAGCGGGTAATCCCCGTCTGGAGTAATCCAAGAGGTGCGAGCAGTGACGTGAAGTTTTGAAAAAAATTTCAGATTTATTTCAGCAATGAAATAGATTATCCTCCGCTAAGGTGTCCAATTATTTGGATGACGAACGGAGAGTGAAACGGCAAAATCCTTACCTAAGTGCAAGGCCGTACTTTATAACATCTTCGGATGATATATTGGGTGCCGCTCGAGCCACACAGTAATGTGTGGCCCAGATAAATAACTATCGTGTTGGATGGTTTCGATCATTCGACATACAGAATTCGGCTTATAGGTACAATGCATAAATCAGAACAACCAGGGCAACCTGGTTGTTTTGTTTTTATTACATATGAAAGTGCCGGGTCGCATCCGCGACCCGGCACTGATTCCTAAAATCCTTTCGTAAAATTAAGTTGTTGTACTGATTTGCACAGTCTCCGGCGATGAGGCGAAGACGCCAGACTTGAGCATCTGTTCCAGACTGACAGGCATGATTTTGTGAGCATATCCCGGAGAAAGCCAAATGGCTCCCTGCGCGATCATCAACTCTCGTGCAATCTTGCCTCCTTCTTCCGGAAGACATAACTGTGAGGAACAGCCCACAAAACGCTTTGATTCACCGTCTTGGTAAACCGTTGCACCCTCGTGGGGCATTCGCAGAGCTTCATCAATCCTCAGGAGGATCACAAAGTCTCCAATGAAAATCGGCTGCTGACACCACGCACAAGTAATGGTCATAGCGCCGACACAATCAAGACAATAATCCACCCCGTCGAATTTGTTTGAAGGAAGCTTCACAATTTGCGTTCTACCGCGCGCAGTGACTGCCCCCTCCCGTTTGGTCGTATGACCACAGATGGCTGCCGTCATCGACGGGCCATGGAACCACTCATCATAGATGGTGGCTGCCCAATGCACTAACTTTTTCATAGGCTAATAGGTTGTAAAAAAGGTCAACCGAATTTCACAATACTTCACACATATATTTTTGTCAAAAGTCGCTACAATAACTGATAATATGAAAAGGGCGCGCCGTCCGGCGCGCCCCTTTCCCGTTCCCCCTTTCTCTTTTCTTTAATTTAACTTAC
>CAZCNA010000031.1:0-5549 GCA_964500215.1 uncultured Candidatus Saccharibacteria bacterium | reverse complement strand
ATTTGCTCATGGCGGTACGAATTACGGGAGAGGTAATGCAAAACTCTTTTTACAAAGATGTTCTCAAGCGAACAGAGATTGTCGTAGAAAAAGGTGAACCAATTTCCACAATTTTTGAAAAAGAAACACAGCTTTATCCTATTTTCGTGGGAGAAATGATGAGTGTGGGAGAAGAAACAGGAAAATTTGCTTCTATGCTCACGGGAGTGGCTTCATTTTACGAGAATGAAGTAGAAGAAAAAACAAAGGATCTCTCAACAATTATTGAGCCTGTACTCATGGTGATTATTGGTTTGGGTGTAGGATTTTTTGCGGTTTCAATGATTATGCCGATGTACTCTGTGATGAACAATATTTAGTTGGTAGAGAGTGATACTATATATATTATATGCACACGAATAAACAACGAGCGTTTACACTGGTGGAGCTTCTCTTGGTTATTGCCATTGGAGGTATCTTGGCTCTAATCACGGCCACAGTATTCGTAAGTGTTGTTAATTTTCAGTCTGTAGACTCTGATGCCGAGTCAGTAGTGTCTAATGTTCTTCGAGCTCGAAGCATGGCGATGAATTCAAATGAATTCACAGAATATGGTGTGCAGTTTGCTACGACATCAGTGAAAGTATTTCAAGGAAAAGTATTCTCGACTGCATCTACGACTATGGTTTATAATTTATCATCAAGAGTAATCATTTCAGATATACACCTTTCTAATGGCGGAACAGATCTTTATTTTAATAAAGTAACAGGAAAGCCAAGTGCCACAGGCACCGTCACATTCAAACTCCAAAGCGGTACTACAACCCGCAATCTCATCATATACAGTAGTGGCTTAAGCGAGCTTCAATAATGTCTCAAGTATTTATGAAGAATCAATTCATACAAAAAAACAATACAGGGCATCACAAAAGTGGTTTTGCATTGGTTGAATTGATTGTTGGTAGTGCAATTATGGTGACTTCAGTGATTGCTATTCTCGTAGCATATAGTGCGCTCGCAAAAATCTCATATCGAAATACAGCGCGAGTGCAAGCGACAATGCTTGTGGGGGAAGGTCTCGAAGCTGTGCGTACAATCAGAGACCGTGATTGGAGCACAGCGATAGCCCCGCTCTCAACTGGCGTTGCATACAGACTGTATTGGACGGGTACAATGTGGGTGGCAACCACGTCTCCCGCAATGATTGATAATTATTTTGATAGAACATTCACACTTTCTTCAGTTTCTCGTGATGGAAATTTCAATATTGTTTCATCTGGCGGATCTGTAGATTCAGGAAGTAGAAAGGTGACAGTATCCGTATCGTGGAATGATGAAGGCGCGACAACGACAAAGAGCACTGATCTGTACCTATTTAATACATATGCGAATTAATCTATGAATCATTTTTCTCACAAATCACAACGAGGATACACACTCATAGAAATGCTTATTTACATTGCGTTGCTCGCAGTGCTCTTGCTTGCACTCATGGAATCAATGTTTCGGCTCACGACTTCATACAAAAATATTCGTGCCGTACATGCGGTGGAACAGTCTGCAATGCTTGCGTCCGATCGTATCGAGAGGGAGGTGCGTCTCGCAGATACTATTGATGTGGCAACTTCAACCTTCAATGTTAATCCTGGTGTGCTCAAGGTGAACGCTGGAACATCGAGCGTTACATTTTATATAGAAAATGAGCGGTTGTTTGTAAAAGAGAATGAAGAATCGGGATCACCGCTCACATTGTCACAAGTACACATGACATCATTTGTCGTACGAAAGATTACGAGTACTTCGTCTGAAGCGGTAAAGGTGGAGTATACATTGCAGGCATCTACAGCCTCGTCACAAATCACAAAGAATTTTTACATGACAACGGTGCTTCGTGGATCATATAAATAACATATGAAAAAAATATCAATTCACAACAACGAAGGTCAGGCTATGCTCATCGCGGTGATATTTTTTCTCGTTATTTCACTGATCATTATTGTAGGCATAACAGGTCCGATTGCAAATAATGTGCGAATGGCAGAAGAACGATTTTCGTCACTCCAGAGTTATGTGAATGCGGAGTCAGGGCTCGAGGATGTGGTGTATCGAATAAAAAATGCAAAATCTGTAGATGCTGGGCAAGTACTATCTCTCAATACAGGAACTTCGACAATCACAATTACGACTCTGTCTAATGTTCGGGTAGTGTCTGCAATTGGTAAAATTGGTTCTCTTGTACGCAAAATTGAGGCTAACCTTGAGCTCGGTTCGGGCGTCGCATTCAATTATGGTCTTCAGGCAGGCGATGGTGGTGTGTCTATGAGTGGTGGCGCACAGATTATTGGAAACGTATATTCAAATGGAAATATCGACGCAATCAACGCTACTATTACAGGTACCGCTGTCGCTGCTGATAGTGCCGCTCTCACTGCAGATCAGACGAATGACACACCAACAACACCGACGAATTCAATTGTATTTGGAAATGCTGAAGCGTCACAAGATGTTGCACAAAGTTTTCAAATCTCTACCACATCGCCCCTCAACAAAATTCAATTTTATATAAAGAAAACAGGTACGCCCGCAAACATTACTGTTCGAATTGTGGTAGATAATAATGGTTCACCAAGTACAACGGTGATTCCAACTGGTACCATGACATTGAATTCAGGTTTGGTGACAACGAGTTATGGATGGGCAGAAGTAGTTGTTCCGAATGTGACATCACTTATTCCTGACACAACTTATTGGATTGTGTTAGATATGAATTCAAATAATGCATCGGAATATTATACGATTGCTGCAAATGCTGCGTATACAACGGGCGTAGCTAAAAAAGGTGAATATACAGAGTCATGGAGCAGTACAAGCTTAGATGAGTATTTTAGAGTATTCACAGGTGGTATTACATCACAGATTGGTGGTGCAAATTATGCTACAGGTGTACTCATCGGTACTGCGGGTATTGGAGATGCATGGGCTTCTGTTATAAAAGGTGCAACAGTACAAGGTGGTCTGTATTGTACGACAGGAACCAACAATAATAAGGCATGTAATACATCTCGAGGTAGTGCTTCACCGCAGGCATTGCCATATTCTGATGCGAACATGGAAGCTTGGAAAAACGAAGCCGCTTCTGGTGGCACAATAAATGGAAATTATACGGTAGGATATGCCGGTGCAACGCTTGGGCCAAAGAAAATAACAGGTAATTTAACAGTAGATGGTGGAGGAACACTCGTTTTGACGGGTCCAATATGGGTAGAAGGAAATTTTACTGTGACAGGAGGAGGAAAATTGAGCCTTCCGTCTACTTATGGCAAAAGTAGTGAAACGGTCATTTCTGACGGTATTATAAAGATAAATGGTGGAGGCTCTGTAGGGTCTGGTACAGCAGGAAGCTATCTGTTTGTTGTTTCAACGAGTAAATGTCCAAATGATGTAGGTTGTAGCGGCGATAGCGCCATCAATATTAGTGGAGGGGCTGGCGCTATCGCCGCAAATGCTCAAAAGGGTACAGTAGAACTTACCGGAGGAGCGGCAATTAATGCTGCAGTGGGCAATAGACTGGTTATAAACGGTGGTAGTACCGTTACATATGATCAGGGTCTTGCCAGTCCAACCTTCGTGAGTGGTCCTTCTGGTGGATACGGTCTCCTTAAATGGACAGAAGTATCAGAATAGTGACACAAAAAGTCCCACAATAGTCCAAAAATCTTAAAAAAGTCACATTTTGGCGATCTTCAGATGTATTCACACATTTCACACACTACTTGAGAAAAGTCGAGAGACGGAGTTCAGTTTTATTTGATATAATTTTGAAATATGAAGAAACATAAGAAACCGCTCATTATTGGCAATTGGAAAATGACGCCAAGTACATTCACAGAAGCAAAAAAACGTTTTTTGGGAATCAAAAAATCTGCTATAAAACACAAGAATGTCGAAGTGGTCATTTGTCCTCCGGTTCCTTATCTCTATCCACTCGCGCAGCTTTCAAAAAAAGGAAAAATCTCAGTTGGTGCCCAGGACGTCTCTGCCTATGGTGAAAGTTCACGGATGGGAGAAAGCAGTTCTTCAATGCTTGAAACATCAGGAGCACAAATTGCCATCATCGGTCATTCAGAGCGACGCAATGCAGGGGACACCGATGAAATTATTGCGACAAAAATTTCACAAGCACTCAAAACAGATATGACTATTGTGCTTTGCGTTGGAGAAAAAGAACGCGACGAGCACGGTGATTATTTGAATGAAATAAAAAAACAGCTCAAAGAAGCAACACGTCAGTTTTCACGATCTCAGTTTTCACAACTTGTAATTGCCTATGAGCCTGTGTGGGCCATCGGCCAAAAAAGTTCTGATGCATTGACGTCACATGATCTTCACCAAATGGTGATTTATATAAAAAAGTTTTTGAAAGAATCATGGGGAGATACAATTTCTTCGATTGTGCCAGTGCTTTATGGCGGTTCAGTTACTGCGGAAAACGCACATGATATTTTGTGGAACGGGGAAGTGGACGGACTTCTCGTCGGACGAGCGAGTTGGGAAGCAGAAACATTTAGTGCATTGTTTGATGCAATTGATGTTCCTCGAAAAAAGATTCAGCTCAAGAAAAAATCAAAAAAGAATAAATAATCAGCAATATAATTTAATCGTATTTTATGGATATTCAATCAATAGCGAATGCAAAAGATCTTAAAGGAAAACGAGTATTTGTTCGTGTTGATTTCAATGTTCCGATTCAGAATGGCATCGTTGGGGACGATCTCCGTATTCAAAAAAGCCTTCCGACTATTACTTTTTTGAGAGAGGCAGGAGCTCGACTCATACTCATTTCACATATAGAGGGAAAGAGTGGAGAGACACTCGAACCTGTTGCGACCTATCTACAGTCACATTTCCCATTACGTTTTGTTAAAGATTTTCTCAATGAAGAGACACGTACAACCATTGATTCAATGAACGATGGCGACGTTGTATTGTTTGAGAATCTCCGAACAGAAAAAGGCGAAAAAGAGAATGATGAAGATTTTGCTAAACAGCTCGCTTCTTATGCCGACGTATATGTGAATGATGCATTTTCTGTATCTCACCGACCACATGCCTCTGTTGTGGCACTTCCAAAGCTTCTTCCACGGTATGCAGGCTTCGAACTTCTCGGAGAAATAGAACACCTCACTACTGTATTTAACCCACCTCGACCATTCGTGTTTATCTTGGGTGGCGCAAAATTCGAAACAAAAATTCCGCTCATTGAAAAATTCCTCACTATCTCAGATTACATTTTTGTAGGCGGAGCCCTCGCAAATAACTTCTTCAAAGAGAAAGGCGTGAATGTGGCGAAGTCTCTCGTTTCAGATGGAAACTTTAATCTCAAAGAACATTTCGGAGATCAACGCCTTGTGCTTCCCGTAGATGTTGTTGTTAAAAACGGAAATGATATTTCAATAAAATCTCCAACAGAAGTTTCAGGTGAAGATGTCATTGTCGATATTGGTCCTGCATCAGTGCAAGAAATCAAAAAGATTGTATCAACTGCAAAATTTGTATTATGGAATGGACCG
>CAZCNA010000030.1:0-5576 GCA_964500215.1 uncultured Candidatus Saccharibacteria bacterium | reverse complement strand
GCAGTATTTATAGATATTGGTGCAGGAATTGATGCTCTTGCTGGTATCGTCTGCCAAGAACGCCCTTATTTTGCTGAATGGACCAACTATAGACTCACGGATTTCGACTATTCTAAAATCGATTTTATGGACCAAGGTAATCCAGCGTGGAACAACCCAGCTTATATAACAAAAAAGATCTAGTTGTTCTTTTGACTTACGCCATGTATGAAATAGCCTGTTCCTTGTTTGTGTTTAAATGCGTCATATACAAATGTATATTGATGCTCAGATAAGAATCGTGGCAAATTGTAGTGCACATAATGATCACTCTCTTTATCTAAAATATACTCGCCGGAAGCATTCATCCGTGATAAATCCTCGATACCTGTGTGGTAAAACCAGACGATTGTAGAACAACCCAATCGAAGAATATGTTCAAGTTCTTCTTTTTTCATAAAATTAATGACGCCATTTAAAATCAAGAGGGTGTGTTCTTTCTTGATAGTATTCATATACGCATCAAGCGACGACATACATTGCCAGTCTACATTTGGAAAAAGTATTTTATTGTATTCGATAGTTTCATCCCGCATATCAAACCCAACAACATTCATGAGCGGATGCAACTCTTTTATTTCATTTGTGAGCATTCCTGATCCACAACCAATGTCTATAATAGACTCTATTGTTTTATTTCCATCAGAAAGCACATCTGCTATGTGCTGCAGTGTGTACTTATAATTTGTTTCAAATACACGTCTAACGAATCTCCAATTTCCAACAAGATGCTTGAGATCCATGACAAAGCCAGCAAGAACTTGATATGAGGGTAATGTATATTCTTTGGTTAATTCAACAAAGATATGATCGAGAATATACACACTAAGTCTTCGAAAAGGAAAAAATGATTGCGTCCGCAGATATAGTTGTTGTCTTCCCTCTTTTGTAGCTAAATGCTTTTTTATATACCATTTCATTGGCAGGTAAAACGGAAATTGAATAAGCAGTTCAGCACGATCTATAGCCTTTTCGACTTGAGCGGTTTTCATCAACACAAATAGTAACACAGACTGGAAAAATATAAGAGAACGGTATACACTACTCCCATATGGCTTTCACAGTTACCCCCCTCCCCGATATGCCCGATGTGCTATTGGTAAAATCAGACAAATTCTATGATGAACGAGGCTATTTCATGGAAATAGGCAAAATTTCAGAATTCAAAAAAATAGGCCTACCCGGTAGCTTTCCTCAATATAATATGTCGTACTCAAAGAAGGACGTCATCCGAGGTCTACACTATCAACATGGCGAATTTGCTCAAGGAAAGCTCGTATACCTCATTGCAGGCAATGTACGTGACGTATTCGTCGATATGCGACCTGAATCACCCACATACAAGAAAATACAGTGGATAGACCTCGCCGGCGAGGACAATACGTTCATCTATATCCCACCAGGCTTTGCCCATGGATTTTCTGTATTTTCAGATGAGGCGTACTTTCTGTATGCGTGTACAAAAGAGTACACAAAAACGGCAGAAGGAGGCATCCGATTCGATGATCCCACACTCGATATTGATTGGGGTGTTTCAAAACCACAGGTTTCTGCCAAAGACCGTGAACTTCCCTTTCTTATATAATATTTATGTCTTCACCTTTCTTTAGTGTCATCATTCCTACATATAACGCTGAGCGCTTCATCGAGCGTACACTAAACAGTGTGTTGCACCAGACATTCACTGAATTTGAACTTATTGTTGTCGATGATGGGTCAAATGACAAGACCGCTGATATCCTCAAGCGATACGCTGACAAGGACGCACGGATTCGAATCATCACAACTCCCAATTCAGGTGGACCAACAGTACCAACAAATATTGGTATCACAACGGCCCGAGGTGCATACATTGCTTTTCTAGATCATGACGATGAATGGAAGCCTCACAAACTCGAACGAATGCATGATTTCTTCACAGAAAATTCAGAAGTAGAGTTTTTGGCGTCTAACGTTGAACACATCAATGACAAGACAACACACGTTACTCCTGCAAAACTTCATCTCAAAAACGGCAATCTTCCAAAGAAAGATGTGCTTGCTGGAAACTATTTCAATACGTTCAGTATGATGTGCATAAAGAAATCCACACTTGACCGTGTTGGTTCTCTCGATACGCGACTCAAGATGTTTGCAGATTTCGATATGGTGACACGAATGATGGCTCATGATGTTCCCTATGCATTTTTGCCTGATATTTTGGTTACCTATCATGTTCATGATCATAATACCTCAAGCATCAGATCTTCTGCCCAAGAACGAATAAATGATTTGCAGCACATCATTTCAAAATATGAAAAGACGCTCAAAAAATTCCCAATAAGTTATAATAATATTCTCAACTCCATTGCAGGTCTTCATATTTATAAAGGCGAACGAAAAGAGGCAATCAAGCACTTGAAACAAGCAATCAAAATCGCACCACTTCATATATGGAATTATGCCAAACTCATCACTCTTTTGCTCGGAAACGGCCCAACTCATCTTTCTAAAAAAATAAAAAACAGTGTTGCCCGAATCATCAAATAATCTGAAGATACATCAATGAAAAAACATATCAAAAAAGCACTCAAACTAACAAAACGCATCATATATGCGCCATTGTTTGCACTCATTGCAAAGGATTATCAAACATTCAAAAAAATGGACCTTTCGAAAAGATTTTCTGTTCACTTAAAAGATGTATTTCCACAAGTGTTCGACAAAACGACACTCACAGGATTTGATCGACATTATGTGTATCACACAGCGTGGGCAGCTCGAAAAGTTAAAGAAATTAATCCTGAATTTCATGTAGACATTTCTTCAAGCCTCTATTTTTGCGCTATTGTATCTGCATTTATACCGGTACATTTTTATGATTATCGTCCTGCTGATCTTCACCTATCAAATCTGCAGAGCAAAGAAGGTAATCTCATGCATCTTCCCTTCCAAGACAATGAACTGGAATCTCTCTCATGCATGCACACCGTAGAGCATATTGGCCTTGGCCGTTATGGTGATCCAATAGATCCTGAAGGTGATATAAAGGCAATAAACGAACTCAAGCGAGTGGTTCGTACAGGAGGAACACTTTTGTTTGTAACTCCAGTGGGAAAGCCTCGCATCATGTTTAACGCCCACCGAATTTATAGTTATGAACAAATTGTGAGTTATTTTCCTGAATTTACTCTAAAAGAATTTTCACTTATTCCTGAACATGCTGCTGATGGAGGAATTATCGAACATGCTTCAAAAGAACAAGCAAATGCAGAGTTGTATGGATGTGGTCTCTTCTGGTTTGTAAAAAAACAATAGTAAAAAGTCGTAAATCATCAATGATACAAGAAAGCCCCTTAACTGGGGCTTTCTTGCTATATGGTACTGACTTTATCTAAAAATTAGTTCGCTGGAGTTGGCGTAGGTGCTGGGTCTGCTGCTGGAGCCGGTGCAGGATCAGCTGCCGGTGTTTCAGTAGGTGTAGGAGCCGGTGTTGGCTCTGACACTGCAGGAGCTGGGTCTACAGGTGTTGTATGTTCAGTAGATGAACTTGTTATTGTTCCGTTAGCATCAGCTGCCGGAGGTACATCTGCAGGTGTTGTTGCTCCGTCACCTGAATCTGTGTCCGTTGATGTCGCAGCTGTCTCTGTTGTTGTCGCAGTGGATGTATCTGCCCCTGTGTCAGTTGACGTAGCTGTAGAAGATGCAGCAAGAGAATCTGTACTTGTTGCATGTTCATCAACCAAAGATGGTTCTTGTACGGTACCAAAGTATATAATTCGATTAACTACAATAGCACCATCTTTGTCTTTTCCTTGAACAATAACTTTTCCTCCAACACTCATTTGAGCAAGTGAAATCGGCTCATACTTGTTTGTTTCGATCTTTTCTGCAAATTGGGAATCAAAGGTATATGTAAGATGATCATCTCCTTTTCCGTTCTTTGCATCAGTAATTGTAAAGGATGTTCCTTCAATAGCAGAAATAATTCCAATGGCACTGAAGTTCTTTTCTTCTCCTCTTTCCTGCACCTGCAATATATCTGCCTGTGTAATTGTCCATACAAATCCAGTTACAAATACCATCACAGCACAAACCTCAATAATAATTTTGAGAGCTGATCCATACCGCCATGTATTCTTTTGTGATTGAATAGTGGACATTACGTACTATGTTTTACAAAAAACATTCAAATTAAAGCATCTTTGTCGCGAGCATAGACATAAGCTTGATAGCATTTTCTTGAGCTGCCTTGCTATCTTTGCTACCTACGAATGCATCCCATAGCTTGATGAGATCAACATCGTGCATCTGTCGAATATCGTTTTCGAGCTTTACTCGATCTTCGAATGCAATTGGTCCATCTGTATTGAGCACAATATCGATGAACGCCTTCAAAAATCGTGATGCTTGAAGTCGCAATTCTGACTTGTCTTCTACCGGTACGGCCTCTTTCTTGAGACTTTCTGCATATTGGATACTGAAAAAGATGTTTCCAATAAGCAAAACAATCATGAGAATGTTAGAGACCATTCGTGTTCTATCCAAAACTCCAGATTCTATAGTAACCATATATGTACGTTTATAATTTATTTTCTTATTAATGATAGTATACCAGACCCCAACGAACTCAACCACCGAATTATTCCACCTTTTGGCTTTGCATCAGGGCTTGTCACAGCCTTGGTTGGGGCATTTGCAAAGTCAATCGCAAGGCCGAATGCTGCTCTGTTTGAAGTGAGCATGTATCGCCCCGCTTTCTCAGGAAGAACAAGTCGTGCCTCCGCCACAGAGCCCTGACGACTAAATGTGACGGTCTGGCCATTGAACTTGCCACTGATTGCCCCCTTCACATCTTCGCTCACATTGAGACGAACAGTGACCTCATCTCCCAATGTCGCTTGCGCCAACTGGAAGGCTTTGGCGCTCTTGTCTCCAGTCAAGGATGTATTCACAGCCTTGCCATTCACTCTGAGCATGAAGAGACCTTCAGGCATTTCTCCCTTCAAATTGAGTGGTCTCAAGCGAATATTGATAAGGTCCTGTGCAGTTTTGAGGCCGAGAGATTTAAGGTAAATATCAGCAGAAGGATATGCTGCTAATCTATCTACCACATCAGCAGGTAATCCTGAAAATACAAAGTTATCAATCTTTGGTACGAAACTGAATGCGTTCTTGCCTGTTCCTCCGAATGTTGGCAAATCCTTCAAATCAATTGGAGCGAATGAGCCGATAGGAAGAGTTACTCGTGGAAGTGCGCCATTATTGAATGAAAGAGGGGCTGTTGATCCAGTTGACACAGATTGTGCTCCAGCTCCATTTGAGCCATTGTTTGCGCCAGATGATCCACCACCAGGACTATAACTACCAGTCACTACTGGAGCACTCACACTACCACTCACATAACTTCCACCTCCGCCTCCGCAACCACTTCCTGAGATTTTCCAGACAAAATCTCAAGAGATTCATTAAGAGATTCGCTAACATGTTTCATGAAGATACGATTCTCATCATAATGCTTTGTGATTGTTTCCAACAACGTCTTCTTGTTTATATTC
>CAZCNA010000029.1:0-6146 GCA_964500215.1 uncultured Candidatus Saccharibacteria bacterium | reverse complement strand
CTCAGGACGAAAGGCATTGGTGCCTATCTTTGCGGCAATGGCTCTTCTCATTCTGAGTGATATCGCTGGAATCTATCTCAATATATTTCATACCAATCCGTCATTTGTTTCAGGTCTCTTTATCGGCACACCAGATATGCCGATTGAAGAGCTCGTTCTGCTGTTCTTTTTGCCCTACTTCACCCTCGTTCTTCACAAAAGCATTCGCATATATTTTGCTAATCAAAAACTACAATGATCTATTCACTTCTCGCTTGTTGTCTGATTGCAATTGCCCTTTTGTGCAATGTGATTCTCAAAACTCACATATTCAAACAAAGAGAAACCTGGATTGCGTTTGGCATCATGCTCGTATTGACTATTGTGTTTGATAAGATGCTGGTGACAATACCCATCGTGACATACACTACGAATATGATTTCAGGAATCACGATTTGGGGTATTCCAATCGAAGATTTCAGTTATACGATTGCAATTGTTTTATTAACTATTTCACTCAATACATATTATGAACGCATTTCTTAAAGCCTATTCTGCATCACGACCATTCTCATGGGTAAATACGGCATTTCCTTTTGCCGCAGGCTGGATACTCGTATCGCCAACATATACGTGGATGTTTGCTGTAGGAGTGTTGTTTTTTCTCTTTCCATACAATCTCGCGATGTATGGCATCAACGACATATTCGATTATGAATCTGATATAAAGAATCCTCGAAAAGCATCTGTTGAAGGTGCCCAATTACAAAAACAAGAACTTCAACGCCTCTGGTTGCAGATTATCGGATGGACAGTGCCATTCATTGCAGTGCTCATATGGACAGGTTCATTGTGGAGCACCATCGTATTTTTGTTTTCACTGTTTATGGTAGTGGCATACAGCGCCATCCCCTTTCGATTCAAAGAAATTCCGTTTTTGGATTCATTCACTTCGAGCTGTCACTTCGTAACGCCACTTCTCTTCGGTATTCTCTACGCTGGAGGTTCACTCACTATTCATACATATATTCCGGCAATCATCGCCTATGCGCTTTGGGGTATTGCCAGTCATGCCTTCGGCGCAATCCAAGACATTGTCTATGATAGAGAAGGAAACATCGCCTCAATCGCTACAGTCCTCGGGGCACGGGCAACTCTCATCATCAGTACACTTATGTACGTCGTGTCCGCAATTACTATTATGTGGTCATACGGAAATGCAGGCATTGTTGTAGGATTGGCTGTACTCGTATACGCCTTGAATAAAGCGCGATTCTATCGAATCACGGACGAAACAGCACACACAACCAACCCAGGATGGCGTGTATTCATGGCTCTCAATATGGGACTTGGAACGCTTCTCACGACGGGATATATCGCGTTATGGAAACCATTTGCATTCGCTATCGCACTTCCTCTTTATGCACCGATTCTCCTTAGTATCTTTGTGACGATTGTATTTCTACGAGTATTGAAGAAATAAGATCTAACTTTTTCGATTTCCGTGAAGGAGCATATCAACGGCGTGTTCCATTGAACCAGCCTCGATGATTTTTCCTGCATTCACAAAGAATATTTCATCTGCATTTTCAATAGTATTCAATCGATGCGCGATAATAACGCGCGTTGTCGTTGCGGGAAGCTTTTTCAAAATGTCTTCGAGAAGTTGCTCTGTGACAGTGTCGATATTCGCTGTTGCTTCATCAAGAATGAGAATATCTGGATGTCGGAGCACGGCACGAACAAACGCAATGAGCTGTCGTTGACCGAGACTGATACTATCTCCCCCTGTTTTTACGGGTGTATCCAATCCTTCATCAAACCATGAGAGCAATTGCTCGAGGCCTTCTGATTTGATAACGGCTTCTAATTCTTCTTTTGTATATGCCTGATATTTGTCGTTACCATACACAATATTTTCTTGGACTGTTCCTGTAAACAAGAATGGCTCTTGCAAAATGAAGCCAATTTTTTGTGTGCGTTCCTCGGCTGTGTATGTCCGTATATCTCGGCCGTTCAAAAAGACGATTCCCTTTGTTGGGTCAAAAATTCTGGCCATGAGAGACGCGGTAGTTGTCTTGCCCCCTCCTGTTGGACCAACGAGCGCGTATGTCTTCCCTTGTTCCAAATTGAAACTGATATTATGCAATACTTCATTTCCACCAGGATATCCGAAATGCACATTTTTGAATGAGAGCACTCCTGGATGCTCATATGTCTCTGATTGAGCGACATCCATAGTATTGAGATTTGTTTTCATCGCGAGAATAGCAGCAATACGATCCCATCCGGCCATGGCCGTCTGAAAGTTTGACCACAATGATGCCAACTGACGAAGCGGCCCATAAAAGTTGTTGATATATGAAAGAAAACTGATGAACAAACCGAGTGTGAATTGACCATGCAAAATGAGGTATATTCCAAAGAGAACCACAATCAACTGTCCCACTCCTGCGGCGAATGTATAGATCGGTGTAAAGAATGTATTCGCAATACCCGCAGTCACAGCAGTTTTGTAGTTTGACTCGTTTGATTCTTCAAACTTTTTTCGGAAATAATCACGACGGTTGAACGCTACAATCACTTTGAAGTTATTGAGGCTTTCTTGGATTTCGGCACTGAGTCCACCGACATTCTTTAGGTTCGCAGCGTTTTTACGCTTGATCCACGGAGACATGATTTGCGTAATAATCAGGATGACAACTGCGGGCACGAGCGACGCTGCACCCAATTCGAAATTGATTGTGAGCAAAAATATACCAGCACCAATCATAATAAAGATACTTCCGATAAACTGCATCAATGATTGAGAAAAGAATTGATTGAGTTTATCCGTATCGTTGTTGATTCGAGAAATGAGATCCCCCGCCTTGTTCTGATTGAAAAACGCAACAGGAAGCTCCTGTAATTTATTGAAAATAGTTCGTCGAAGTTTAAAGAGAGTTCGCTGACTGACACTTCCCATCCACTTTGTTTGCAAATAACTGGCCACCAAACCAACACCAAAGAGTGCCAGCAGAATGATTGAATACATCACCACTCCGCGGTAATTGCCCTTCAATACATACGTATCCACGGTGTGACCGATGAGGAATGGACCAAAGAGGTTGATGAGTGCGTTCACCAAAATGGCCGCGAATGCCCATATGAGGTTCATTTTTTCATCACGAAGCAATGGCCACAAGCTTTTTACACCTGCGAAGGTACTCACCTTTTTCTTGTTCTGTTCTGTTGTATTAAGTTCGTAATTCATATGCGTTTGTACTTCGTTGTGAATTATAAATCTGTACGTATTCAGGTGATGTCTCCATCAGTTCTGCGTGTGTGCCCTTGGCCAATACTTCTCCTTCCATGAGGAGAATAATTTCATCATATGACTCGACTGAAGATATTTTTTGAGTCACTGAAACAAGCGTCAAATCAGGATATGCTTTCGCAATATTTGCCAAAATACGTTGCTCTGTATTCGTGTCGACGCGCGCAGTGAAGTCATCCAACAGCAATATCTTTGGATTCAATGCGAGCGCACGTGCAAGCATAATACGTTGTTTCTGACCTCCAGAAAGGCTTGAACCACGCTCTGACACGATTGTATTCAATCCCTCGGGCAATGTGGCGATGAACTCTTTGAGCTCCGCTGTCTCGATGGCCTTCGCCAAAGACTCATCCGTCACCGTATCACTAAACGCGATATTTTCTCGAATACTGAGGTTGAACATAATACTGTCTTGGAACACAAAGCCAATCTGACGATGGAGCATCTCATTATCATAATCAGATACAGGAATATCATCATATTCAATCACACCAGATGTTGGTACGGTGAGATTCGTCAATAGATAAAGGAGCTGCGACTTTCCCGCTGCAGTTGGACCAATGATAGCCGTACGCGTTCCTGGCTTCACTTCAAAACTCACTTGTTTCAATACTGACTTTTCACCGTATGACACTGTCACATCTTTGACAGCGATGGAACCCTTGAGCTCGTTTTTCATCTTGCCGGTTTCTACAACATCTTCTGCATCGAGAATTGTACGAATTCGTTCATATGATGTGGCAGATTGCGCGATGAGGTTTGTGATAAATCCAACCACCAAAATCGGAAAAATAAAGATTGCCACATATCCATTGAACGCAGTGAAGTCACCAATAGACATGGTGTGATTGATAACGAAATATCCACCGAGAATCAAAATAATGAGCGTTCCCAAGTTAGATACAAATGTAATGATTGGAATCATGGCCGAAAAATATCCCAAAATCTTGAGACTGAGCGCACGCGATTCTCTATTTGCAGCCTCAAACTTTTCATGTTCAGTGTCTTTTGAATTCACTACACGAATGAGTGTTGCGCCCAAAATACTTTCATTGATCACTTTGTTGAGCCAGTCGATAATTTCGCGGCTCTTGAGGAACAACACACGCACTTTTCCAAAAATCACAAAAAACGTACCTGCAATAATCGGAATAATGATCATCACAGCCAATCCCAGTTTCCAGTTGATCGAAAGGAGCATAATGCTCGCTCCGATAATAATGATGAGTGACGAAATGAGAGATGAAATAATCTGTCCCACGAACATTTTGACTGAATCCACATCAGACGTGAGGTATGTGAGCAGCGCAGATGGATTTGATTTTTCAATAAATAAATAGCTGCCTCGGGAAATCTTTGCTGCAAGCTGTGTACGAAGATCACGTGCAGCCTTCTCTGATACATAGGTCTGCACAACGTTGAGCAAGAATGTAAATAAGAGAATCGCCACTGCCAATATCATGAAATCGATCGTTACCGTCGCATAATTGAATGTGCCCCGAACAAACGAGTCTACAGCCCGAGAAATTACCTTCGGAAGAATGAGAGTTGGGATGTTGCTGGCCAACGCCAAAAGGACGAGCACCGTAATGCCGAGTTTGTATGATGCCAAAATATCGAATATATTAGCCTTCTTTTTGAGTGTCTGGGCGGGTTGTTCGGACATTGTACGTGTAATTGTACACTATATGACTCATATTCGGCTACATTCTTACAGAGTGTTCATTGTCTAATTGATAGACGCACTGTGTCATACGAATTTTTATATGAGTGATATACTATATAGTATGTTTACATTTATAGTTTTAGTAATTGTCGTTATTCTGTACATATCACTGAATAATCGTCTATCAGCAATAGAAAAGGAACTTACACATAAAACACAAAACAATCCTGCTTCTACTGTTGCGTCTGCTGCACCGTCTTATCAGCAACCACAGGTTGTAGCCTCTACTACACAAACTACTCCTCTTGTTGCCCCTATCCCTACGCCGATATCTTCAGCCGTACCTGTACCACAACCACCCGTACAACAGTTTGTTGCGCCGTCTTCTGGATTTGATGAAGTAACAGGTGGAAAAATTCTCGCTATTCTCGGAATAGCTGCGGTATTTATTGGACTCGCATTTTTCTTGAAATATGCGTTTGATACAAATCTCATCACTGTAACTGGACGTGTTATCCTCGGATATGCAGTTGGTGTGTTGGCAATTGTGCTTGGAATGAGTCTACGAGACCGATATAGTGAATATGCAGATACACTCACAGGAGGTGGTTTTGCAGTGCTCTTCCTCACAACATTCGCTTCATATGGATTTTATCATTTGATTTCAAATAGTGCGGCGACAGTTCTTCTTCTCATCATTACAGCCATTACTGTAGCCATTAGTGTTTCTCTCAAGTCTCAGCCGTTGGCGGCACTTGCTTTTGCTGGTGCGTTTTTGACGCCTCTCATAATGTCTTTATACAAAATTGATCCAATGTCGTACTTTGGATATATCCTTGTTATCAACCTCGGAACAGCATCAATCGCATATTGGTACAAATGGACAAAACTCAACCTCGTTGGCGTTATCTGTACTGCCCTACTCACAATGGCGTGGTACAGCACAGCGATGAATATGATGACAGACAAAATGATGGTATTCCTCTTCATTTCTCTCTATTTTGGAATGTATCTTATCTCTGGACTTCTCCATCATGTACTTCGAAAGCAAATTTCTGATGAGTCCGATGGATTGTTTACGGCACTCAACGGAATTACATATGCGGGTATAGGATATGCACTTCTCGTTCCTCTTTATCCAAATGCCATGGGTATCTTTATGCTTGTTATTGCGATTATTTATTT
>CAZCNA010000028.1:0-6866 GCA_964500215.1 uncultured Candidatus Saccharibacteria bacterium | reverse complement strand
TGTTGATTTTTACCAAAAAAAGCGGTATTCTGGTGACACGCTTTGGATATCACAGAGAGGTCATGTCGAGGAAGGGGACGTGGCCGTCGAAGGTCCAGAAGCACATTGGGAGATCGTCTAATGGTAGGACAATGGTCTCTGGATCCATTAATCTAGGTTCGAGCCCTAGTCTCCCAGCCAGAAAAAAAGGAACGTACCGAGCTATGCGAGGTACGTTTTCTTTTTTTCTTAGGCTGGTATGATAAGGGTGAGAAAGCCGGAGCAAAGGCAAGTTATGAGCGAAGCGAATCTTGCCGAGTGAGGCGGGGTCGACAGGCTTTTTGCGAAGCAAAAAGAACTGGTGACCGAGCCCAGTTTGAGCCCTCCCAGAGGAGGTATCCGATCATGCTGCTCTCTATTTAGACTGCGAGATTGTTTAACCAAAAGCTCAACTTTTTGAGTACTTGTTGTATACTCCTCATATACCACTATGCCCACCATACCCCTCAACCTCCCAAACTTCGGCTTTGTCGAACGAGAAAAAGTGCACGGCGCATATGTGAAAAATCGCTGTGGACGAGACTTTTTGTATTACGCGCTTCACTATTATTATCCCCAAGAGTTCAATCCGGAGCATAATAATCCTCAAATAATAGAATCAACAGGGTTGTTTGGCATTTCCGTGCCCGCAAGTCTTGCGTGGATGCAGATTCAATTTATGCGACTTCCGAAGCTCTTGCAATCAAAAGGACTATCTCTCACCATCAATGACAGACACATCAATTCGTTTACAACATTTGTCCGTGCGATGCTGTGTTCTCGGATGACATACAGTGAGGCCACACAGAGGGTAGAAGAGGGCGTGCAGAACGGACATGCTGTTGGTCTCGATATTGCTATGGCGTTCGGTGGATTATTGGATCATGTGCTCTTTGTATATGGATTCGATGATGAATTTTATTATGTCTTCGATACGAGAAAAGTACCTCTCATATCATACGAAAAAGTGGACGAAACCCGCGATGAATATTTTATGAAGATTTCCAAAACAGAAGTTCAAAAGCGCTGGAAAAGATGGAGCCGTGTGTGGGAGGTCGTAAAAGAATCCCACTAATATCTTTACACACCCCGCCCCCTAGTAAGTGAACAGATGTTCACCTATACTATATGCATGACCTCTGCCATGCAAAAGAAAAAAGTGCTCCTTCACATGGATGGTGATGCTTTTTTCGTCGGTGTAGAAATAGCTAAAAATCCGCGTCTCAAAGGACTTCCCGTTGTCACGGGTGAAGAACGAGGCATCGTATCTGCGCTCTCGTATGAAGCCAAAGCCTTGGGCATCACGCGAGGCATGCCTATATTCACCGTGCGCAAACGCTTTCCGAAGGTTATCATTTTGCCAGGTGACTACACCGCATATCTCAATTATTCTGACGCCATGTTTGCAATCGTTCGTCGATATGCAGACGATGTCGAAGAATACAGTATCGATGAATGTTTTGCTGATCTCACCGGACTCGATAGAACACTCAAGATGTCGTATCGCCAAATCGCTGAACGCATCAAACATGAGATACAACAAGAATTAGGATTCACCGTATCTATTGGTATCGCTCCGACAAAGGTGCTCGCCAAAGTCGCATCAAAGTGGGTGAAGCCAAATGGACTCACTATCATTGAGGAATCAACGATATCAGAATTTCTCACAACATTTCCTATCGAAAAAATATGGGGTATTGGATACAGAACAACAGCGTATTTGAAATCAAAAGGTATTGTGTCGGCACAAGATTTTGCTCGACAATCCATCGAATGGGTGACGCGCAACCTCTCAATCAATTATGTGCATATCTGGCAAGAACTGCATGGCGAACGAGTACTCGAAATAGATCCAAAGTTGAAGACGACGTATTCATCTATTCAGAAAACACGATCATTTAATCCGAATACAAACGACAAGGCATTCTTGCTTTCTGAATTATCCAAACACGCAGAAGATGCCTGTGTGAAAGCGCGTCATTATAATCTCGTCGCCGCAAAGATTGTCTTCTTTCTCAAGACCGCAGAATTCAGATATATGACTGCGACGATTATATTGCCTGCACCAACGAATATTCCTGAGATGATTCTGCCGTTTGTTCGCGAGAAATTTGATGATGTATACAAGAAAGGGGTGCTCTATCGAACGACTGGTATTATGTTGTTGAATATCACCAGACATCATGCAAGGCAACAAGACCTCTTTGGCACAACAGATCGCATTGATAGATTCGAGAGTATTCATCGGCAGATTGACCTCCTCGAACAAAAGTTTTCAAAGCGTGTCGTCTACCTTGCTTCTACCAAGCAAGCCCTCGAAGGCGAGCGCACCCGTACTGATGCGGAGGACTTTAATAGGAATTTGTTGTTTATGTAGATGGCGGCACTTCCCAAGGGTAAAAAAGTGATATAATAAAAGCATTATAAACAACGGCAATTATTTGCTATGTTCGGCATTTAAATTTTAATTATCATTATGAAGAAGCGCATTCTTATTGTTCTCGGGTTGGTCGCCTTGGTTGCGATAGTATTTGGTGGCATTCGGTTTGTTCGCACAACATATTTCACGCCACAGGTTGTTATTGATGAAGATTCTCCAGAACTCACGCCTATCAAATCTGCATTCGATTCAAATGACTTGGATGCTGCCATTGCTCAAGCTGAAAGTTTGGTGAAAGGAAACTCAAGGGACGCCTCTGCGTTGAATGTCCTTGCTTCTACATATGCTCAGAAGGGTAGTATTGATTTCCAAGAGCAAAAATACGGTCAACTAGCTATTGATACTGCTACAGAGGCCCTCACATTGGAGCCAGGCAATGTGGATTCATATCGAATCATTGGATACGGATATGAAATTATGAACAAGTTCACAGAGGCTATTGATTCATACAATAAGGCCCTTTCTATTGATCCAAAGAATGCCGTTGTTCTCTACCACCGAGGTCATGCATATGACTTGTCTGGCGATATCGAAAAAGCAAAAGCCGACTTCAGTGCCGCTGTTGCTCTCAATGATAATGATGATCAGGCGCTCATAAACCTTGCTCGTGTGTATATGCGGGAGAGCAAATTCAAAGATGCCGAACCTCTTCTCAAAAAGACCGTGAACGTCACAACAAATGTTCGTGTGAAAGCTGAAGCATTGTACGGTCTCAGTAGTATTGCTCTCTATTCAAATTATGATGTGCAAGCTTCTCTCGATTATGCAAATCAGGCAGCAACTGCAGATCCAAAATTCGCATTGGCATATGTAGGTATTGCTCGAGCAAATATCTCAAGTGGTGATGATACACAATATGTTGCGCAAGCAGATGAGGCACTTGCTAAAGCATTGAATTTGAATCCAAATCTCGCAGCTGCATACGAATGGAAAGCAATTGTACAGGTATCTCAGAAAAATTCAGATGCCGCGATCCAAACAGCGCTCAAAGCAAAGACAATTGCAGACGCAGATATTAGTTTGATGCAAAATGAACGAACACCATTCAAAAATCGAATGGATTATTATCTCGCATCTCTCTATGCATCAAAAGGTCAAAAGAAAGAGGCATATAACGCCATCGTTTCAATGTTCCAAACACCTGATGGCTTCTCATATGCGCTCCTCGATCAGGCAATAACACAGGGCAAAACTGGTCCGCTCGCAAATCTCGTTGGATATGCGGATTATGATGCATTGGTAAAGAAGCTCAAGGCAACACCTGCTGTGAAGACAAGTTTTATTGAAAAGGCAAAGCAATTCTTTGGATTTGCACCTGAGAAGGCATTGGCTGTAGGTGGCCGAGCGCTCGATCCTTCAAACCCATTTGCTGTACAGTTGGCAAAACTTCTCACAAAATATGAAAATGGAACAATCACATTGAAGCAACTCAAGAATAGATGTGATGCAATTGTGGATACACTTCACGGAGATGGACGTACAGCGACACAGAACTGTAAGGTGTTTGAATCTCAAAACGGTAGTGCGGTGATTGGTTGTACAAACGGCGTAAAGCTCGGTGTGTATGTACCACCGCTCAGTGCATCATGTTCTGCGAATGTTTCAGCCGCTCCTTTGGGTACTACAGTCACATGGACAGCAAAGGCAGAAGGTCTCTATGGTCCAAGTAATAAGAGCGACTATATATATGAGTGGAATGGTAGCAACGAATTCTCTGCAGTGCCAAACAAGACACAGACAACTCGAACTGCCACATCTATTAATGTCACATACACAACACCTGGCGTGAAGACTGCTGGCGTGAAAGTTACGGCTGTAAAGAATGGTGTACCAACATCTCTTCATGTATTGTGTTCAAATTCAGTGAATATCTCTAATCAACCTCTCACATGTAGTGATGGTAGTGCTCCTGTAAATAATACATGTCAGACATCTGGTGCCTGCGTTCAGGGATCTGCATGTATAAGTGCTCCAAACTCATGTGGTATGACAAATGGTACTCGTGATTGTGCTACAAACTCTTGTATTCCACCTTCAAATTCATTGTGTATCAATAGTTGTATCGACCAAAACGGTACAGTGATTGCAAACGGTGAAAGCCGAACATATTATTCAAACGTTGATGGCGTGTGTGTGAGCGGTGTGCGATCATGTGCAAACGGTACATTGAGTGGTGATAGTAGTTTTGCTGCGAATATCTGTCCTGATGGCACACAGGAAGCGGGAAGCAAGCCTGTTATAACAAGCTTCAAAATGGTTCCTGCCTACGTAAACAAGGGCGAGACATGTATCATGTCATGGACTACACAGAACGCTGATACATGTACAATCACTGGTGCTGGTTTCGAGAAGGGCCGAAATGTACTCATTCCAGATGGAAATACATTGACTCCACCAATTCAGGCAACAAGCCGATACACATTGTCATGTACAAACAAATCAGGCACAGTCTCACAAGTTGCTCAGTGTAAGTTGAACCCTTCTGTTATCGAACAATAAAGTTTCGCGCGAATAATGTCTCCATCACTACTTTCCTCCGACGATTGGCAACAACTCCGTGATATCCGAATGGCCAGTTTTGCTACAGATCCGCAAGCTTTCGGAGGCAGTTTTGATGAAGAATCAAAACGACAAGAACCAGAATGGCGCAAACGCCTCGAAAATCCAGACCGTTTTTATGTTGCTATACAAGGGGAAGAAGGCATTCTCTCTATTGCGGGCGCTATCAAAGAAAAAGATCTCGTTGATACATGGGTGCTTGTTGCTGTGTACACACGTGTAGAACATCGCGGTAAGGGATATTCACAGCAAATTGTCTCGTTTATTATTGATGAAGTCCGAAAGAGAGGAGCCAAAATCCTCAATCTCATGGTGAACACTGACCAAAAAGAAGCTGTGCACGTTTATGAAAAAATGGGCTTCCGTATAACCGAGACTATTGCAGATGGTGTGATGGGGGATGGTAAGATGCATTCAAAATATGCGATGAGTATGTTGCTATAAGAGAGCAGGCATATCAGAATATCTTGAATAGTGTAGAGACATTGGATTAAAGAGTGGAAAGCCCCGCGTCTTTGTGCTACCGTAGGTACTAGAAAGGCGGGCTCAACCAAGCCCATACATCAATGGCCAATACGCCACGTACTGTCGCTCTTCCGGAGCAAATCGAGGCACTAGGTCTCACAAGCACCTTCGCCGAACCTGGTGAATTCCCCAAATTTCTGGTCAAAATCAACGACGTCCTTGTCTTCTTGGACCAGACCACTATTACGCGGATGGGGAT
Source organism: uncultured Candidatus Saccharibacteria bacterium (assembly GCA_964500215.1). Taxonomy (GTDB): domain Bacteria; phylum Patescibacteriota; class Minisyncoccia; order Phycocordibacterales; family CAIZLB01; genus JBDKLC01. The sequence goes on along the minus strand of CAZCNA010000028.1, from coordinate 1,125 downwards.
TAGTTTGCGCGATGCGAGCCACTGCAATTGGGAGTTGAATAAACAGCATCTCCTCACGTTGATGGATCCGACTCGTCCAAAACTATTCCCATCGGCACCAGAGCACCCCCACACTGGGGAGCCGCTCAAATTCTGCATGATCTCGAGCATTCGCCGGCCCAAGATTCTTCAGGAAATTCAGTTCATGGATCAAGTGAGCGCTATTCGTCGCTATGATTCTGGTAGCTGTCATGTCGAATTTGGTCCCTACGTTCTGGATCAATACTACCGTGTCTGGCAGATGTCTCAGCGTCACAGACACCACATTTCGGACCTTGCGGACGAAGAATCCGCTAGCAAGTAACATGATGGGCAGTTCCAAGCCCTCCCATCTATCACCAACAAGTACACAGCCCCTCGATGCAATCGAGGGGCTTACTGTTTCTGTATTACTTTCCATCAACAAACAGTCGGTCTTTGAACTTGCTATATGCGAATGATGCACCGAGTGCGATCACGCCAAAGGCAATTGAAGCTACGATACGATAGAGTGGACCGAATGACCAAAGGTCCGCAAATATTTTGAATGCTGTAACGATAAAGAGGAGCAATCCACCAAGTCGAATTGTTTTGTATCTTCCAGCAAATCCAATTGCTGTTAGTGCCGTTGCATACAATGCCCACGCGATTGTGATTGCTGTATTTTTTGCATTTTCAATACTAACTCCCAATGTTCGGTTGGATTCATAGTAGGCGTTAATTTCTGTGGTCACGAGGAGAAGACCCGTGAGCTGTCCTAGTATTGCCATAATAACTTTTGTCACATCCGCTTGATCGTTTTGTTCACGACGTGATTCTAGCGAAGCAATATATGCCATGACATATCCTGCAATCGTAGCGAACGCAAAGAGGAAAAATCGCTCATTCATAATAGGGGTGAATGTTGTGTCTCTCGTGTGTATACCCAAATGGAATACCACCAAATTAACAAGACCTACGACATACACGATTGTGCCGTATACATAGAGGTTTTTGCCACGAACACTATAGTCAACAATGAAGAGGATAACGGCTTCCATAATCCATGCAAGGGGAATGAAATTGCCATTGAAGTGAAGAGGAATCGCAATCGTCAAAAAGAGCGTT
>CAZCNA010000027.1:0-8882 GCA_964500215.1 uncultured Candidatus Saccharibacteria bacterium | reverse complement strand
CTTATCCTGGGGCTGGAGAAGGTCCCAAGGGTTTGGCTGTTCGCCAATTAAAAAGTTACGCGAGCTGGGTTCAGACCGTTCAGAACGGAAATAGTAGGTATTAGAATTTAGATGATAGAAGTGCTGCTGCATTTTTAAAGTCTAAATTCTGATAGCTACGTTCTATTTTGAACAGTCTGAATCCTTCGAGAGTATTGATTCATAAGAGTATTATGAACACTGTTAGATTAACCTATTCAATCGTAATGATTGAAAAACACGGCGGTCATATGTAGAAATATATATTGATCAAGTTTACTAATTTCGGTAAAACCCGCCCGTACATATAGATAGTACGAGGGCAATACCGAGGGAAGCCCAAACTCTTTTAGAGTCTGAGCACCCGTAGAGACTACAAGTAAACCACCTTCAGGCCATACAAGTTTTGTATGATAAAAGGTGATGATATAGTCCATTCCACGTAGCAATACGTGATAAGAAGCGTGAGACAGGTTGGTCTCCTATCTACTGCAGGCGTTGATACTTGAGAAGATTTGCCCTTAGTACGAGAGGACCGGGGTGAACTGACCTCTGGTGTACCAGTTGTCGCGTCAGCGGCACCGCTGGGTAGCTAAGTCGGGAATGGATAACCTCTGAAAGCATCTAAGAGGGAAGCCAGCTTCAAGATTAGGTATCGTTTGAGACCCGTAAGAGATGATTACGTTAATAGGCGCTAGATGTAAGCACAGTAATGTGTTCAGTCGAGGCGTACTAATGCGTCGATTCCTATTAGGAAATGTGAACGCCACAAACTTTCACTTGATGTATTGCTTGAGAAATGAAGTTTATATTGAAAAGAAAAAATACAAACAAAAGTTGAATCTTTTGTTCTGGTGACTTATCGAAGGGGTCACACCTGTTCTCATTCCGCACACAGAAGTTAAGCCCTTCAGAGGCGATGATACTCTTTTAGGGGAAAGTAGCTCGTCGCCAGAACAAAGGATTCAAACCAAAAAGCCGCATAGCAATATGCGGTTTTTTGTTTACACAGATATGCGATATAATAAGAGTATTATGTTATCTTGGAGCGCGAAACGACAACTTCTCTACGGTTCAGGCGTATTGCTTGTACTGTTATTGGCTGTTGGTATTCCTGTCTATTTTGTTTTCATCCAAAAAGAACCAACATGCTCAGACAAAGTTCAAAATCAAAACGAAGAGGGAATTGATTGTGGCGGTATCTGTCAGCGAGCTTGTATTGATCAGGTTGTATCACTTCCTATTACCATGTGGTCACGAGGGTTCAATGTTGTCGGCGGTACATACAATCTTGTTGCGTATGTTCAAAACGCGAATGTTGAATATGTATCAGATCCCACACGATATATTTTCCGTGTGTATGACAAAGATAATATCTTGATTGGAGTTCGAGAAGGTGTGGCCTCTGTACCACCTGTCAAAAGTTTTCCTATTTTTGAACAGTCATTCGAGGCCGGTGAACGAGTACCAGCAAAAGTCTTTTTCGAATTCACACGAGAAATGACATGGAAGAAATATAAAGGTACAAAACCTGAAGTCGAAGTGGCCGATGAACGATTTGTGGGCACCACAACAGCCGCATCATCAACCCCACGACTCGAAGCAACGCTCGTAAACAAGACAGTACAGACATACCGCAATATCGAAGTTGTGGCTATCGTATACGATGCAGATGCCAACGCAATGGCGTCATCACGAACATATGTCGATGTATTACCGGGAACCGACCAGAAAGGTATTATTTTTACATGGCCTGAAAAGTTCCCTGGAGAAATCTCAAAAGTTGAAATTATTCCTAAGCTGTCATTCTAATGAAAGAGGGCATATTCAGGCTTGATTGGTATATTGTGGGAGCGCTTTTGCCTATTCTAGGGGCAGGGCTTGTTACCATGAAATCGTTTACGGGTGATGGAAATCACTTCAGTAGACAGCTCATTTGGATTGGCGTGGGGTTCGTCCTCTTTTATATTTGTAGTTTTATTGACTTTAGATTTTTGCGTCGTTCGAGGGTTATTCTCATTTTGTTTAGTTTATCTATACTGTCGTTGTTTGCGATTTTCATATTCGGTAGTGTTGTGAAAGGATCAAAAAGTTGGATCAGTTTTGGATTCTTTTCTATTCAACCTGCTGATACCGCGAAGCTCGTGCTCATTCTCATTTTGGCAAAATATTTTTCAAGACGACATGTGGAGATTGCACATATTCGGCATATCATAGTCTCAGGTTTCTATGCGTTTGTATTATTCTTGCTGGTGCTCATGCAACCAGACTTCGGTTCTGCGATCGTTATTTCTTTGATTTGGTTCGGCATGGTGCTTGTGTCTGGTATCTCCAAGAAGCATCTCGCACTCGTATTTTTGATTGGAATTGTTTCGTTTGCAGGTTTGTGGAATTTTGGATTCAAGCCGTATCAGAAGGCTCGAATTATGAACTTCATTCATCCGCTCGCTGATGTCCGAGGAACGGGGTACAACGCGTATCAGGCTATGATTACGGTGGGTTCTGGCGAGTTGTTGGGTAAGGGAATTGGGTACGGTACGCAATCACGTCTCAAGTTTTTGCCTGAGTATGAGACAGACTTTATTTTTGCGGCTTTTGCCGAAGAGTGGGGATTCATCGGCGTACTTATTTTATTTATTCTTTATGGAATCATCATCTATCGTGTGCTGTGGTATGCGATGAGAGGAGAAACAAATTTTGAAGTGCTGTACGCAACGGGGCTCGCCATCTATTTTATGACGCACCTTATTATTAACTTCGGGATGAATATTGGAGTGATGCCTGTGACGGGTATTCCAGTGCCATTCATGAGTTACGGAGGCTCTCATGTTGTGGCTGAATTCTTAGGCCTCGGTGTACTGATGGGTATGAAAAATTATGCACGCGTGATGCATAGAGAAGTTATCAAAAACGAATTTATTGGTTCGTAAAATGGGTAAGGCGAGTTCGAGTAAAATCGCACAAAAATACGTGTGGCTAAAAAGAGAATATACGTTGTAGTAAAGCGCTTTAATAGAGCGCTTTTGTCTTTATGAGCATTTGTTCGAAACTGTATACGTCCTGTATTTTGTCTTTGAGTGATGCACCATATTTCTGCATATCTTGTGGATGTGTTACAGCGAATTGGAGAGCCACTTGAATATCAGTTGGACTATGTGGAGGAATGAGAAGACCATCTCGCTTGTCTGTGATGATTTCGGGGATGCCGCCGATTGCTGTTGCGATAACAGGAAGCCCGAGCGAGCCAGCTTCGAGGAGTGCGTATGGGAGACCTTCTTTTATTGATGACATCATAAAGTAATCGAATGCAGGTAGATATCGTCGTGCGTCATCTACATGACCAACGAGAAACACCTTATCTGCGATATCATGCTTTTTGATTGCTGCTTCGAGTCGCGCTCGTTCTTCACCTTCGCCGATAATAATAAGTATAGTGTTTTGTAATTGAGCGTTAGCAAAACCTTCGATGGCATATATGAGTCCCTTGTTTTTGTGAAGTTCAGAAATTGTACCGACGATGCGGACATGTTCTTGTTGTATTTTTTCTGCAGTATGTTGTCCAAGCAAAAATACCCGAGCGTCTTCTCTGTTGAGGGGATCGAACGACCGCACGCCGTTTGGAATGAGCACCAATTTGTGTGAGAGATAGAGCCACGCCGGAATCATATCTTGTTCTATTTTTGAAAGCACAATTGTCTTTGTACAAAAATAAACAGTGAGCCAAGAAAATCCTGTAATAAGTATTCGTTGCCATGTTGGTCGGTCTTCTTTGAAGGGCCATCCGTGGTTGGTATAGATAATGTTTTTGATTCCGCAGATTCGCGCAGCAACAGATCCGATGCCGCCCATTTTGGGACTATTGAGGTGTACAACATTAGGCCGAACTTTTCGTATAATAGTGATGAGGCGATGGAGGACTTTCACTTCTTTGAACAAATGGATATCTCGCTGCGCCTCTGTCAGTCGATGAACAGGAATGCCCGCTTCAGTCAATTTGGCAATGAGGGGGCCGTTACCACCGACAGCGATATGCACATCGAATTCATCTTTTGGGAGATTTGTTGCCAGTTCGTAGACGTATCTTTGGGCTCCGCCAAAAGAAGATTTCGTAATAACAAAGAGGATACGTTTCATAGGGAAGTGAGAGACGATATTTTCTAATTCGTATATATAGTATATTATTGCATAAAATGACCATAATTCATAAAAGAGAATCGACGGGGCTTTTAATAGGTGATATCGCGGTATTTGTGCTGTCTTTATGGCTTACCTTAGCCATAAGATACGTTTCTGTGCCTAAAAGTGAACTATTTTTTGCGCATATGGAGCCATTTGGCTGGCTCTTTGTGGTATGGGCATTGGTCTTCTTTATTGCGGGTTTGTATGACAAACCGATTCTTTTGCGGAAGCAGCAGCTCATTGCAAATGTGCTCAAAGCGCATCTCGCGAACCTCGTCATTGCACTCGTTGTGTTCTATACCGTGCCGACTCTTGGTATTACGCCGAAGGTGACATTGTTTATGTATCTTGTTATCTCTTCGGTACTGATTTGTGCATGGAGATTTTTTATCTTTCCTCGATTTACATCAAGAAGCAAAGTAAAGGGGGTGCTCATTGGTGCCGGAACAGAAATTACAGAATTATATAATCAGCTCAATAGTACTTCACAAGCCAGTATTCATTTTGTTGAAATTGTAGATCCCACTACTCTCAAAGACGAACAGGTATTACAGAAATTTAAAGATTCTATAAAAGAAAAAGGAATTTCTCTTCTCGCTATAGATTTGATGCATCCGGACGCGCAACATTTGTTCAATGGATTTTATAATCTTATTTTTTCTGGTGCGCAGTTTATCGACACTCACAAATTGTATGAAGATATATTCGACCGGGAACCACTCGGTTTGATTGATGAAAGTTGGTTTATTGAACACATTTCGACGGCCCCCAATTTCATATACGACACCCTCAAGCGGCTCATGGATATCGTCGTTTCAGCGATTTTGGGGCTTATTTCACTCGTATTTTATCCATTCGTATGGATTGCCATAAAGCTCGAAGATGGTGGCCCGCTTTTCTTTGTTCAAGAACGTGTAGGTAAAAATAATACGCTCGTGCGAATACTCAAGTTTCGTACAATGTCAGTGAGTCGTGATGTGGATGTCGTGAATGATTCATCACATCGTGTGACGCATATCGGATCATTTTTGCGAAAGACTCGAATCGATGAACTCCCACAATTATTGAATGTATTGAAAGGGGACTTGTCTCTTATCGGTCCACGACCCGAAGTGCCTGCGCTCGTTGCAACCTACGAACAACAAATTCCGTATTATGCCATCCGCCATCTCATAAAGCCGGGTCTGTCTGGGTGGGCACAGATTTATCATGAGAATCATCCGCATCACGGCCTCGGTGTGACAGAAACAAAAGAAAAACTTTCATACGATTTGTATTACATTAAACATCGCTCATTTATCCTCGATATAAAGATTGCCCTCAAGACTATAAAGGCTCTTCTCTCTCGTACAGGCATCTAAAAGCGCCTTTTCGGCCCGTATAGTTCATAGTTGCCGAAAAGGCTAAAATACGTATAATTCGGATACTAATCATATGACCAAATCTAGAATTGGAGCAATATTTCTTGTGCTGGCTGGAATCTTGATCGGACTTTTTGTCTACGCATCACAGAAACCGGGTCAGGGCTTTGTATCAAATTTTCCGTTTAAACTAGGCCTCGACCTCAATGGAGGAAGTCACCTCGTATATCAGGCTGATGTTTCAAACATTCCATCTGGTGATATTGATGGAACAATGGAAACACTTCGAAGTGTGATTGAATCACGAATCAACGCTTTCGGTGTATCAGAACCTATTATTCAGGTAGAGAGCGGAAACTCAGGTGGCCAAACTATTCACAAGCTTGTGGTAGAACTTCCTGGTGTTACAGACATCAACAAGGCTATCGAACTCATCGGTAAAACTCCAGTGTTGGAATTCCGAACAGAAAAACCAGGTGCAACATTCGATGGAACACTCAGTGATGAACAGATGGTTGCTCAATTCGAACCAACACAGCTCACAGGACGTTACCTCCAGACAGCACAGGTAGAATTCAATCCAAATACACACCAGCCAACAGTATCTCTTGTCTTCAACGAAGAAGGAAAGACACTCTTCGCAACACTCACAAAAAATAATATTGGAAAAGTTATTGCTATCTTCCTCGATGGTCAAATTATCTCTGCACCAGTTGTACGAGATGAAATTCGAGATGGAAAAGCCGTGATTAGTGGACGATTCACACCAGTAGAAGCAAAGTCATTGGCACAAAGTCTTCGATACGGAGCGCTCCCCGTACCTATTCAGCTTATCGGTACTCAGACTATCGGAGCGTCGCTCGGTAGCGACGCACTCGCTGCAAGTGTACAAGCTGGTATGTGGGGATTTGTGATTATTGCGCTCTTCTTGCTCTTTTGGTACCGACTCCCAGGTGTTATTGCCATCGTATCGCTCGTTATTTATACATTGATTAACTTGGCTATCTTCAAGCTCATTCCTGTGGTACTTACATCAGCAGGTCTCGCCGGATTCATCCTTTCTATCGGTATGGCCGTGGATGGAAACATCTTGATCTTCGAACGAATGAAAGAAGAGCTCAAGAAAGGCCATGACCTCGAAGGTTCAATCCGAGAAGGATTTGCTCGAGCGTGGTCATCAATCCGAGACAGTAATCTCTCAAGTATCATCACAGCGATTATCCTCTACACATTTGCTACATCAGCACTTATTCGAGGATTCGCACTTGTGTTCTTCATTGGTGTAATTGTCTCAATGTTTACAGCAATTACAGTATCTCGAACATTCCTTCTTGCTCTCGGTATCAAGAAGGCCGGAGGTATTACAAAGTTCTTGTTCAACAATGGACTTTCAGGCAATAGCGATTTATCAGCCCCAACTAAAAATTAATCACTACCTTTATGTTTGTTGTAACTTATCGAAAAATATTCTATATCATTTCAGTAGTCCTCTTCGCATTTTCAATATTTGCGATGTCATATTGGGGTCTTAATTTTGGTATCGACTTTAAAGGAGGTTCAATCCTCGAAGTGGCATACCAGAACGCTCGACCTGAACAGCACGCTATTCAGGAATCTGTAAATACCCTCGGCCTCGGGGAAGTGATTGTTCGACCAGCCGGAGCTGATAGTTATATCATCCGAACTCGAACGCTCACAGAACCAGAACGACAGCAGCTTGTGCAGACACTCTCAATTCAATCAGCTCCAGAAATCAAGCGATTTGACTCAGTAGGTCCAGTGCTCGGAAAAGAACTTCAAGGAAAAGCTATCTGGTCACTCATACTCGTGCTTCTCGCTATTGTGCTTTTCATCACATTCGCGTTCCGACATGTATCTCGACCTGTGGCTTCATGGAAATACGGTGTTGTGGCAATTGTCGCACTATTGCACGACGTAATTATCCCAACTGGTATCTTTGCGTATCTTGGACGAAATGGTGGATTTGAGCTCGATGCCCTTTTTGTAACAGCGCTTCTCGTTATCCTCGGTTTCTCTATTCACGATACGATTGTGGTATTCGACCGAACTCGAGAAAACCTCAAACACGAACATGATTCAAAGAAATCATTTGAAACGATTGTAGGGGAGAGTGTGTCTCAGACATTTGCTCGATCAATCAACACATCACTTACGACTGTACTTGCTCTCATTGCATTGTATGTATTCGGTCCTGAAATCACTCGAAACTTCTCACTCGTTCTCATCCTCGGAATTGTTGTTGGTACATACTCATCAATCTTCATCGGTAGTCCGCTTTTGGTGACAGTTCAGAAACTTCAGAAGAAGGATCGATAGATAAAGGATAGTTGAGCAATTTCGCATTAAGCGAGGCATAACGAATAGTAGTATGAATACGAGCACTCTCAAAACTGCATTTGAATTTGGATACAAGAAGACAAGAGAACATCTTTCGTTTCTTGTTCTTACTTCTGCAATTGTTATTGTGTTCTCTATTCTCCTCAACGGCCTTCAGAAAATGGCGTCAGATTCTTCAGTGATTCTAGGCGCCCTTTTCTTTGCACTCACATTTGCGATAGATATTATCATAAAGATTGGCTACACTGTTATTTACCTCAAAATCATAGAAGGGGAAGATGTCCATATAATGGATTTGTTTACGCTGCATGGCACATTCTTTGAGTATTGCGTTGCATATGTTTTGCTATCTCTTATTACAATTGCTGGTTTTTCTCTCCTCATTGTCCCTGGGTTTATTATCGTATGTATGTTTATTTTTGTTCCTATTTTGGTCATTGATCGGGAACAGTCAGTTGTTGAAGCCTTCAACAAAAGCTATGAAATGACCAAAGGAAACAAGTGGTATATCCTCCAATTTATCATCTGTACCTTCGTACTCAACGTTCTCGGGTTCTTCTTTTTCGTCGTTGGTTTGCTTATTACAATACCTATTAGTTACTTCGCGCTTATGTTCTTGTATAAGCAGCTTTTGGGGGAGACACCAAGCCTATAAAAGGGCTCTATAAATAAGGCTTTTTTGACCCTTTTGGGCATGCCTCGGAGTTGCTTGACAATGTCCCAGCTATGACTATAATAACCACACGCCTTACAGAAGGCGTTTTCCTTACAAAATGAAACCTGTAGGGGAGCACATGTTTTTTGACAAGTACATATAGGCTTATATATAAACACAGCAAAGTAGTAAGTTTTAGTCTAGTTCAATGATCTAAAAAATCATACCCTTTCTTTTGTTCTGTTTGGGTTTTATTTTAGAGTTTGATCCTAGCTCAGGATGAACGCTGGCGGCGTGGATAAGGCATGCAA
>CAZCNA010000026.1:0-9674 GCA_964500215.1 uncultured Candidatus Saccharibacteria bacterium | reverse complement strand
CACAACATTCTTTGCGGTAATGGCCCTCATGCTCACCGTGGTAATTCCGAAAATCAGTTCTATCATCATTAGTTCTGGTCAGGCCATTCCAATTTATACACAAATTGTGATTGGACTCAGTAATTTTTTGGTAGATTACGGTATTTTCTTTCTTATACTTCTTATTATTGGTGGATTTATGCTTTTCCGATTTAGTGGTACGGCTGCTGGCAAGATTGCATTTTCACAATTCAAAATTTCTACACCATATATTGGGAATTTGTATCGAAAATTGTATCTCTCACGAATTGCGGATAACCTCGATACAATGCTTTCATCAGGTATTCCTGTTGTGAAGGCACTCGAACTCACTGCTGGCGTTGTAGACAACCAGGTATTTGAAGATATTCTCAAAGATGTACTCGAACAAGTGAAGGGAGGTGCTGCACTTTCGGATGCTGTCTCACGCCATCCAGAAGTGCCAGGCATCATGGTACAAATGATGAAAATCGGTGAAGAATCGGGAGAACTCGGTAGTATTTTGAAAACACTTGCCAAGTTCTATCAGCGAGAAGTGGTAGGTGCGGTGGACACACTCGTGGATTTGATTGAGCCACTTATGATTGTAATGCTCGGTCTCGGCGTAGGATTTCTCCTCGCATCAGTACTTATCCCAATCTACAACGTATCATCAAGTCTCTAATTATCCACACGGCTCCAGCAAGAAAGTGGGAAGTCGAGTATAATTAAGGAACGATTTTGATCTCAGTGGATCGAAACGGATTAATCAAAAATTATATATAATTTAATTAACAATGCGATCAAATAAAGGTTTTACCCTCATCGAACTCTTGGTGGTAATCGCCATCATCGGAATTCTCTCTTCTGTGGTGTTGGCATCACTCACGACAGCTCGATCAAAGGGTCAGGATGCTGCGATTCAGTCACAGCTTTCTAACATGAGAGCACAGGCAGAACTTTATTACAGTACAACAGGTAGCAACACATATGGAACCGCAACGGGTCCAGTTGCATGTAGTACTGCAACAGGTACAGCAAGTACTATCTTCAAGGCTGGAGATGCAAATAGTCTTAGTAACTTGGTTGCGGGTGCATACAAATCAGGTGCAAGTGCTATGAACTGTATCTCTACAGGTGGTACAAGTTGGGTTGTGGCCGCAACATTGCCAAGTAACACAAACTTTTGTGTAGACTCATCAGGAAATGCTATCGCAACTTCAACGGTAACTCTTACAGGAGCGACAGCTTGTCGATAACAGTCAGTAGTTCGTCTCAGAAAAACCTCGTGGCGCCACGAGGTTTTTCTTTTTGTACCCATTGTTTTGGTGTATAATTATGGGCATGAATTTCATCTTTTTTGCTTATTTCGCTCTTCTCGGCATCATTATCGGTAGCTTTCTGAACGTTGTGATTTATAGATATAATACTGGCCGTACAATCCTCGGACGGTCACAGTGTTTTTCATGCCGACGAACACTTCGTTGGTACGATATGATTCCGCTCTTTTCATTCCTCTTTAATCGGGGACGATGTCGTACATGCAAGAGCAAGTTGTCTTGGCAATATCCACTTGTTGAGCTCGCAACGGGGGTATTGTTTGTGTTGGTATACAGTCGTTTTGCATCTCTCGCCAATCAGATTCCTGTGCTGTTCGTCTATCAGGTTGTCTACTATCTCATACAAATGTGTTTGCTTGTTGTTATTTTTGTCTATGACCTTCGACACAAAATAATTCCAAATGCGCTCGTGTATGCATTTAGTCTCATCGCTCTTGTTCATTTGTTTTTTGGATTGGCACCGATGGGGGGATTGCAGTTTAGTATGCCATCATTCATGTGCCTCGCGGCAGGACCGATTCTCGCATTTCCATTTTATCTCGTGTGGCTTTTATCTCGAGGCAAATGGATGGGGTTGGGCGATGCCAAATTGGCACTAGGTATGGGGTGGTTTCTCGGACTTTCTGCCGGAGGATCAGCCATCATGATTGGATTTTGGGTGGGAGCAGTGGTGTCGGTATTTCTTTTGCTCCTCAAAGAGCTCTTTGCCGGCGCTCGAAGCAAAACATTGTTTGGTATTCGATTGAACCTCCCAGAACTTAACCTCAAGAGCGAGATTCCATTCGCACCGTTTCTCATTATTGGCCTCCTCATTGCCTTCATTTTCGGCTATAATGTATTTGCGCACCTCGTATTGATATAACACGTTTGTCTATTCATGAAGTTCTCTCTTTTTACACCAAAAAAAATAAAGACACAGCTTCAGCGAGGCTTCTCCTTTGTCGAGCTTATTGTGGTGATTGGTATTTTTACATTGATTATGTCAGTGGCGTTGTTCAATCAATCAAAGCTCAACAACAACATTTTGCTTACAAACCTTGCATATGAGATTGCACTTCTCGTTCGTGAGACACAGGCGTATGGTATTGGTGTACGTGCCACTGATGCGTCCCAAGGATTCTCTGGTGGATATGGAATCTCGTTCGATCCTCGAACGCCACAGCAAATGGTGCTGTTTAATGACAAAAACAACAACCATCAGTATGACGCTGGAGATGGGGAATTGGCTTCAACATATATAATTCAGAATCAGCGAGGTAATTCTGTTGTGCGTCAATGTATTGGCGAAGCCTCAGATGCGCAATGTCCTATCGATTCGCCTCTTATCAATATTATTTTTAGACGTCCAAATCCAGAAGCGATTTTTTACAAAGTTGCTGTATCAGGTGAATCGCTTCAAGGTGTAACCGATAATGCGCAAGGTCCTGCATATATTATTGTAAAGACTCCTGGAGGGGACAATTGTCGTGTTGTCGTGGTTGAGGGCACAGGCCAAATCAGAGTAGAAGGCAAAGATAGCTCAAAATGCCAACAATAAGATATATGTCACACATCAAACGAACAACAAAAAAAGGATTTACATTGATTGAGCTGCTCGTTGCTGTGGGACTGTTCACTATTGTGATGTCTATTAGTCTCGGTGTGATTATGAGTATTATTGACGGAAACAAGAAATCACAGGCGGTAAGTTCTGTATCAAACAACCTTAACTTTGCCATCGAAAGTATGGTCCGAGATATCAAAACAGGGTATGACTATCGTTGTGATCCAACTGCTTTTGCGATTCCAAGTCTCTTGAAGGGATCATCCCCAACATGTAATTCAGGAGCCGCTCTTACGAGTTTGAGCCTCATTTCTACTATTGCGAGCGCCGATACTAACGAGGAACGATCTGTAAAATATGAGTTCATTGCACCGACACCCACATCAGAGGGATATATTTCGAAATCAATATGTGATACTTCAACGTGTCATGTCGGCAGTCGTATCACATCTCCTGAAATCAATATCACAGAGATGAAATTTTATGTAAAGAATGATGCATCACATCAAGGAAATCCGAATGCAATTCAGCCGGGAGTATTCCTGCTCATCAAAGGTACAGCAAAAATAAACCCGACGACAGTGTCTGATTTTAGTTTACAAACATATATTTCACAGAGATTATTAAAAATATAATGAAGACATTTCGAACAACGGCTCAAAAAGGATTCACCATCATCGAGACACTCGTAGCGGTTTCTATTTTGATGTTGGCTATTACTGGTCCTCTCGCTATTGTTGCTCAGTCACTCAAGTCGGCTTACTATTCTCGTGATCAAGTGACTGCGTTTTATCTCGGTCAAGAAGTGATTGAGTATGTTCGAAACAAACGTGATGAAAATGCTCTCAGATATCCAGGAGAACCAGAAAATTGGCTTGCCAATGTGATGGGAGAAGATTGTACGATTAATGATTCTAACAGCACAGTAAATAAATGTTCTCTTGTTCTCAATACTGGAGTGTACTCTTTTGTGAAATGTGATTCTACAGGATGTAGTCCGCTCAATTTTGATCCAGCGACAGGTATACATGGTATAGGTTCACCGACAGGTACATTGTCACAATTTTCTCGAACAGTGTATTTCAACAAAGTACGCCGAAATGAAGTAGAAACAGCTAGTAACGAGATATTGGTAACTGTAGAAGTTGAATGGAAATCAGGATCGACACCAAACAAGTTTGTTATTCGTGAATATTTAACAAATTGGAAAGCTGAACAAGCACAATAAATCTATGAAAAAAACTCACTCACAAAAAGGATTTACATTGTTCGTCGCACTCATTGTGTCGAGTATTATGCTTTCAGTCGGTTTCTCTATTGGAAACATCGTATTGAAACAGCTCTTGTTGTCATCTTCAGGAAAAGAATCTCAGATGGCCTTTTTTGCTGCGGATAGTGGAGCTGAGTGTGCATTGTATTGGGACCGCAAGGACGGCGCAGGCCTCTCAACCATAGATGGTGCTTTCTCTACATCGACGACCGCAGAAGCTATTCAGGATAGCGTAAAATGCGGTCATGGTTTGGATGGTGAGGGAAAAATTGATGGAGTACAGTACAGTACTGAGACTGTTAGCGGAAATACCCTAGCAACTACGACATTTTACGTAGATTTCAGCGATCCCAACACGACATACAAGGCCTGCGCCAAAGTGACTGTCGTAAAGCGAGACCCATTTACAATCATCGAATCGAGAGGCTATAATTCAGCGTTAATAGGAGGTGCCTGTGATATCACAAATCCTCGAACAGTAGAGCGAGGATTGCGCCTCAATTACTAAATATGCCCACATCAAAGCCTGAATCATCTCTTGCGAAGCGCGTACAAAAGCTCCGTGAGTCCATTGAACATCACCGGTACAATTACCATGTCCTCGACAAACAAGATATTTCTGAGGCTGCTTTGGATTCTCTCAAACGTGAATTGGCGGAGATAGAAGCTGCGCATCCAGAATTGCGTGATGCGAATTCTCCGACAAATCGTATCGCAGGAGAACCTCTCAAAGAATTCGAAAAAATTGAACACAAAGTTGCGCAGTGGTCATTCAATGATGCTTTCACCGAAGATGACATGCGAGAATTCGATGCGCGTGTAAAACGTTTCCTCAAACAGGACGCTCAGATTGTTGCATCTGGAAAAGAACCACATCCAACATATGTATGCGAATTGAAAATCGATGGGCTCAAGGTTGTCTGTGAATATGAAAAAGGCGTGCTCGTGAGGGCAGCTACACGAGGGAATGGTAAGGTTGGTGAGAATGTCACATTCAATGTGCGAACAATCGAATCTATTCCGCTTCAGCTTCGACAGCCGATTGATATTATCGTCGAAGGGGAAGTGTGGATGAGTAAAAAGAATTTTGAAGCATTGAATAAAGCACAGGCGCTAAAAGAGTTGCCCCTCTTTGCAAATCCTCGAAACGTTGCTGCTGGATCTATTCGACAGCTCGATCCTCGCATCGCCGCTTCACGAAAGCTTGATGTCTTTATATATGATATTGCGCAGTATACTCCCACTCAGGGAATGAGTGCGCCTGAAACACAATCAGATGAGCTCAATTTTTTGAGAGACCTTGGTTTCAAGGTGAATACGCATGCGCACGTCTGCAAAACGATTGATGATGTAATTACATTTTGGAAGAAATGGCAAAGTGCATCGAAAAAACAAGATTATTGGATTGACGGTGTCGTAGTCAAAGTGAATGAAGTTGCATATCAAAAAGCACTTGGATATACCGGCAAGGCTCCACGATTTGGTATTGCATTTAAATTTCCAGCAGAGCAAGTGACGACGGTTGTTGAAGATATCCGATTGCAGGTAGGACGAACTGGAGTGCTCACTCCTGTTGCGCATCTTCGACCTGTATCTGTTGCTGGATCAACTGTGTCTCGAGCAACACTTCATAACGAAGATGAAATTCAGCGGCTCGATGTTCGTGTTGGTGACACCGTTGTATTACAAAAAGCGGGGGATGTTATTCCGGATATTGTACAAGTGCTCACCGAAATGCGTACAGGAAAAGAAAAAAAGTTTGTGTTTCCAACACATGTACCTGAGTGCGGTGGCGATGGACGGATCGAGCGTGTGCCGGGACAATCTGCATGGCGCTGTGTCGTGAAAGACTCAGATGCACAGCAAAAACGCCGCTTGTATCATTTTGTATCAAAGCATTGCTTTGACATGGATGGCGTCGGTCCACGACAGATTGATCTCTTTATGGAACATGCCCTTGTATCATCATACGAGGATTTGTTTACGTTGACGAAAGGGGATTTGCTTGCGCTTCCACGGTTTGCAGAAAAATCTGCGGACAATGTTATTACTTCTATTCAAAAGGCAAAAAATGTATCACTCCCTCGTTTTGTTTTTTCTTTATCAATTCCTCATGTGGGAGAAGAAACAGCCGAAGATATCGCAAAACATTTCAAAACACTCGATAAGGTGATTGCTGCAGAACGCGACGAGCTCCTCACCATCAACGGTATCGGGGAAGTGCTCGCTGACTCGATAACAGAATGGTTCCGCACAAAAGAGCACATTGATATGGTGAAGCGTCTCCGTGAGCATGTGCATGTGTCTGCCTTCAAACCAGTTCGAGCACCTCAATCTGCGATGTCACTCGAAGGCAAGACATTCGTATTGACTGGTACATTGGCGACAATGAGCCGTGATGAAGCTAAAGGAAAAATAAAGGCATTAGGTGGCGACGTTTCTGGATCTGTGTCTGCCAAGACGAGTTATGTGGTGGCCGGGGAAGAGGCCGGTTCAAAGCTCGATAAGGCAGAGGAGCTCGGGGTTACAGTCCTCGATGAAGAGGCGTTTTTGGCGCTTATTGGCGCGAAATAGGCTGAAATGCTATTATCGTACGTATCAGCAACGTATAGATAGCTGCACACAATATATGACAACTCCATCAAAAATTACACAAGAAGATATCAAAAAGCTCGCGTCCCTTTCTCGTATGCAGCTCAGTGAAGAAGAAGCCGCTCGATATACAACTGAAATCGATTCTATTTTGTCATACGTGAATCAGCTCCAAGAGGTGACAGATACAGTAGATACCGCTGCGACAAAAGCGCCTTCAGCATATCCACATCGAAATGAGTTGCGAGAAGATGTCGCCGCACCCCTCGAGACGAACAGAGAAGAGCTCATCAAGTTGGCCCCTCAATCACAGGATGGATATATAAAAGTGAAAAAAATTCTCAATTAATACTGAATTATGATAGATCTCACTACACTCACAATTACAAAAGCACTCGACCTCATGAACAAAGGGGAGCTTACCGCTGTTGATTTGGCTAACGCATATCTTGCAGAAATCCAAAAACGAAACTCAGATGTACATGCATATCTCGAGGTATTTGCTGATGTACTCGAGCAAGCTGCTGAAGCCGACAAGAAACGAGCAGCCGGGGACAAGAGTCCACTTCTCGGTATTCCGATGGCCATCAAAGATAATATTTTAATTAAAGGACGAGTTGCCTCTGCTGCATCAAAAATTCTTGAACAGTATGTTGCTCCGTATGACGCGACTGTGATTGAGAAGCTCAAAGCCGCAGGTGTCGTATTTATCGGCCGTGCAAACATGGATGAATTTGCCATGGGTGGTTCGACAGAAAATTCAGCATTTGGTCCGACAAAAAACCCGAATGATACATCACGAGTTGCCGGTGGTTCATCAGGAGGATCTGCGGCGGCTGTTGCCATGAATGGTGCGCTCGCGGCTCTTGGTTCAGATACAGGTGGATCTATTCGTCAGCCGGGCAGTCTTTGTGGTGTTGTCGGATTGAAACCAACATACGGAAGAGTGTCTCGACATGGACTTATGGCTATGGGTTCTTCTCTCGATGTTATTGGTCCACTTACTCGTTCAGTTGAGGATGCAGAACTTATTTTCAATATCATAAAAGGCCATGATCGATTTGATGGCACATCACTTGAAGATTCAGAAGTGTCCGTTGCAGCTACACCTCAAAAGTTCCGAATTGGTGTTGTTTCTGAACTTACAAATATTGGAGGACTTCATCCTGCTGTAGTGCAGAATTTTAATGAATCAATTGAGAAGCTCAAAACTGCTGGATATGAAATTGTAGATGTGTCTTTGCCACATATCAAATATTCACTTCCTGTATATTATGTACTCATGCCTGCGGAAGTATCATCAAACATGGCGCGATTCGACGGTGTAAAATATGGCTCAAAACGAGAGGGAAGTGACTTGCTCGGCGACTATCTCGCGACTCGAGGAGAGCTTCTTGGAAAAGAAGTTCGGCGACGAATCATGCTCGGTACATATGTATTATCAGCCGGATATGCTGATGCGTATTACAACAAGGCAAACATTGTGCGAGATCTCATTCGAGCTGATTTTGCTAAAGCATTCGAACGTGTCGATGTCATTTTGACGCCGACAGCTCCATCACCAGCCTTCAAAATTGGCGAAAAGACAGATGATCCTATCCAAATGTATCTCGAGGATGTGTTCACAGTGACAGCAAACCTTGTCGGTACACCAGCAATTTCTATTCCATCTGGTAGTACAGTTGTAGATGGCGCGACACTTCCCATTGGTATGCAGTTTACAGCTCCTCATACACGTGAAGATATTTTGTTTGCCATTGGCAAGAAGTTTGAAACACTCAGATAGTTTTGATGATAATTTGATGGAAAATTCAGAGAGGTTGTGCTACTCACAGCCTCTTTGTTTTGATATACTTACGACATGGCCGAAGAAAAGAAGAAAGGCGCTCCAAAACCAGCTGCCCCATCAGGAGGTATAGGTACAGAAGGTGAAATCTTTTTCGCTATTATTATTTCTTTAGCAATTCTTTTTATTATTCTTCCGACTGTTTTAGATTTTTTTCATATAAACTTTAGTTTCGGTGGTTCATGGAGAGGTGCATGGGAAAGTTTCGTGCGTGCATTCTCAGCATTGTTCTCGACGGTACTTACGGTTTCACTATTCGCATGTCTCGTTTTGGTGCTCGCTTATGTATATGCAAAGTTTCGTTTTCAAGAAATTTCTGATCACTACACCGCAAAGCTCAAGAAAGCTGACAATCCTGATGACAAACCTTCATTTAAAAAACCCACTCCACATGTGCCTGTACAAGGGGAGACACATATCGCTCAGATTGCACTTCCTGTACATCCTCGATGGCAGAAGATAGAAGCAAATATGCAGTCATCAAATTCTTCAGATTGGAGATTGGCAATTCTAGAAGCGGATATCATGTTGTACGACATGCTCGATCAAATGGGATATTTCGGACAGACTGTTGCAGAAAAATTGAAGCAGGTGAATGCTGATAGTTTTTCTACCCTTCAAGATGCGTGGCAAGCACACAAAGTGCGAAATATCATTGCTCATGAAGGAGCGGATTTCGAGCTCGGACGTTCTCAGGCTGAACATACCATCAAGTCATACAAAAAAGTGTTTGACGAATTCTACTTTATTTAGGCGTTTGGTGAAGGAAGGGGCTTGATTTTTTTAGATAAAATTATATACTTGGTTTTACCCCATTCAATATGGAATAAAGCGGGGTAGAGAAGTAGCATCTCGAGAGGCTCATAACCTCTAGACCCCGGTGCAAATCCGGGCCCCGCAACAAGAAAACAACAAACACCACTTGGGTCTTTATGGCTCAAGTGGTGTTTGTTATAGAGGCTAGTGTAAGGGCACAGTACGGCTGATATTGTGAAAAGACGGCTTATATATTATAGTATGCACACATGTCAGGGTAGCTCAGTCGGTAGAGCACAGGACTCATAAGCCTGGGGTCGTGGGTTCGAT
>CAZCNA010000025.1:4336-10058 GCA_964500215.1 uncultured Candidatus Saccharibacteria bacterium | reverse complement strand
GCTGGAACATCTGATTGTTTGAAAATAATTGATTTCTGGGGATCAATACCAATAGCGAGATAATCGAGAGCGATATCAATAGTGTTGTCACGCATTTCTTTTGCATTCTGAACGAAGTTGAGTGCATGTAAGTCTGCAATCATAAAATAGCCACCATCGAATTCGTTTTGTAGGTCAACAAATTGCTTCATTGCCCCGAAATAATTACCGATGTGAGGGCGTCCTGTTGGCTTTACGCCTGAGAGAATCGTTTTTTTCATATAAGTTGTATTGACATAATGGTAACAGAAAACGGTCTAAAACTAAAGATTGTGGACAGAAATATTGACATAATAAACATCTGTGCTATTTTGAGAGTTATGCAATACATGCATTCAAAACTAAATATTGAACGAACAGCAGCCATTTCCAATTGGGGGGTCTGCTTTTTATTCTTTTGTTTAGCCATGAATCTTGTATAAAATTACGTATTCAATCCGTTCTCTTTATAAAAACGTCCTGGCTGCACAAAAGCCAGGATTTTTTAATTCTGTCTGTATTGTCAGCCGTACGCCTCAACGTCCTGAGGCAAGTAATAGTACAAAAACAAAACATGAATACAACAACTGCGGTTACATCACCATCACCTACGGAGACAAACATCGTCTATCTTCGTGGCCAACGAGTTACTCTTCGGCCATTGGAGAAACAAGATGCTCCGTCACTGGCCTTATGGATCAATGATCCAGATGTCAATGAGTATTTGTCTGTCACCTTCCCTATATCGCTTCAAGCGGAAGAGGGATTCATTGAGCAATCACTCAAAGAACCATCCAAAAACATCGTGCTCGGTATTGTCGCGGATGGAAAACTGATTGGTGTTATGGGTATCCATGGCATCAACTGGGTCAATCGTTCTGCCACAACAGGCGCGATGATTGGTGACAAAGCCTACTGGGGCAAAGGCTACGGTACGGATGCGAAGATGGCATTGCTTGACTATGCCTTCAATACCCTTAACCTTCGGTACATTATGTCCTCGGTGATCGCTTACAACGAGCGAAGCCTTCGGTATAGTCTCCACTGCGGGTATGTCATTGAGGGACGTCGGCGGAAAAAGTTTTTTAAAAAAGGCCGGTATTGGGACGAGATCGTCCTTGGCCTCTTTAAAAAAGAATGGCTTCCCCATTACAAAAAATGGAAGACGCCACCGAAAAAAACCTCAAAACGTTGATTCAAACTTAAGGGGAGAGTTCTTGCGAACTCTCCCCTTTTCATATTCAAATGAGTGGCTGTAGGCTCTCTAGATTTAGTTCGCCAAATCAAGCTCGATGAAGAAGCTTGCGCCCTTGCCTAAGCCTGGTGATGTTGCCCATATTCGGCCATGATGTGCCTCGATGATTTTTCGTGCTACATAGAGACCAAGTCCGGTTCCGAATATATTTGTTTTTGATGCATCTGGAGCGCGAGTGAATTTCTCGAATAATCGAGGAAGGAGTTCTGGATCAATACCTGCCCCAGAGTCAGAAACCGTGACGAGCACTTTGCCTGTTTTGTTTGTGGTGTTTGTTATATCGGCGGGAGCTTTCTTTGAAATCCATACATGTACGCTGCCGTGTTGTGTGTATTTAATTGAGTTATCAATAATATTGCCGATAACTTGCTTCATTTTTGCTTCATCTGCATTAATCATGCATACATCAGCTCCTTCGGCATCGAAAGAAAATGTGAGTTTTGATTTTTCGATAGCTGGCCGCATTTCGAGAATGATTTGATTGAGGAGATTCTTGAGATCAAACGTAGAAAAATCATACTGCATGCGACCTTGTTCAATACGAGATACATCGAGGTAGTCGCCAACAAGTATCACCAAATTTTCTGTTGCTTTGTACATCTTCTGAATTGCTTCTCTTGCCTCATCACCGATGGTACCAAAGTCTCCCTCGAGAAGCATTGATGCATATCCTCGAAGAGCTGCCAAAGGACCTCGAAGCTGATGACTCGCAAGTGAAACAAATTCTGATTTTTGTTGGTCGATTTCAGTGATACGTTCGTGAGCTGCAGTAATATCTGCATTCAGTTCTCGTATTTTGTTTCGGACACATCGTTCTCTGAAACTGATAAAGATTGCGAGAATAAGTACAACAAGGCCAAGTACGATTGAGGTGATATCGAGATGGTCGATCATAATGATGAAATTAAGACTGTGAACTAATTGGAAGTTTTATAAAGAATGTTGTGCCAGCTTCTCCTACATTTGCTTTGTATCCTACGATACCTTTATGGGCTTCTACCACGCCCTTTACAAACACAAGACCGAATCCTGATGTCTCTGGATTATCTTTTGCAGAATCTTTTCCACGGCCTCCTGCTGTAAAGAGTTTTGCTTTATCTTCTTCTGCGATTCCCTTTCCGCTGTCTTTTACAGAGAACACAATTTGATTACCTTCTCGGGCCAGACTTACAGTTACATTGTATGGAGGCTTGTTGTATCGCACAGCATTTTCAATGAGGTTTCGGAAGGCTTCACCAAGCTGTGCAGCATCTCCTGTAAAATTGTATTCGCCAGGAATAATGTTTGTTGTGAGAAGTTGATTTCGTCCTTCGATAAATGATTTCTCGCGAGTGAGAACGTCTTCAACAATACTCTGTGCATTCGTTGGCTTCATATCATATACAAGAATACCCTTAGCGGCACTGGCACCTTTGAGGATATTTTGCACGTATTCAACACCTTGCGCTGTTTGTTCCATACCTTTCTCGAGAAGAGGCTTCATTGTATCTGCAACTGGACCATAGTCACCACTCAAAATTTCCGCAAAAGCTACACGGTTGTTACCGAGATAGCCCTTGATTTGGTGGTTCATGATATGCATCAAGTTTTCTTGCCCTTCATTTGCTATCTGAAGTTTTGATAAGTTTCGAATGAATTCAATTGTCACGAGCAAGATGACGAGGAATGCACTGGCCACCAAAATTTTGAGACTGTTGTTGTCCACAAAGATGAATTCTGCGGCAGTGATGAAACATGCAACGAAGGCCAATGAGATGTATGCCACATTTTTGATGTTGAATGCTTTGTGTCTATAGATTGCATACGCTGTGAAGGCAGCGAATGGGAAGATATATAATCCACCGAGGGGGATGTATTCCACATTCAAATACAACCCTGGAAGGATAAGATTGAATGTGAAGAGCATTGCGAATGTAATAATTGTACCTGTGAGAATGAGGAGGTAATGATTTCGATCTTCTTTTACTGCTTTGAATGTTTTTATAATGAACATTATTACACTTATAATGAGAAGTGTAATAACAGTTGACCCGAATACGATGATTCCCTTTTCTACAATCATTTCGGATACTGTTCCATCTGCTGATACTTCATGTATACCGGAAAATACAAGAGGTGTAAGTGTAAATATAGAAAGAGCAATTATATATGGAAGTAATATAAGAGTATACCATCGGGGAAACACATGACTCTCTTTTGGATACACATACAAAAATTGGAAGAACGAAAATGAGTGCCATACGCCGAGAAAAATCACAAGTCGTGAGAGCCACAAGATAAGGCCAGGCTGAGTTACCTGGTAACTCATGTAGTTGAAGAAACTCCAGAGAATAGTTACGACAGAGAACAGAAAGAAGCTCTTGTTCGTAATGCTATTTTTATTATTGGTGTATACCGCAAATCCCATGATGGCAATCGCAGCAATAATCAATCCCACACTGAGAAGGTCTATATTTGCAAGCGGAAGATTTTGTACGATATTTGTAATGTCTGCGTATGTCATGATGTTGTTGTTTTAAGAAGATAGTGTCCTGTTTTTTTGAAAAATGAGATGGTGCCCTTGCCTACGATAATCTGTTCCTTGTTTGGGTACCGCAAAAACGACAGTATTGTATCTGCCAAAAAGAGTGGATGATTCCACCCTGTTATTGACTGAGGAATGACGACTGGCCAAGTTCGATAGCCATCATATTCGTATATGTGTTTTGAAATTGTTTCTAAAACAGTTGAAAGTTCCTGCCGTTGTGTATCGGTAAGATGATGTTTGAACAGTGAGTGATAGACAATGTCAAAATATGTATTTGAAAAATCTGCGGCAAGACCAAAAATATCATTCTTGCATATCACGACGATTGTTCCCTGTTCTGTTCGTTTGAGTTCTTCGATGATTGCCGGTGTGAGCTCTGCAATCTCATATATATGAAGGCCTGGGACAGTTTGAAGGTTCTCTATAGCAATTTTTTGTGTTGTAGGCGACCTATCAATACCCACGAATATTGTTTGATAGGGGTGATTCTTTTCTTGCAAGAGAGTAATAATCTGTCGCTCTATTTCCATGCCCCCTGCCCCGAGATCAGCAAGAACGAGGTCACGCTTTTCAGACAATATATATGAGACAATGGCATCGACGAGAGGCTTACAGAGTCCGATATGTACGTCTCGTTGGACTTGAATAAGTTGTTTGTGCATTTTGATATCCCATTCTTCGACAGGAAAATCGGTAGGCTCTACAATCTGTGAACCATCAATACGAGGTGCGACTTTGAAGAGCCACCGTATATACGCAGGAACTGTTCGAATAGCCTCCAAGAATGCGATATTTTGTTCGATTGCATAATGATGTGCAGTATAAAAGGCATCTTTTTTGAAAGAATGGAGGATGTCTATCGTATCATTAATTTCTTGAAGTCTGTGATTACTCATATTTGATTAGGATGTTTGGCTTCATTCGCATAGAACGAGCGGATGCTGCTTCGGCAAAGCCGAGACGAAACAACATAGGTACTGTTTTGCCTTCGATTCCAAAGACATCAGAAATGTCGCCATAAGCTTTCTCGATTGCTTTTTGATGTTGCGGTGAAAAGACATGACCATTGCCCCCTTTGATATTCTCCATGAAATAGAGAACTCCTGTGCATGGATGAACACTGAGGCCAAGCTTTGTGGCAGTAAGCCATACGCGCTCAACGATTCTCCCTGCGTTGATATAGTCTTTGGGAGTGTTGCCCTGAACTGCGATGACAGCCAAAGCGCCGGAAGCTGCGTATTTTTCGGCGTTTTCCTTTGCAATAGCTGAAGACACCTTACCGAGTTTATTCAATATATTGAGAATGAACCACTTTTTGAAAAGTTTCACTGCGCCCAATTGATGAGGCAAAAATTCGAGTGTTTTGATATAGAATCCACCAGCTTTGTGTTGTTCAGATTCTTTCCAGAGAATATGGCTATAGAAGAAATCATGAAGGGCTTTGTTGCCGAAGAGAACTTCTTCGTTTACGGCGAGGGCCGTACCTAGTTTGTTCATTGAGGCCTCGTCATCTTTGATGATAAGACTGCCGAGGCCGGTGTCAGCCGCAGCCTGAATAAGTCCAGCTTTCTGATCTGCTGTGAGTTTTTGGGTAGTATGTGATTTACGATTTGTATGTCGTTCTGCGAGATATGGATAAAGAGGCTGTTCAGTTGGCTCAGCTTTTTCGAGGCGAATTATCGCAATAAGAAGAGGGTTTTCTGCGTTTGGTAGTACTTCTACCTGCGTCGTGTATCCGTGTTGTGAGGCACTGATGACGATATTTTCTATGAGCGCGCCATGAGATACATGAGAGCCTTTTTGTTCAAAATTGTAGAGCGATTGATCGAGTTCGGGAATAGTATATATCTCGATTATATTTCCGCGCACAGTGAATTTCCAAGGCTGGCAATTTTCACCTGAAGGAGCAAGTGTACCATCCT
>CAZCNA010000025.1:0-4236 GCA_964500215.1 uncultured Candidatus Saccharibacteria bacterium | reverse complement strand
ACAGTGAATTTCCAAGGCTGGCAATTTTCACCTGAAGGAGCAAGTGTACCATCCTCTATTATCTTTTGAATATCTTGTTGCATTGTAGTTTGGGGAGATTAGAGACCAAATATTTTTTTGAAAGATTCTGAAATTTGGTGTCGTTTTTCGACTTCTTCAGGATTATTGTAGCTCGGTATAAGTTTCTCATCAAGAGAAAGGAGTGCTCGATTACCCTCTATTTCTTGACCGTTGAGGATTTTCCGCACGCAGTATGCGACGGCGGCGCCATTAATAAGGGCAGCGCCGCCGAGCTGTGGCCACGATACGATAGTCTTTCCCATCTCGAGGAGAGACTGTTGCATCCGTTCTGTCACGTTCTCTGGACCAACGTGCTTTGTAATCATTTTACCAATTTCGAATTTGTTGAGACCAGAAAGCAACTCGTATGACACTTCTCCCATTCGTCCATGGAAGAATGGTGTATTTGGATCGAGGTCATATCGTTCAACATCAACAACTGCGTTGTCTCCATTGTCTGCAGCCATCACAACCGCAATCTTGTGCTTCTTCGCATATTCTCGGATAAGGTATTTCACCGCAAGGTTATCAAGTTCATCAATAACAATTGAAAGTCCATCAAAGAATCGTTCGATACTTTCGTGATTGAGTCCTTCTGGAAAGATTTCAACCGTTGCATATGGATTAATTTCATAAATTCGTCGAGCAGCCATTTCTACCTTGAGTACACCGAGATTATCTACACCCATGAGAATTCGGTTTGTGTTTGAGAGAGCCAATCGGTCCATATCGGCGAGCTTGATGTGCTTTGCCCCACCTTGGAGAACGAGTGCAAATGCCACACTTGAGCCCACAGAAAGACCACCGATACCTACGGTAGCGTTATAAAATGCCTTCTGTTCTTCTGCATTAATGAGGTTTTTATTTCGAGCTGTTCGTACAAGCTGAAAATCCTCTTCTGGAAGAATATGCACGAGTGTTGAACTCCATGGAAAATACGCCCAGTTTCCTTGCTGCACGAGTGGTGTCGCTGATTGAAGTTCTGCGTAATGTGCCGCGAATGTTTCTTTGAAATTCGGAGTATATACAAGAGATGGATTCTGCACGCCAAACAATTCGAGATGCTGTTCTTCGTAGTCATCAGATACATGCTGAATCTTTCCTTGTGCAAAGAGTTCATGTACCTTTGTTTGATCTTCGGGTTTTGAGAGATTGAAAAGCGTTGGTGTGTATTCTGTCGTTCGTGTGAGAAATTCGTCGATGTATTTTTTTGTTTCGTCCATTGTGTATATATATTAAGTACACACAATTATAGCGTACCTAGGACGAAATATAAAGAATGAGAAATTAGGCCTTCTTGACCCACTTTTGCTTGATACCAGTTTGGAAGTGTGTTGGATGTCCGTGTGACCAGAATACAATTCGAGGTTCTACTTTGCCAGGTAACAAATCAGCGTTGTTCTTGTATTCAGCACTCTTTTCAATGAGATGATGAACAATTGACTTTTTTACATTCTGGTGAAGTTCCTCAGAGGCTTCAACGCCTTCTTTGAGTTCAATATTCACTTCGAGATATTCATCCTGTTTTCGGTCGTGTTTTGTGAACATTGTAAATTTACCTGTAATATATTGTTCAAGATGAGGCTCCTGGAGACCTACCTTGATGTATTCAGGATAAATAATTCCACCATAGAGTTTCGTAGAAAGGTCTGTTCGTTCATATACATAGACAAATGGAAGCTCGGCAATGGTGTCTTCGATCCCCACCTTTTTGGCCTCTTCTCGGAGGTTAAGGCCTTCTTCTGCAAAAATAGCCTCAACTTCCTTGAAATCATGTACTCCACCGTTGTCGCCAATTTCATATCGAACAAGCGGAAGAACATTATCCCCGCTGCAGTACACGTTCTTGTCGACACATTCGAAGTTGATGAACTGTGGAATATATTGTGCCAGTGTTGGCAATCGTGTTGCTTCTGTAAAGAGTTTTTTGTAGAGATTCTTGTGCTTGAGGGCAATACGTCGTATCAAAATACTGATTGGTGTTTCCTCTGCCATTGTTCCGAGGTCAGCACTACCGTAAATGTTCATTGTGTCTCGGTATGGATTCTTCATACCTGTCTTGTGCATGATATAGTCTCGGAACCGTTCAGAGAATGATTCAGCCGCGAAAATCATCTTTACATTGTAGTCTGACCATCGAACGCCGTTTGCTTTAGCTTCGTCAACGACGTCTTTCATGAATGGTGGATACCCACACATAATGATTTGGTCATATTTTGGGCCAATATTTTTGAGAGCTTCAAAAATTTCTCGCTTGTTCACGCCCGGTGTCAAAATAGTCATTGGATAGCCTCGTTCAGAGATAGATTTGAAGGCCTGATATGTGATTACACCTCCAATCCATACCCCCATACCGAAACACACCAGAATAAGTGTAGACTTTTCTGGGTCAATGGTACTGTTTCGCAAGAACATCTGGTGATAAATTGATGACTGTGCATCGAGCAATCCGTTTCGTGGAAAATAAAATGGTCGTCCTGTTGATCCTGACGTAGATGTGAGCACGAGCGATTGTTCTGTAAGTGATCCGGGCATGCAAAGCTTTTCCCAAGGATAACTTCGGAGGTAGTTGTCTTTATTTACTGGAAGTACTGTCTGGAAGTCTTTGAACGTTGTAATTTTGTGAGGGTTGATGCGAGCTTTCTTGATGAAGTCTCTGTATGCCTTCACATTTGTAGAAGCAGCATGAAAAAGATTGAGAAGTCTTGTTTCCCGTTCTTTTTTCCAATAATCGCTCTTCTTTTCGTAAATAAAGTCGAGGCGTTTTTGTGCTGCTTCTTTGCGAAGCTTTGCTTCTTTTTGAAGAGATGCTGTGAGATCGGGTAAGGCTCGGGACATATACGTGGTTAAATGGTATTTCTTCCGGTGTATCTGTCACACGAACACCAAAATTGTGATTATATAATAATAAACTTATGCGATTTAGTCAATAGGGCCCTCAATCTGGCCATATTGTTCCCTTCTCGCGCTCTGTCTGGCTAATAATATGTCTTTTTTGACAAGTGGTATACGACTGCCATTGGTACGAGGAGCGACAAGAAGTATCCCAAATCAGAGATGAAGAAACGCTCAACAGAACCTGAAAGGTTAAAGATGTCTCTTGTTGGCAACACATGGAGACAAAGCACCACAGTGAGAGCGGTAATAGATACAGAGAGAAGAAGTGCATCAATAAGTCCTGAAACCCCTCGAATGAGTGAACTGGCGTGTGTTGTTCTATTCATGATGAAATAACTGAGGAGGAAAAATACAAGGAAAATGAGAGCGTGCGAAATGAATAGCTGATCTTTTGTACTTGTAAAGAAAATAAAATTCTTTTTGTATGGAAAAAGCTGATACAAAATGATGGAAGGATAAAAACTGGAAATAATACAAAAGAGAACTCCCCTTCCTTTGTAAAACGCAAGAATTCCTAATAGGATAAGAACAATAATAAGTGCAATGTTGAACATGAACACAACGATTAATTTGTATGTACTCTAGTATAGCATTCTTTTTTATATACAAGCTGGGGATGTGAAATACATATGAAAAAATCCCCAATATATTTTAAATTGAGGATTTTTTCATACTATCTTGAATTGTTTAGATTCCTTCTCCTTTGAGCTCTTCGAGAAGTTGTTTCGCTTTCTTTGAGAGTTTCTTTGGAATATCTACAGTTACAGTGATGATGAGATCACCTCTCTTGTCCCCGTTTCGTCCGTGGTCATGTGGAACGCCCTTGTTTTTGACTCGAAGCATTTCTCCATGCGTGATTCCCGCTGGTATAGCGATGGTAAGGTCTCCGTCGAGTGTAGAGATTGTGTGATCTCCACCGAGAACGGCTTCAGTAAGCTTGAGTGGAAGCTTCATGAGCAGTGTATGACCGTCTTTTGTAAAGACAGCATCTGCCTTTACATGAACACGTATGTACAAGTCACCGGCTGTAGCACCGACGAGCGCTTCACCAGCACCTGCGAGTCGGAGCATTTCTCCATCGTTGATACCTGGCGGAATGATGATGTCGTACTCCTCTTTCTTTTGGATTGTACCCTCACCTCGGCATTTTTTACACTTTTCCTTTGGCACTTTACCTGTACCAATACAATTAGAACAGGTTCGTGTACTCGAGAAGTTGCCAAAAATAGACCGTTTTGTCTCGTTTACTTGGCCCGTACCACCACAATCTACGCAAGT
>CAZCNA010000024.1:0-10590 GCA_964500215.1 uncultured Candidatus Saccharibacteria bacterium | reverse complement strand
TATCTATAACACCGCCTGCGGCAGGAAGAATAAAGTTTATAACAAAAGACGCAAGGTCAAATATGGTAGCAACACTGAGCATGAGGACGAAGGTTGTTTTATCAATAGGAGAAGTTTTTGATACTTGTGATTCATCTGTATCCATATAGCGACGATTTGGGAGTCGTCCCCCACTGCGGTTGTCCATCTGTACTCGTACTCGAGCACCTGATGATGTTGTTCGTATTGCTTGTCGAGGAGCTTCGTAGTCTTCTTCCCCTTCTCCTTCACCCTGAACATCATCTCGTGACATTCGACGAATAGGAAGATTGGAGCCGATTTTAGGGCTTTGTTGAGAGCCGCGTTGAAGATTCTGTCCAGAGGCGCTATTGTTCGTATTATATTCGGGTTCTATACGTATCATACGTTTTAATGATGAGTCTACACTCGGCGTTCTGTGTATTCAATACTAAACACATTCAAATCTATCGAGCAAATTGATTGCCTGGTGCTGCTGGAGTAGTTCCGCTTGCCTGCTGATCTGCGAGTGCTTGTTTGGCTTTCTTTATAGCCAAAATTTGTGAAGGATTTGAAGTGATGATTTGGTCTTCTGTATATGAAGCAATAATTTTGATTGCAACGTGTTTGAGACCTGCAAAGAAGATTCCCTCCCCCACATCAGATTCGAGGAGCAAATACTTTTCTTCATCGGTAAGGTTGAATGTTTTTTGAACAATATCAATAGAAGATGGAGATTGTTTCAAGAGAACCTGAATAGATGAGTTTGTAATAATTGGCAAACCATATGGAGATTTGAGGAAGTCTTCAACGTCTTGAGTGATTGTCGCAAGTCCAAGATAATATTTTCGTCCTCGCTTTGCCAATCCGTAGAGGAATGACGCAGTGTCATCTGATTTCATCATCCACCATGCCTCATCAATAACGAGAAGTCGCTTTTTGAGCTCTTTTCGAACAGAGTTCCAGATATAGTGCATAACGATATACATAGCCACCGGTTTGAGTTCGTCTTCCATGTCTCGGAGTGAGAACACCACGAATTTTTTGTTGATATCAACGTTTGATGGACGGTTGATGAAGCCTGACCATGTTCCTTTTGTATATTTTGTGAGTCGTTGTACAAGAGATTCCCCTCCCTCCATTCCGGCCAATACAAGTTCAAAGTCTGACATGAGTGGTGGTTCAACCGCTGCAAAGTTTGTTTCAGGTGTGATGTCTTTGAGGGCGTATGTTTCTGTGATTGCTCGGTCAATGATTGAATCCTCTTCTGGTGTAAGTCCCCCAAGCATGATTCGGAAGAGTCCCACGAGGTTTACGATGTTTGATCGAAGCACGTCAGCTGGTGATTCGTCTTCTCGAGGGTGTGGAAGGTCAAATGGGTTGATATGGTGCTCTGATGTGAGGGAGATATTGAAATATCGTCCACCTGTAGATTCAGCCATATATTCGTATTCTCGTTCTGGGTCCATCACAATTACATCTGTATCAAACATGAGCGTTCGGAGAATTTCGAGTTTTGTAGCATATGATTTACCAGAACCCGCCTTGGCGAATGTCACAGAGTTGTAGTTTTCGAGAGAGAATCGATCAAAAAGGATGAGTGATGAGTTATGTCTGTTGATTCCGTACAAAATTCCCTTATCTGATGTAAGGTCGAATGAAATAAATGGAAAGATACTTGAAAGTGGCGAAGAATTGAGCTTTGAGTGGATTTGGAGTTGGTCACTGGCGATAGGAAGTACACTCTTGTAGCCTTGTTCCTGCTGGAAAAGAGCTGGTTTGAGGTACACGAGGCTTGATTCGAGGATTGATTTGATTTCAGACTCGATTTTATCAAGCTCTGACTCAGTTTCTCCATAAATAGAGATGTAGAGCGCCACATCAAAGATCTTTTCTTGTGCCTGCTGGAGGTTGTCTCGGAGTGCTTCGAGGTCTTGGTATGCAGTATCGAGCATTGGGTCACGCACAAGCCCCTTCTCTTCTCGGAGATGAATCTGACTTTGTACTTCGGCTACTTTCTTTTGGAATGTTCGAAGAACAGAGGCTGTGTCGATCGGATGAATAAAGATAGAAATATCAAAAATTTTGTCGAGGTTGATGATTGGTGAAAACCAACTTTCTGAAAGGTATCGAGGATATGAAATAACGAAGAAGGTTCGCACTATTTTGTCACCGAGATTAAGCGCTCTCGGAGAGATTTTGAGCGCTGATGGTGCAATAATATCTTGAAGTTCCAAAACACCCGACTGATAGATCTCTTGAGGCAAGATCGATGTAATCGGATTTTTTTCTTCTTTTTTAGGTTTTAGAAAGTCCAGAAGTCCCATTGGTGCTTATATTGTAAAGCTTATTGGTGGTGGCGTCTAGGTCCCAAAAAATTTATATTACTTTGATAAATATTTTGAATTTGTTTAATGTGTGCCAGGTTATTGTTGTCGTGTGTTTGGTTTGTATTTGGTTTATGTGTGGTTGGGGTGTCGTCTACTGCTGTCGTGGTTGAGGACAATATGAATTTTATATTAATGAGGGGTGACAACAGATGTGTCTATTGTGTGCCCCGTTTATATTCATAACTGTTCATAATTATTCATAACATTTATGAATTTGCCGCAGGACCAAATAGACACAACTTGTTTATATCCAAGTAGGCTTCCATAGAAATAATTCTTAAATTTACCCATGAAAACATATATCCGTATAACGGTTAGTATTCCAAATGAATTTCAAAAACCAATAAATGACGCAATACAAAAGTATCGATACTCCTCAACTAGTGAGTTTTTTCGATTTTTGCTTAGAAAATGGATAGAAAATGAAGAAATTCTCAAAGAAAAACAGAGAAATAAAATGCACGAAGCTGTAAGGGAGCGAACGGATCTAATTTTGAAAGCGATTTATTCACAGTCACCACAATCCCCTACGCAGATAGATGAATAGGTTTATCTATATCTCCAGGGTTGAATATTTTGTAGAAAAGTTCGATGAGTTCTTCGGTACCGAGTTCTACGACGCGGATACCACACCGCACGAGCCCCTGCTCTACCACTTCGAGGCGCTGTTGGAGCTGACTTCGATGTTCTTCGAATGTTGCGAGAGCGTCTGCGGCAGCATCGGCTTTATTTTTGCGAGCTTGTATGAATTGTCCGGCGATGCTGCCGCTATTTGACCCAATCACAGGAGGAGTATATGGAATGACGATAAAGAAGCTCTTCGTCATGATATTTGTTGAATCTGTGAAGCTTTTGATGAATTCGATGTATTCTTTTGTCTGCATTTTCATCAAATCCCCCACCTGCTCTTTGAGGCGTCCTTCCAAAAGGGCTATGTAAGGCCGTATATCGAGTCTTCGTGATTCAACGAAGATTTGTACTGAGAAGTTGAGAGAGTTGAGGAAGTTCTGGAATTGATAGATGATAGATTGCTGTTCATCTGCAGATTTGAGGGCGAAGTTGAGGGATGATGCCAAAAGAATAGCTCGCATAGAGCCGTCTTTGAGGATGAGAACGCCGTCGCGGACTTCTTTTATTGGAACAAACTCTTGTGTTGGTTGTGCATCAATTCCTGCCATAAAAATAGTATACCATGTTACGACAAACTAGTGACTAGAATGGCTGTGATTTGTTTGGAATACTTGAGCCTTTTTGTAATTTACCTGTTTCTCTTGAGTATACTGTTTCGTTGATATCGAGACTCCATGCGAGATCTTTCAGTTTACTGTTTGAAAGTCGTGGAACACCAACAACTGGAGAAAGCTCTTTTGCGATGTCCTCGACTTTCTTTTCTTCTGGCTTTTTGTCTACACGACGCCACACATAGAGCTTCGATGTGAGGAAGAATTTGAATCCCGCTTCAACAATGTTGATGAATGGACGGTTATTTACCTTGTAAAAAGCGAGGGCCAATGAGATACCTGCCATCGGTACGATGATAAAAACACTGATAATGAGAGGCAGTAATTTGTATGCCATGAAGCAGATAGCCGCTCCCCCAGCGAGATAGACGAATTGTTTGAAGGTGAGTGGGCCAAAAATCTTGTCTTCGACTTCGATGAATTGTGGAACTTGATATTTCATACTGAAAGTATATCTTGCATTATAGCATTACTTTTGTGTCGACATCTCGTCTATTTGTGCACACAAAGAAAAACATCTCAATAATTGAGATGTTCGGAGATGTTTTTCTCACGCGCCTTATTAGATTGCTTCTTTGTAGGGATCCAAAGATGTTTTGATTTGTTGAGGCTTGTTCACTGTTGCTTCTGTGAGGTTTGATGCGAGTGCTGTTGAAACTTGCTGTGCGGGAGTTTGGGGACGCACAGGTGGTTGTGGTGGTGTCTGTGGTGTGGCTGCTGTGGATGTTGCTGGAGCCATTGGTTGTGTCGGCATCGTATTGAGTGCTGCCACCGGTGCCTTCATTATTGGGGCTTCACTGAGCGGTGTAATTGATGCTGGAGCTTTTGCCGGGGTACTTGCGGGGAACATTTTTGTTGCGCCCGCGAGGATGTCAGCAGTTGCTACTTTTGGTGCATTCGGCTGTGTTGATGATGGGTTCTGTGGAATCTGTGAGGAAGTAGATGTCTGTGTAGTGCTTGATACTGGTACAGCGAGAGGTTTTGTTGGTTGTGGAATGATTGTTTCGTGCACCTCCCCTACTGATGGTGTTGGATCCTCTATGTCCGCAAGAATATTTTCAGGTGTGAGAGATGAGAGGTCTTCTTGTGTCTCTAGTTTGTTGTCTGTAGAATCATCACTGTTTAATAATTCTCGTTCTTCGTTTTCTTCTTCAATTTCCTCTTGAATTTGCTCGAAACGAACACGAATTGGTTCAAAAATAGAGGTGCTTACAAGTGTGCTAAGTTCGCGTGCTTGTGCTTCATCAATGCGAAGAGTAGATTGAATCTCTTTTGAATAATTTTCAATCGCAATTTCCCCTAACATTGTTTTGAATGTAATGTCCTCAAGAGCTGCACCCTGATCAATATGGAGATTCTTGTCTTTTTGAATTTTTCGAAGGATCTTCAAAAAATCAACATCCAAA
Organism: uncultured Candidatus Saccharibacteria bacterium; assembly: GCA_964500215.1. Classification (GTDB taxonomy): domain Bacteria; phylum Patescibacteriota; class Minisyncoccia; order Phycocordibacterales; family CAIZLB01; genus JBDKLC01. The sequence continues at coordinate 5,556 of CAZCNA010000024.1, read as the reverse complement.
ATTGCCTGCTGAAGATCAGATGGTTGTTTTTTTATTTCTTCTAAAAAGTGCTGAAGACCTGTTTGTGCCATAACCGTATTGTACTATGTTTTTTATTTTTTGTTACTATCTTTGATTGCTCCAACGATGTCCGCCTCTTCTACTTTCTGCTTTTCAATAAGTGTTTCGATTCGATCAAGCATTTTATTTTGTCGTTCTTGTAGGGATTCAAGTTTTAGTTTGAGAAGATCCTTTTCATCTTTTTGAGCGTCTGGTGTTGTGAGGAAATCTTCTTTTACTGTATTGATTTCTCGTTGAAGCTTCGCAAGATGTGAATTGCCAGCAGGATTTATTTTTTCGTGGTTCCAACCCTTCTCATTATCATATGCTTCTTCACCAAGGAGGGATGTAAGTGAATCCTTTGCTACAACAGCGGCAGTTTTCTTTACCTTTAATCTGCCACCAATCGCAGCTTGACGAGCATCTCGACTTGCTCGAGAAACCCCAAGAAATCCATATGTTTCTTTTCCTGTACCATCAGCTTTCTCTCTAATGCCCAAAAATTTATCCGCACGTGTTTTGTCATTTGCCTCAATCTTTTTCTTTCTGTCTGAGTAGTCTTTATCAGACTCTGCCCAACCTCGACGAACAGTTCGTCCCTCAATAAGTTTTACTGTGGCATTATCTCGATCAAGGAGATCTTTCTTTCGGTCTGCAAAGCTTTGGCTCTTTAGGCCAAATCCTGTTTTTGATATCTTATCGGCTCCCCGTAAGATTGCCCCACCACCAAACAACTTTCCAACTGCCGTTCCTGCATATGCTCGAGCCATGCCACTATTCGCAACTCTATAACTAAGGCTACCAACAGTTCCTCTCGCCACAGCACCAGCTGTCTTGTTATACCCCCAATCACGAATGCTTTTTCCTGTGCTGATTGCTGTCTTTGCACCGTATGCACCAAGCTGGCTTGCAATCACAAGCGCAGAACACATGAAGAAGATAAGCATTGTAAACTGGAAGAGCAGAGTAACAGTAGTACCATTTCCAGTGAATAAGTCGGCGAAGTTTTGTGGGTTCGCTCCTGTGCCGCTAACACCAAACTGACCACTTGAATAATCACCTCCCACAACCGCAAGTACAACATATATGATGGCCATATATATTGGTGCGAAAAAAGCTTGATTAAAGAGTTTTTTCCACCACATAGATGAATACCCGCCGAGGTTTGGAAGCGCGCCAGCAACGAAAGCCAGTGGCGAAAGAATCATGAGAATCATCAATATTCCTGTTCTAAAAACAAAGAGAAGGGCTCCTGCTGCAAATACAAACGCCGTGACAAGTATGAGTACTGATCCAGCAAAGCCAATAATCATAAGGGTCCAAGCGCTCAAATTTTTGCCACCCACAACATCTGCATTTTGTGAATTCCCTGCATTATAAACAGTCTCCAGATTGAGGCCCTCCATAAATTGAGCAGCGATACCAGTACCCAACCCCTTTCCATCTCCAATAGTCCCTCCACCATCACCACTCATTTTTCCATAAAATTGTAAAGCCATTATGTTAGACACGTCGACAACCGCCTTAGTTATAAACAAACTAAAGTTTATAAGTACTGCTGTAATGAGCACTTTTGCCAGTAGGGATTTTGCACCAAATGCATTCGAACCAATAATCATGTTTATTGAGATAAACAAAAGTACGAATATGAACGTAATATTTGCTATATCTCGGAATATTTTCCAACCTATCTCAACTAATTTTGTTTTATCAAGTAGGTCTTTGAAGTTGAGACCATAGCTGAGGCTGAATTCAAAAAACTGTGCGGCGAGCCAAAGTACCCAGGCTGAAATTTGGAGGAGTATTTGTCCAAGTCCTGCTGCACAGCCGGGCAAATTAACTGCAGGCCGACCACTATTAAGTCTGAAATCAAGGCAGTAAATAGCCTCTGAATCTGTTGCTTCATTTGCTGTGCGATTAATATCTGCCCCCTGTTTTCCTTTTACTGATGATTGAAGTTTTTTTAGATTTTCTAATTCAGCTTTTGCTGCAGCAAGTTCTTCGGGTGTTTTATATTTCCCATTATTAATATCTTGTTGTAACTGGTCAATTTTATTCTGAGCTGTAGTGATTGCATTTGCTCTTACATCATTTGCCAATATTGATTTGTACGTTCCCACCCCTCCGATTGAATCGATTGCCTGTTGAAGGTTTGCAGAATCACTTTTCGTAACTGTTATTCCTGGTTTTAATAAATATGCTTTATCGGGTTGAGTAAAAGGCACACCACCAACAGAGCTACTTTCCCCAGCTATGATTACACCAATAAGACGATCTTGTGAGTAATCAGTGCCTGGTGTGTGTTGATAAATCACATTTACCCTTCCATCCCCTATACCATACTGGTTTATATAGTCCCCAGTTATTTTTCTACTGTAAAAATCTTTTGGGGAAAGTAAGTCTGTTTTTTCTGATAGCCTATATCCACTATCTCTATTTAGTTCAAAGCTACTACTATCAATCGCAAAAGCTGTGCCACTAGAAAATATAAATACTAGAGAGAAAAGACCAACCGCGAAAATGAGTTTTTTTATAAAACTGCTTTTGAGCATACGATTTTGTCTTAATTATAGCGCTGTATCCAATATACTCCAAGCGAATTATCCCAAAATATAAAAAGAATCTGTTCTTTTTGAGCACAGATTCTTTTTGTCTTTTGTTACTAATTGATTATTGTGATTCTCCGCTTGATAGCACTTCGTTGAGAGCCACTCGGATGAGATTTTCTACAATGGCACTTACCATCTGGTCAAATTTTTCAGCAAGAACGAGACGATCCTTTGGCAAACCGAGGGTTTTCTCGAGAGAAGACTGAATAAGGGTACCCGGTGTTGTTGTTTTACATGTGGATTTGTCTTTTTTGTCTTCACAGCTCTGGAAGCTCAAGAAGCCTTTATTCCAGCCAAGTTCGAGGTTTGCGGTGTTATTCTGCTTAGCAATTTTGGCATACAAGAGGTCGTTGTTCATGATATATGAACCATATGCGTTGTTTGCGTCGTTCTGAGTGAGGGCAAACCATCCATTCCAGCCACCCTCTTTGAAGCTACCATTCACAAAAGAATTGTAATTATTAACGATTCCATCGAGTGTACAAGCCCTGCGTTGCCCTTGAGCCCCATATGCCCGAGATAGGTTTACAGCAATCTGAATTTTGAACGGTTCACACACGTTGATTGCGCCATTTGTAGCTTGTCCAACGATTTCTTGGATGAAAGAGGCCGCTTCTTGGTCTGCAAGGTCGGTAAAGAACTGTTCTGGATTGTCTACGAAGGCAGGATTTCCATTAAAACCTGAATTTGCCCAGGCAATTGTGGCATTTGCGATATATTCGATGATTGCATTAACGAGACACCATGCAATCGCGTTCCAACTGGCCCCAGACAACACCCCACCAATAGTGAGTGATCCGAATTCCGCATGTGTGGCGACGTTTGAATTATCTCGTACTTTGCCTACGATATTTGCAGGAACAGCATCTTCTGTCAGCTTTTCCGTTATCGTTTCTGTTGCCTTATCCTGAAGAAGAGACGTAATAGAAGATACAATGAGATTACCAAGAATTTGTCCTGCAGAACAGCCAATAGCGCTTCCAATACCCTCCGCTGCTCCCGCTGAGGCCGAAACACCTTTGCCACTTTCAATTCCCTCTCTGTATGTAGAGGCTTGGTTTACAGCTTTGCCCTCATAAATTGGTTGACCGTTATTATCTACGCCAACCTGTTTTGCTGTAGACGGTGCTGTTGTGTTTTGAGCGCTGACATAGAGTGGACATGACAAAAGCACTACTGATCCCAGGAGTATCGAAGAAATAATTGTAGTAAATCGAGGATTCATTACGTTAATCTGCTATTGTGAACTTCCTGATGCTTGTGTTGTGGACACATTCCACATATCACCAGGTTCTGCTTTATCAAACAGTATAGCATTTTTCACAAAGTAATTGCCTATTTGTGTGAACATCTCTGCTTGTTTTTCGTTTTCTTCTTTAAAAATTTTGAGTCCAAGGAGTGCTTTGAGAGGATCTTTCTTTTCGTCAGCGATAATTTTGAATGCCTCGCCTGTTCTGATGTACCCATTCACAATGTCGAGGTGCGCGAGTGCAACTTCTGAAGGAACGCGAATGGTGATGAGCTCCTCGCCGATTTTCTTCATGATATCCCCCACTGCGGCGATATCTTTTTCATACTTTGCTGGATTTGCCGCGATGATCTGGAGATTTCGTGTACGAATTTCCGCAAAAGCGTTACCGTAGGCCTTTATTTCGGCCTTTGTTTTTGGGTAAAACATGTTTACGGTATTCAAAGAGTACTTTGCTGTTGGCAATTGTGATGTGTCTATATTGGCTACTACTTGTGTAGCGAGTTCTTCTTGGCTATTTGCTGCTGATCCGTCTGATTTTTGTGTCTGAAGGTATGAAACGAAGACGTTTTTTGAAAGTCTGTCTGTGAGGGTATCTGAATCTTTTGGTAAAAATGGATTTTCGTATGCTGCCTTGGCGTCAATGTTGGCAAGTTCAATATTCGTAAGTATCTGTGCGTAATTCCCAGAAACTCGAGAAGAGCTCGCTGTGTCTGATCCCCCACCGCTTGCGACGAGTGAGCCTTGTTTGTAGCCGCTGTTTGAGAGTGATGTCGCTTTTTGGTATTCAGCAAAACGATATGCGCCAATGCTGCCGATAATAGAGATACAAATTGCTCCGAGAATCAAGACGTTTTGTCCTGGAAGCGTCATGTGAATGTTTTTGAGAGCGCCACCCTGCCCTGATTGTTTTGATGAGTGTAGATGTAAAGGTTTCAAAGTACTTTGATTATATCAAGTTACTGTGTGTATGAAAACTATATTGCTCGCGCGATTCGTCGCCAATCATCGAGCGTGAGGTCTTCTGCCCGGCTTTTGGCTGGAATTCCAATTGCGGTGAGCTGTTCGTCTGAATCGAGCTCGAGATTCCCTCGGAGCAACTTTCGCTTGTGGGCGAAGCCTTTTTTGAGGACGGCGAAGAAATGATCTTCAGTTATATTGTTTTCTTTGAAGAAATTTTTAGAAATATCTGCAATTTCTATGATTGCAGAATCAACGTTTGGCGCAGGGACGAATGCCCCTCGAGGTACTTTGTCTATGATTTTGGGGGTTCCGTACACCTTCACACTCATTGAAAGGATGCTTTCTTTCTTGTCACGAGCCACGATTCGTTCGGCAACCTCTTTTTGTACCAAAAAAACGGCTTTTGATGGCTGTGTTGAGCCAGATAATATGAGAGGGAGCAAAAGACCCGTAATATAGTATGGAATATTGGCCACAACCTTGAATTTCCCGTTTTTGAAGAGTGATTCGAGTGGAATCTCCAAAATATCGCCATGAATAAGGGTAAAAGTGCCGTTCGCTGACTCATTAGCCCCATTTTTGAACTTTTCCTGTAGGATCGGAATGAGGCGGTCATCTTTTTCGATCACTGTGACGTTTTTCGGACCTTTTTTCAATAATTCCGCTGTCAGTACCCCTTCCCCAGGCCCGATTTCG
>CAZCNA010000023.1:0-10660 GCA_964500215.1 uncultured Candidatus Saccharibacteria bacterium | reverse complement strand
GTGAGCCATTCTGAAGCTTTTTTGGCCTTGAGGGCAAGATCATGCTCTCCAGTGCCTATTTTTACCTGTAAACTCTTGACTTCAACAAACTTTGCCTTGGACTTAGCCTGCTTCTGTTTCTTGTTTTCGTCGTACTGGAATTTACCATAATCCATGATTTTTGCAACCGGTGGATTGGCTTTTGGCGATATTTCGATAAGGTCCAAATTGGCCTCTTTTGCCATAGCAAGGGCCTCTTGGAGGGTGATAACACCAACGTTTTCACCCTTCGCACCGATAACACGAAGTTCTGAAGCTCTAATTTGGTTATTTATTCTAACTGAAGGCGTTGACAATGTTGTATACGTTAAAGTACCTGGAGTATAACACAATTTTGGATTTTAGCTACCATTCTGGCCCTATCTATTGACTGTAGAGGATTTCGGCGCTACAGTTTTTTGCAGAAGGAGTGTTAGGAAATAATGGTCAAAATATACATCCATCCAGCTCGGCTGAAGCTTAATATCAGCTATTCAGGTGTTCATCTGCGCCCTGGGCGTCAGTTGGACATGGAAAAACGCATGGTACTTGTCCTTGGAGGGCTCGTTTCCATATCGCAGTTATCTGACGTCCCACAAGGGACGGTCACTGTGGGCCTTTCGCACAGCCGACGCAAGACGCGCAATCAGGCCCGGGGATTCAAAATCACTCACAGCGATGAGACACATGTACATGGCATTCTCTGCCTCAAGCATGCCTCATTTTTGGTGAATATGACGACGAATGTTCCGCGTTTGGCGAACGGCCACAAGTGGCATGAGTTGCTGCGCTCTGCAGAGCGGAAAAGTTCGTTGGAGGGACAATCAAGCCGCGATCCGGAGTTCTTCTTTGAGCGCGAGCTCGTCGAAGGGCTCGAGACGCAGTTCAAACAGTCCCTGTTGGAGAAGCTTCGCAATGCGCAAGCATACAATGCGAGCAAGCTGTCGAAGGATCCAGATGAACTCGACTTGTCGGATATGACGTTTAACTCGCGTTTCCGAAACTCGAGACCTGCTTTGCGCGCTCGGAGTCCTCGGAAAGAAAAACACCGGTGGAAATGGGACGGCCACATTGTGGAATGGTCCCCGAAAGCAAAAACATCGTAGCTTCGGCACGGTGAAAACAAAACAAACATTCACACAGACATTGTCATTGTACAAATAGTACACAGATTTTCATGATAAAACCGTGCGTCGAAATCGCACGACAACTAATCAAGAGGCGGGGGGATCGAAGATCCCCCCGCCTTAACCATGTCTTGAGTACCTACCAACGTACAAATTCTACAATTTCTGATTATAAAAACTTTCGAATTGGCCACACGAGGGCCTCTTTTATTTTTCGGATGAGCGATCGTCGTTCCCATTCATTCAATGTCAGTTCATGTGAGCCTTCGATATCAATCATAAATTGCTTTTCAACTTCTACTGCAAATTTGCGATTCGCTGAAACGATTGCGGACTCGAAGTTGTAACGAAGACTGATATTATCCAAATTGAGACTTCCAACCATTGCCCAGTCACTGTCTATCACTGCTGTCTTTGCATGTGTCATTGTTGGATATTGATACACACGAATACCCGAAGAAAGCACTTTATCAAAATATGTATGCGCTCCGATATCCACGACAGGATGATTTGAAACCTTTGGCATCACCACACGTACATCCACGCCTCGTCGTCGGGCCAATCGCAATACGCGGAGCAATCGACGGTCAGGGAGGAAGTATGGTGTGGTCAGATATACAGAGTGACGCGCGTGACGAATCGCTTCAATCAATCGATAATACAAAAATCTCTGTTTTCGGTGTGGAGAGTGTGTTGAATAGGTGAATCCATCTGCGTCCATACGTGAGTCTTTGTTGAATCGGAGATTTTGATTGTTTGCCTTACTCCACACTTTTTCAAATGCAGCAGACATTTGTTGTACCACGGGGCCTCGCATGCTGACTTGCGTATCACGCCAATCACGCATTCGATCTGCAATACAAACGCCTCCAGTGAACGCAATCTTGTCATCGATAATGAGATTACGGCGATGGTTTCTGAAATACCACAATCGCTTGTTTCCTTGCGAATAGGGGAAGAGCCAATTGAAAAAACGCACTTCTATTTTTGTATGTGAAAGGAGATCGGGATAGATAGATCGAGAGAAGGGGAAGCTCCCAGCTGCATCAAAGAGACATCGAATATGGACGTTTTCTTTTGATTTCTGGATGAGCACTTGCATGAATTCACGGCCAATCACGCCTGGCATGAAGTAGAACTGCTCAAATTCGATAGAGTGTTTTGCGGATCGACAAGCTTCAAGCATTGCCCTCCAGGCATCTTTTGAGGTGGTATAGAATTGCCAATCAGTCGCATTTGTATTATCCTGCATATATAAAGTATACAGTATGATGATAATTTTTATACTACTTACATTTGTGGCGACGATGCTTGGGGGCTTTATGAGCCTCAAATATAGACATCACATGCCTCGACTTCTCGGCTTTACGGCGGGGGTGTTATTGGCCGTGGTTGCCTTTGATATTATCCCTGAGATGGTGGAACTTCAATCTGAGACAGGGCTAGATTTCATGATTCCTATGATTGCCCTTGTAGCAGGGTTTATGCTCTTTCATGTAGGTGAAAAGTTTCTCCTCATTCACCACAGTCACGAAGATCAGTATGAACATCATCGACATCCGTCTGTAGGTATCTTTTCAGCTCTCGCGTTGTCAGCACACTCATTTTTAGATGGTGTCGGAATTGCTCTTGGATTCCAAATCAGTACAGAAGCGGGGATAGTGATGGCTGTTGCTATTTTGGCTCACAAGTTTGCGGATGGTATCAATACAGTATCATTGATGCTTTCGCATAATAATACAGAAGGCCGAACAAAATATTTTTTGTATCTCAATGCGTTAGCACCAGTGCTCGGTGGTATCGCCACACTATTCTTTACATTCTCGCCGTTCGCGTTGCTCGTGTATCTCGGATTTTTTGCCGGATTCTTGTTGTATATCGGGGCTGCAGACATTTTGCCTGAAGCTCACAGCAAAGACTCTTCGATAAAAACAGTTGCTGCCACTGTACTCGGTGTGGTTTGTATTTTCTTACTCACTGCCGTTATACATTCTCTGTAGGTATTTTTAGACACAGTCTTTTCTCAGTCATATGTGTTGTAGTCGATCGCTGATAGCTGTTTTTATATTTTGAAAGCAAACATTTCGGGATTCACTCGAATGAGGAAGAGGTGTTTTCCGCCGAAGACAATCGCATATGGTTTAGAGAACTCATCAATTTTTTCTGAAGGAATAATGAGGTAGTAAGGACGTTGATATTCGTGTGGAAGATGTTGTATAGAATCTAGATATTTGTTGCCGCTATAATATCGCACAGTCTCCCAAAAATCCGCTTCATAAAAATAGACAGTTTCATCACCCGCAAGTTTGCCAACTAACGCACCAATCTGTGCACGCTCGCGTACTGTTTCATAGTTGTAGAGTGTGTACGTGCCATTTTTGTGAAAACCAATTTGATACGTTGTATTCACTGCAAACAAGAAAAGGACAAAGAGTGCCACTATAATCTTTTTGCGTGTATTCGGTTGCGCTATCTTTTCTGCTAACACATATATGTATGTTCCGAAAGCAATAGCCATAAAAGGATAGACTGGCGCGAGATAGGAGAGCTCTTTTGTCTTCGAAATACTAAATACAAGGAGCAATCCAAAGGCTGTGATTGATGAGGTATACATAATCACAATTGGAAGTTGTGTCTGAACGCGCTCTCGCCACCACATGCGTACTTTCCATGTATATGCAATCAAAAAAAACAGAATGCCAATCAGTACAAGACTCCAAGGAAACGAAACATCAAACCATCCTTTGAGAAATCGGGTGAAGCTCACATCAGATGGAAAAAGATTCGTCGTATATCTATTGAACACGTGGACACCGATATACGTCTCGATGAACGCATAGCCGTGTTGTGCATATTGATATATATGCCATGGAAGGACGATGATGAGTCCGAGCACCGCGCCAATCCATGTGTATCTTTGTTTGAGCCATGCATAGTTATTCGACAAGACAGAGTTTATGGCCACAGGAATGAAAGCAAAGAGACCAATGATGCTTTTTGTCATAATTCCTAAGGCGATGCCAACACCTATGAGAAGGGACACGTGTGATGTTGTTGGCGATGCCGTTTCAGATGAACGCTTTGTTTCTGCCAAAGTGTGCTCAATAAACGCGTAATATGAAAGCAATATGAAAAATGTGACAGCTGTGTCAATGCGGAGCTCTCTCGAAATTTCGAGAAATGATCCTGTAAAGAGAAGTGCGGCCGCAGCTATTGTCGCAATATCATATCGGCGGGTACTCCGTCCGACAATACACCAGACGAGAATGATGCAACTGAGTCCAAACAAGGCAGAAGGAAACCGGTATGCAAATTCAATATCAGAAAAAACTGAAGAAGATATGAGGGCCGTCAAAAAATAAAGAGGCGGCTTATCGAGCCAATCTTTATGGGCGAATTTCAAATTCAGAATTGTTCCTGAAGCATGAGATTCCGCTGTCACTTGAGCGTACGCCGCCTCATCATAATCAACAAAAGGGTCCTTTCCGAGCCCTACAAAGAGCCATACTGACGAAATAATGAGGAGGCCTATGAAGAGCCACAAAGGTTTCTGTTTGAGCATGCCCAAATCATAGCATTTTTTCAAAATTCTTTTACAATAGGGGAATGACTACATACCATTTTTGGCACTCATGTGTTGCCTGCGGAAAAGAATTTCAGCCAGATCGATTTTTATACACGTGTCCTGAATGTGATGGACTCCTCCTCGTTCAACGAGATGAAGAATATATCAAAGAAAAATTTGGCACTGGCCAGACGCTCCGAGATCATTTCGACAAACTTCGGTATGGTCCGCTTCGAAAATTATATCCAAACAATTCAGGTGTGTGGTTGTGGCGAGATTTTGTGTTACCAGGATTTCCTGAAAGTGCCATTATCTCCCTCAAAGAAGGTCAGACGGATTTGTTTGAAATTCCGCAGTGGCTCAAAAAAGAAGTCGGCCTCAATGCACTCTATATAAAGATGGAAGGACAGTCACCATCAGAAAGTTTCAAAGATCGAGGAATGCCAGTAGCCATTTCTGATGCTCTTCGATTGCAACAAGAGTTTCCACAATTTGGTATTTCAGGTGTGTCGTGTGCATCGACAGGGGATACGTCTGCTGCCGCGGCTATTTATTCTGCATATTGTCGCGATCGACTTTCATGTCTCGTACTTCTTCCATATGAAAAAATTTCTGATACACAGCTCTACCAAGCCATGGCTCATGGTGCGCAGGTTCGAGCCATCAAACACCCTGATGGATTCGACGGATGTATGAAATTGATTCAGGAATTCACGGCAAAGCATCCAGAATATGTATTGGTAAACAGCAAGAACGATATGCGTGTAGTGGGACAAGAAACTATTGGTCTCGAGATTTTGCAAGACCTCGAATGGAACGCACCAGATTGGATTGCAATTCCAGTTGGAAATGGTGGAAACCTCACAGCTCTCATGAATGGACTTCTCCGAGCAAAAGAATTCGGATTGATTGATGAATTGCCAGGCATCATCGTTGGTCAATCAACTGCCGCAGATACATTGGTGCGATGGCAAGAGAGTGGCTATCAAACATACGAACCTCGTGGATACAAAGACACCGTTGCCAGTGCTATGAACATCAACAATCCCGTTAGTTTTCCACGTATCAAAAAATTGTTCGACAGATTCAATGTGAAATTCTATCGTGTGAACGAAGACGAGATTCAGCACACATGGGCGCAGTTCACTCGAGCTGGCGCAAATATTTGTCCTCAGTCAGCGGTTGCTCTCCACGCTGTATTACAAGCTCGTCAGAATGGCGTAGTCAAAGAAGAAGATTATGTCGTTTCTATCTCTACCGCCGCAGGTATCAAATTCAGTGAAGCTGGAATCTATCATCACAAACATGGCACAGCCGCAGATTTCGCAAACCCATATAAGATTGTAGAAGGGGATGTAGATCATATCGAACAATCGCTCGCCGAATAATCAAAAAATAATAAAAAAAGTATGAAAAAGGCCACTTTTATTTCAAAAAGGAGGCCTTTTTCACACCCCGTCTATATGCTTTACACATTCATAATTTGTGGTATCATTATTTTCCAGAGTGCACTGTACAGATGATCTGTATAAGAATGGAATGAGTAACAACAAACCAAACAATCCGTAAGGAGGATTATCGTTGAAAACACAAACAAAGTCAGTCAAAAAAACCAATACCGAAACCCTGATGGCCGCCGGCACCTACGACTTCAAATGGAGCCGCAAGCTGCACAACAAATTGGTGCGTCATCTGCCCATGATCCAGAAATGGATTCAAAATCTCCTGGCCATGGTGGCCGTGCCTTCCCAGAAGGTGAACATCATTGTCTCGAAGGAGACCTCCTGCCGCGACTTCGGTGGTTGCGGTGGAAAGGGGATCAAGATTAACCCGAAAATCGAGCAGCACGGGCTGCTCGTGACGGTCTGCCCTGAGGCCGAAGCGATCTACCAGTTTCACCTCCAATTGACGGGTAAGGGTGGAGAGTATATCTCCCCCCAGGCCTTGTATGACCGCCTCTATTGGCGTGCTGATGGAAGCCTGACCTTCTCTGCGAAAGATCTCGCCAAGACGGTCCATCCAACCCCACGTGAGTACGAGGCAATGGTATCGAGTTCCAAGGTCGTCGACCCCGATGACCTGTATCCAAAAGCGCCGGTGCATAAACCTCATCGCCGGGCCTGGTTGCAAGGACCTACGGGTCGCAAATCTCTGCCGCCGAATGATATCTCGGTGGTGGAAGAGGATGTTGAACCCACTCCTTGGGAACTGAAGGTGGAGGCTGAACTTTCGAAGGCCAGTGTGCCGGATGAAGACATCCTCGCCGTCATGGAACTGCCTCATCGTCTCGGCGATCAGGTAGAACAAAACCACTCGCACCTGGGAGCAATCCTGCGGAGCGAGGGAATTGAGCCTCAACGGGTCAAACAGCTTCTCCGCACGCTTACACAGAGCGGATTGGCTGAAAGCTCTGGTGGCCGCGGAAAACCGCCGACCCTTCGTTTGATGGCATAAGCCATCGCAAAACCAAAATCAAACAAAGATTATTCCCCCCGGGGTGCACATCGCACCCCGGGGTTTTCTGTATAAAAAATGAATATCTTGTAAGTAAAATATGCACAAACAGCCCCATATTTTTAGGACAATATTGAGTGATAACGCCCTAAAACCCTTGATTTTCGCTGTATAAACATAAAAGACAAATGTCTCATAGATTTCACCTCAAAAAGTGTTGTAGATACTCACTTTTTGGGGTATTTTGGGTCTAACAAAAATTATCAGTTTATGCATGCAATTTATATGGATTCAATTAAAAAGATAGCGGCAGGATTACTCATTGTTTTTATGGCACTTCAGTGTGTGCCTCTCCAGGTTCGAGCTTCTGAAGGCGGTGATGACCAGGGAAGTGGAACAACAGAAGTTACATATGCTTCTGAAGAAACAACTGAAAGCGGTTTCATAGCCGCTGATGATCAGGCTACTGAACCTGTTATAGAAGTTACTATTGAAGCAACGACTACGGGTGCGACAACAACTACATCAGACTCTTCTGACGTAGTATTAGAACCTGATCAGGTTGATCAGCCTGTTCGACAGGCCCGAATAATGCTCTTCAGCGAGGTACCACCCCCAACATTGAGTTCAGACGCAACCCTCAGTGATTTGTCAGTTCCAGGATTCGTATTTACTCCAGTTTTTGCATCATCAACACTTCAATATACCGTGTTGCTTCGACCAAGTTATGCAACGGGTACAGGCGCTCCAGTAGTATTTGCGACAACTACTCATGCCAATGCAACATATACGATGGCGATAACACCTTTTGCTGACGCATCAGGTACGACAACGGCGACAACAACGATAGTGGTAACAGCTGAAGATGGTACAACAACAGCGACAACAACAGTTGTATTCATGGTGGATTCAAGTATCACTCTCGGTACAGATGCGAGTCTCAGTGAATTATCAGTTCCTGGATTTTCACTTAGTCCATCGTTCCCAGGAGAAACTGATCTCTATACAGTTGAACTCCCATTTAATTATGCAACAAGCGCTGGGGCACCTCTCACATTAGCGACAACATCTGATCCATTCGCAACGTATGCCACAACAACATTTCCATTCGATAGTGCATCTGGTACAACAACAGCGACAACAACAATCGTCGTAACATCAGAAGACGGCAACAATCACTCAACAACGACAATTCGATTCATCGTATTGCCACGAGGTGAAAAAGAATCTGAAACACCAGTAGATACAGCTACATCAACTCCAGAATATCGAAGTAGTATTGTTTCTGGTGGGGGAGGACTTCCAAGTCGATATATCGCGAATCAGATAAACAGCACTTCTACTGCATCTACAACTCCGGGTACAGGAAACGGAAATGGTAATGGCAACGGCGGAAGTAATCCACCATTCTCAGGACCAACAGGAAGTGATTTGACTGGTTCTCTAATTGCAACTCGAGTTGTCTCATCGTCTACAGATGAATCTCTTGCATCTTCAACAGGATCGACAACAGTGGAAACATTTGTTCCAGATCAGACAGCGTCAGTAGGGATGCTCGACGGTTGGAATTATCTCAAGACACTCGGATGGCTTCTCATTCTCATCGCCCTTCTCATTATGGGATATACAGGGTTCCAGTATTTCCAAAACCGAAAGTAAAAATTCACAAAGTTTAGTGCATTAACGTTTAACTGCTCTATAAACAGAAAACCCACAAGGTGTGGGTTTTCCTTGTGGGTGGTTGAATCAGAGTTTTTGGGGCGGTGCATCCGGAATCGTTTCCAGAGCGATGGGATGTATCGAGTACAATTCCGTTATCGTAAAGTGGCAGCCTGGAGCCTCCATCCGCAGGCCCTTATAAAAACCACTGTTGTGGATCAATTGGCCATATTGCCAGTTCGTTCCTTCGAGGATAGCGATGAGTCGATAACCACCTTTCAATCGCGGCATCTCGTCTGGGATGTTTTCTCTCGAATAAAGTAATTTTGCAGCCTTTTCGATGTGCGCAACATTAAATCTCCGCGAACTATAAATCATAGAATCCTTTCTCTGGATGTTTCCAGTATTACTGATGTTTGTCTGTAGTATATGCTCGCATGGAGGTGAGCCGGTGTCAATTTTACATATTTATTTTATAAAAAAATGGCCCCACCCCTCCGCGCAAAGCACGGAAAGGGCAGGACCATTTGAGCAATCAACTTTGGGATCAGTTGAGATAGGGGAGACGGGCGGCGGTCTGTTCGATGAGGTCGCCAGCTTGGAGACACGTTGTGAGCGCGTTCCAGGTTCCGTTGGTGAGGTTGTATTGATCGGCTTCACTCATCGCGAAGTCGAAGGTTTCGGAACCTTTTCCTGGGATGTTGATAACGATGGTAAGGCTGTTGAGGTTTACCACCGTTGTATTCTCGCAGGTCACGTTGTCTTGGGGATTCAAGAAGGACACGATCCGATCGTAATCCGCTTGGAGCACACGTGCACACACGACACCGTTGCCGGTTGCGTTGCCGATGAAAATCGGCGCAAACGACGGAGCAATGATACATTGGATTCCCCACTGGTTGAGAGCGGGGACCGCATGCTCACGACTCGAACCGCAGCCGAAGTTTTCGTCTGCGATTAAGATGGAACGACCTTGATGTTCCGGACGGTCAAACGGATGTTTTCCACCCATCGCGGCGCGATTGCTCGCAAACACATGCTGGCCGAGGCCCTCAAATGTGATGCAGAGGAGATGCTCCGCGGGGATGATTTGGTCCGTATCGACTCGTTTTTCAGGAAGAACAAAGCTTCCACCCACTACTGTTATAATTGCCTCCGAAGAGGTGTCTTGGTTACCCATAATATGTCTTGGTTCGATGTTGCTTATTCCATTTCGCGAGGATCCGCGATGCAGCCTTTGCTGGCGCTGTACACGACCGATTCGGGCGAGGCCAAAATGGTCCGGCCTGTTTTGCTCCCTTGGCGTCCTTTGTAGTTCCGATTTGAGGTCGAAACGCACACTTGATCACCGACGAGCTTGTCATCATTCATCGCCAGACACATACTGCATCCGGCTTCACGGAATTCCCATCCCGCGTTGCGAAAGATGACATCTGCGCCCCGATTTTTCAGGGTACGACTCACGTCGTCCGACCCCGGTACCACGAGCGCTTTGACGCCCGGGGCAACTTTGAGCCGGTATTCACGGATGAGCGATGCTGCTGATATCAGATCCGACGCACGACCGTTCGTGCAGGATCCAAGGAAGGCAACATCAATCGGCGTTCCCTTGATGGGCGCACCGGCGGTGAGCTTCATATAATTGAGCGCCGCGATCGGTGCATTCTCGGGAATGACATCGTCCACAGCGATGGACTGCGAAGGATCAATGCCCCACGTAAACCGTGGTGCCATCCTGTTGCCATCGAAATGGACAATTTCATCGTACTCCGCATCTGGGTCGGATGCCTGTTCAAGCCACCAGGTCGACAACTCATCGAATTTTTTGGCATCTTGC
>CAZCNA010000022.1:0-11295 GCA_964500215.1 uncultured Candidatus Saccharibacteria bacterium | reverse complement strand
TTCGAACCTAGAATAACGGTTCCGAAGACCGTTGTGATATCCATTTCACCATAGGTGCATGTGCACAATGTGTGCGCATTCGCATCATACATTATAAATGGCTAAAAATCAAAACCTGTACTACAATTGCGAAATGAAGCCTCATATGCTTGATATAAATAAACTGCCACAAGAGATCCTATCTGTGTCTACAACGCTCAAAAACGCTGGTTTTGAGGCGTATTTGGTGGGGGGCTGTGTACGAGACCTCTATCTAAAAAGAATGCCCAAGGACTGGGATATAACGACAAATGCCACACCAGAGCAAATCATCTCACTCTTTCCAAAAACATTTTATGAAAATACATTCGGAACTGTGGGAGTCGTATGTGAGGGGACTGAAGACCCAACTCTCAAGATAGTAGAAGTCACTCCATATAGAACAGAAGGGGAGTACAAAGATGGCCGACATCCAGAAGAAGTGTCTTTTGGCACAAGCCTCGCTGATGATCTTCAAAGACGCGACTTCACCATCAATGCGTTGGCACTCGACCCGTCAAACGGACAAGTTGTTGATATGTATGAAGGTGTAAAAGACATATCGGACAAAACGCTCAGGGCAGTGGGTGAGGCGACAAAGCGATTCCAAGAGGATGGTCTCCGTATTATCAGAGCCCTAAGGTTAGCCACGGAATTGGGTTTCACGATTAACATGGACACAGCGGCAGCTATAACCTCTGAGAAGGCAATCCTCGCCAAGATCTCAAAGGAACGTATCCGGGACGAGTTAATCAAACTTATCAACTCAGATCAGCCTATGCAGGGACTCGCAATGGCTCAAAAGCTGGGTATTTTGGAATATATCATTCCTGAACTAGAAGAGGGGTTACACGCGAAACAAAATCAAGCCCATGCCTACACAGTATTCGAGCATCTCCTTAGATCTGTCCAGCACGCTGCAGACAAGAATTATCCGTTCGAAGTGCGTCTCGCTGCCTTGTTACACGACATTGGCAAGCCTAAGACAAGCCGTTATTCAGAAGAGAAAGGGGATGTGACATTCTATGGACACGAGGTGGTGGGTGCTCGTATGGCTGAGAAGATACTCAAGAACCTTAAGTTTCCTACTAAAACAATAGAGACCGTGGTGAAACTCGTTCGTTGGCACATGTTTTTCTCAGATACTGAACAAATAACCCTCTCTGCGGTACGCCGAATGGTGGCGAATGTAGGGAAGGACAATATCTGGGACCTTATCAACCTACGCATCTGTGACCGTATAGGAACTGGCCGACCTAAGGAAAACCCTTATAGATTCCGTAAGTATCAGGCGATGATTGAGGAAGTGCTTCGTGATCCAATCACTGTAGGAATGCTCAAGATTGATGGCAAGAAGGTCATGGACGTTACACATGTAACTCCTGGGCCTCGAATAGGGTATATCCTTCATGCATTACTCGAAGAAGTACTCGAAGATCCAAAGCTCAATACTCCTGAATACCTCGAAAAGCGCGCAGTAGAGCTCTCAGAACTCTCTACAGAAGAGCTTCAGTCAAAAGGACAAGAGGGTAGACGAAAGAAGGAAGAAGCCGATGAGGCCTTGATCGCGGACATAAAGAAGAAACACTGGATCAAGTAGGCCCAAAACAGAACCGGCATAAGCAAAGGCCAGGACCCGCAGAAGCACGGACTGAATACCCAAATACGATTGTTTTACATGAAACAAGTAAAAAAGCCCTGAAATAGGGCTTTTTTGCTTGTTGATCAACGATTTAGTATGAAAATTGGCTAATTTGGCCGTTACATTAGTCGGTTACACAAGAAACATAGAAATAAAAAGAGCCGCACTGGCGCTAATTGATTGTTGTCCAGGGCAGCTCTATGAGATTGGCTAGACCATGCTTTTTGAAGAGATAGCGAGAAAGGAATTGAGAGAACTAATTCCAAATTATGTGCCACTAACTGTGGCTATTTTGATGAAGTGAGAAATTGTTTCCGACTCCAATCAAACTATTCTTCAAGCGGAGCTTGATCCTATGCCGACAAAGGACAGTTGCGCGGGGGGACAGTACTGCGCTGGTCTGTTTTATATTGTATACGGAATAAAAGACATGTAAAGGACAATATTTGAATACTGTGGATAACTTCTGTCTCTTACTGAATTTCTTTGAATTTTGATTACGACAAATAATTTGTCTTTCCATTTTCCTTTAGATATTCACTTCCAAAAGAATAGGACAGTGATCTGATCCATATACATCAGCGAGAATTTTTGCTGCAACAATATGTTTTTTGAGAGATTCTGAGATAAGGAAGTAGTCAATTCTCCATCCCACATTACGACTTCGAGCATTTGCAAAGTGTGACCACCATGTATAGTGACCATTTCCTTCTGTGAATAGACGGAAGATATCGATAAAACCAGCATCAACAAATCGCTGAAAGCCTTCGCGTTCTTCGTTAGTAAATCCTTTGTTTCCAACGTTTTCTTTTGGTCGGGCGAGATCATCCGGTGTGTGGGCAACATTCAAATCGCCACAGAATATAACAGGCTTTTTCTTCTCAAGCTGCTTGCAGTAGGCGAGAAATGCTGGATCCCATTGCTTGTGACGGAGACTTACACGACTGAGATCGTCTTTTGCATTCGGCGTATACACAGTCACGACATAATAGTGCTCGAATTCTGCGGCTATAACTCGGCCTTCTTTGTTTGGATCGCCATATGTATCACCCTCAACACCAAACTTTTTTATAATCGACTGAGGAAATCCGTTGATAACAGCGAGAGGCTTCACTTTTGTGAAAATAGCAGTTCCTGAATAGCCTTTTTTCTCTGCTGAATTCCAAAATTCTGTGTATTCAGGGAGGTCAATGACAGCTTGGTGCTGTTCGGCTTTTGTTTCTTGAAGACAAAGGATATCAGGGGAGTACTTTGCCAAAAACTCTTGAAATGAGCCCTTTTTGAGCACTGCTCGAATGCCGTTTACATTCCAAGACATGATTTTGGTTGTTTTTTTTGATTTTGGAGTTGTCTGCTTGCTCGCTTTTTGCGTCTGTGTAGATGTAGCCATATGTTTATTCAATTACAAACCTTAGTTTCTCAATTGCTTTATTTTTTCTTGCTGTGGAAATTTTTGTGTACTTCTCGGAGGTGTTTGTCGGTCACGTGGGTATAAATCTGAGTTGTTGTGATATTAGCATGACCCAAGAGCATCTGCACAGATCGTAAATCAGCGCCATTTTGTAACAAATCAGTGGCAAAGCTGTGACGAATGACGTGTGGCGTTACTTTTCGGGAGATGCCGGCCTTGATAGCGTATTTCTTTACCAAACGCTCAACAGAGCGCGGTGTGATATTGAAGAGACGATCTGTATCTATGTCTGGCAACTTGTCTGTATAGGCCTTTACAGCCTCTTTGGCGGCATCTGAGAGGAATACGACACGAACCTTTTCACCTTTTCCTCGAACTGAAAATTCATCCTTGGTGATATCAAGGTCGTGGGGAAGACCACAAAGCTCAGAAACACGGAGGCCTGTAGAGAAAAAGAGCTCTAAAATGGCTTTGTCTCGCAGTCTGGTAAGTTCGTGCTCCACATCGTTTGGACCATTGAGAAGCCGTTCGAGCTCGTCGTGAGTGATGAGATCGAGTGAACGCTCTGGAACCTTGGCTAATTCAATGGTTTCAGCGGAAAGACTCTTTACCTCACGCTTTGCAAGGTATTTGAGGAAGGCTCGAAGGGCAATCAGATAATAGTTTTGGGTGCGTTTTTTGAGGGTTTCTGCTCTTCCAGCCTTAATTGAAGCTGTTTTTCGGTTAAGCCAGAGGCGATATTCGCGAACAACATCGGCTGTTATTGCTGCAGGAGAGTCTGATTTTATGTATGAAAGGAAGGTGGTAAGGTATCTATCGTAATTTTCAACAGTCTTGAGGCTGCGGCCCTTTTCGATTTCGGTATGTTCGAGAAACTGTCTCTTTAATTGTTGTAGGTTGTGCGACATTACAAATAGTATAGCAAATTAGCCCCGTATCCCTAAATATGCCTCTACTAGGCCCCCACAGCTTGCTAAAATATATCTTTCATGCTACTATCTCCCTATCATGTTAACCAAGTCAAAAAAGCAAAAAACTATCAAAGAAGTCAAAATTCATGACACGGATACAGGTTCTCCTGACGTTCAGATTGCTTTGATTACAAAGAGAATTGAAGAACTTACTCTTCACCTCAAAAAGCACGCAAAAGATAATCACTCTCGACGTGGACTTCTCCAGCTCGTTGCTGATCGACAGTCACATCTCAAATATTTGAAAAAGAAGAGTGAAAAGCGATACGAAACAGTTATCAAGAAACTCGGACTTAAGGCAAAATAATCCTCCTCGTATGCGCTCCATCAAAAGGGGCGTTTACTTTTGATAAAATCTGCTACAATAGAGCACGTGCATTAGTTTTAATATTTGTTCGGTTAACTGATATTTTTAATAAATTTTAATTTTTCGTAATTTTAAACCAACATCAATTTGTTGGAGGCAAGTTACTACTTTATATGACTGTTATTAAACACAAAGAACAGCGAGTCGGTATTTTTATCGATACACAAAACCTTTATCATAGTGCAAAAAACCTTTATCACGGCCGTGTAAACTTCGGGGCCATCATGAAAGACTCTGTAGCCGGCCGTGCTCTTATCCGTGCCGTTGCGTACGTTATCTCTACAGAAAGTGGTGATGAAAATAACTTTTTTGATGCACTCGGCAAATTGGGCATCGAAGCAAAAACAAAAAATCTTCAAATATTCACAGGTGGCGCAAAGAAAGCCGACTGGGATGTTGGACTTGCCGTGGATGCAATTAAACTTGCTCCAAAGCTCGACACCGTTATTATCGCATCAGGCGATGGTGACTTTTGTCCTCTTGTAGAATATCTTCAGACAAATGAAGGTTGTCAGGTGGAAGTGATTGCCTTTGGTAAATCATCTTCAAGTAAACTTCGAGAAGTTGCTGACGACTTCATCGACATGTGTGACAATCCTCGAAAATACATTATGAATTTTTCGACAAAAAAGACTCGAAACGAACAGGCTCCAGCGACACCTCCACAGCAATAATACAATTGCCTTTTGAAAAAGTTCAAAAATAAGCGATAATAGGGAAGTATGGACGATCAAAATACTACTCCTCGAACATTTTCATATCCGAATGCGGATAGGTCTCTTCCTGAAAATCCTCAGCCAACAGCTCCACAACAAGCTCAACCTAAACCGACGGTGCATCTACAAGACGCTCTCGCAGAAAAATCTGGTTTTACAACCAGCTCTGTTCATAATATAAAAACATTTCAAAGTGAAGTTGCGAGCGCTGTAAAAAAAGATAATGTCTCAATGATCAAAATTGCGTTGGCTGAAAAGAAACGACAAGACAAGCAGGGGACATACGAAGACATTGGAGCGTCAACTTCAAAAAATAAGGCTGTGCTCATTGGTGCATTTGCTGTTGTTGTGCTCGTAGTTATAGGAGGTGCCTTCGCATACTTTTATACAAGGACACCCGCACCTACGACCGTAGTGAATGCTCCACTTGCTGCACAATCACAAATCTTTCAATCTGAAAGTTCTGTTCAATTTGACGTAACGGACAAGAACTATGTTGATATTGAGCAATTTGTTCAGAATCAAAAAAATGTGAAGATTGAAATAGGCACTATCCAACAAATAAAGTTCGTGCAAACTGAAGGGGCGACGACAACCGAACTGACAAGCAGTGAATTTCTTAATGTTCTCAGAGCACGTACTCCAGAATCACTTTTGCGGGCACTTCATAATGAATTTATCTTCGGAATTTATTCACTTTCTCCCCGGGATAGTTTTGCTATCTTCAAAATAGATCCAGATTCATATGATTCAGCATATGCTGCGATGCTTGAATGGGAAAGAAACCTCGAAAGTGATGTCGGTGGCATATTTATTAATCCTGTAGTTACTATACCACCTGATGATACAGGGGCAGCATCCGCAACATCAACTCTCCCCACAGTGGTAACACAAAAATCATTCGTTGATCGAGTTATCCAAAACAAAGACTCTCGTGTTCTTCTCGGAAATGATGGGAAAATAAAAATGTTCTATACATTTTTTGATGAATCTACAATTGTCTTTGCCTCAAGTGAAGTCGTGCTCAAAGAGCTCGCTGTTCGATTGACCACTGGCCGAATAGCGCGATAAATAAGCTTTATTTTTCTCATAGTTTCTTTATAAAAAATGTATTTGCTCTTCATGGGGGCTCTGATACAATTACCTCATGGCAATAGACATTTCAAACTACAAGGCACAATTAGAAGCTCACAAGCAAAACCTCACAAAGGAACTCGGAAGTGTGGGTCAAATCAACTCCTCAAATCCAGCAGATTGGGAAGCTGTTCAATCTGAAACAGAAGAAGACACAGCAGATAGAAGCGAAGTTGCAGAATCAATCACTGAATACGAATCAAATACTGCAATTTTGAAACAACTCGAAACTGAACTCTTCGAAGTAAACGGAGCCCTTGATCGAATCGAAAAGGGAACATTTGGCACTTGCGAAGTATGTGGTTCTGAAATCGAAGAAAACAGACTCAACGCAAATCCATCTGCTCGAACATGTATCGAACATATTGATGCGGTTCTCTAGTTTCACTCATTTCAATCTCAGATAGGTATTCCAGGTGAGGCACTTTATTCGTGCATTTTTCAAATATTAAAAGTGGAGCACTCATAGGTCTCCATATTAAACCAATCAATATCGAAGTCGATATTGGTAGAGGGTTGTTCTCATTCACTATTGTCGGCCTTCCTGATAAGACTGTAGCCGAATCAAAAGAACGTATCCTCGCCGCACTCAAGAATAGCGGCTTTGATTCACCAAAAACAAAACATCACAAAGTGGTTGTATCACTTGCCCCAGCACACATTCGAAAAGAGGGGGCGTCATTCGATGTATGTATAGCACTATCGTATCTTAATGCATCAGGACAGATCAAAGGCTCACTCCATCGAAAATTATTTCTTGGTGAACTTTCACTCAACGGTGAAATTCGACCAGTTCGAGGAGTACTGCTTTTTCTCCAATTTGCCGTTCGAGAGGGGTATCGTGAAGCATATATACCACATCATCATATCCAAGAGGCATCACTTATCACCAATATTAAAATTATTCCTGTACAAAACCTGCAGGACCTTGTTGCTCATATAAATGGTGAGCGAACAATACCACCACTTACACAAAGCAGGGTAGTCATCCAATCTCATAGGCAAAACGAACCTCACACATTTCATACAATCATCGGACAACACGTAGCAAAACGTGCACTGCAAATTGCCGCTGCAGGCGGACATGCGCTTGTTTTTTCTGGGCCACCCGGAACAGGCAAGACCTTGCTCGCAAAATCAATTATTGATATTTTGCCGACACTGTCCAAAGAAGAATGTATTGAGAACACATCTATATATTCAATTATTGATTCTAAATATACTCCGAAGTGGACTCCACCATTTCGAAATCCTCATCACACGACAACACATACGGCACTCGTTGGTGGAGGCAGCCCTCTGCGTCCTGGAGAAATGACTCTCGCTCATAACGGGGTATTGTTTCTCGATGAACTTCCGGAATTTAATCAACAAGTCATTGAGGTGCTTCGTGAACCCCTCGAAGAACATGTCATCCGTATTTCTCGAACAAAACATTCAGAAACATTTCCTGCTCGCTGCATTTTGTTGGCAGCGATGAATCCTTGTCCTTGTGGGTTTCGAGGTTCCGAGCACACACGATGTACGTGTTCAGCACACCAAATACATCGATATGAAAAAAAGATATCCGGACCGTTTCTCGATCGTATCGATATGTGGGTGAATGTCGATAAAGATATAAATGTATACAAACACACACCATTGAATTCGACCCCAATAAATAAGGATGAGCGCACAAAACAGGAGACAGGTACTCCTGATTCCATAATCATCAACCTCCAACAAAGCGTCAAAGCTGCGCGGGCAATGCAATATGCCCGCTACGCACGAGTACAACAAAAGTCTCTCAACGGTCATATAAAGTCAGCAGTCTTCCTCCAACACATAAACATTGATCCAAAAGCCGAACCATTCGCACGAGCCACGGCAGAACAATTCCATTTATCACTTCGTTCATATCACAAAGTTCTCCGTGTGGCTCGTACCATAGCGGATCTCGCTCAATCACAAAAAGTGCTCCAAGAGCATATTCTTGAAGCACTTAGTTACAGACCAAAAATTTCTTAACCTTAATCTTCACCGGCATCGTCACCTTATTTCACCTTACGTTACCACTACCTTAAACTGTCGTTGTATTAAAATGGATTCTTGCCGCCTCGAACCTCGAAGTGAAGGTGAACACCCGTTGATTGACCTGTTGTACCCATACCTCCAATAGTTTCACCCTTATCAACAGTTTCTCCGACTGATACAGAAACACTATTCATATGACCATACAATGTCTGTGTACCATTACTGTGCTGGATTACGACGTATGTACCGTATCCTCCGTTCCAACCACCAGATTTACTGATAACCACTCGTCCAGCAGCAGCGGCTCGAATAGGTGTACCCAGTGGTGCAGCTATATCAATACCGTTGTGACCGTGGATACCTTGTGTTCGAACACCACCTGCAACTGGCCGGATAAAGTATCCTGTTGTCTGCGCAGTACCAACAGCGATAGTTGAACCCTTTGTAGGGCCAGAAGCCTTTGTTGGAGTGGAACTACCTTCATTTGAGAATACGCCATCTGGAATAATAATTTCATCGCCGATCGCAAGGGCTGAATTGTTTTCGAGGTTGTTGTACTGAGCAATATTATCAACTTCTGCCTTATATGCCTTAGCAATAGACTGAATAGTATCGCCCTTCTTTACCTTATATTTCACACCGGACACAGGGAGGATAACCAACACCTGTCCTGGAGTTACTGTAGAACCTCGTTTGAGGTCGTTTGCCCAGAGGATAGTGTTAGCAGTAACGTTATACATATTAGCAATCTGCTGAAGCGTATCGCCCTTTCGCACAGTATAAAGACTAATCTGGTCTGATGTTGTTCGGGTAGAATCACCAGAATCAGGTCCGATGGCACTATTTTCGTTCGTCAAAGCCGCACCATTGATGATTTTTGTATCACCATCGTCCTTCTTTGGGTGGGGATCTGTGTTTGTGGCAGCCTCCAGAAGCTCCATTTTCTGGGCATTGTTGGCTGGAAGGGTAGTCGCTTCTGTACTTGATGACCCGAATACACTTGTCATCATAGAAAGAATACCCGCTTCGGCAATGAAGGGAGATCCAATGGTCAACGTGATAATACCGATGAGGGCATAAAATCGTACTGACAGAAGGGGTTGAGCGCTTCTATTTGTCGTCTGATTCAACTGAAAGAGGGTGTTTGAATCAGAGTCTTGAGGGGTCTGTAAAATAAGTTTAGTTTAAGCTTTAAATCAGTCGTGAAGGGAATGGTGTCGTTCTGAGATGGCTCTGTTGAGCCATATAATTATCTCGTCTGAAGGTACATATACTATGATAATAGGCCCACAGATAATGTCAACCAGTCAATATTATCTCACCACAGATCTAAAATTAGGGCAAAAAGTGGGGATGGGCAACAAAAATGGACAAAAAGCATTTGTTGCCCAAATATCTCAAGCCAATCATGTACCGACAACCCGAACATTTCTGGACATTGAGATACACGCGACGTACAATTAAATAATCAATATCTAATAACCAGTACATGACACCACAACCATCAACAGAACAAGGTCCAGGCACACAACCAGAGGCATTTGAAGTGGCAGAGGCTCTCAACAAGAAAGGCTTTGCTGAGTACCTCGCCAATTTTGGTGACTTTACAACAGATATCGAGGAGGGAAAGACTGAAGCCATCGCTGGATACTATGAAGCCTTTGTTCGAAGTGAGGTTGCATCAAAAGATCTCAAGAACCTCTTCATCGGCGAAATAAAAAACGACCTCGGTATGTCACTCGACAAGACAGAACTCGATTCAATGGATGCATATATTGCCAAGGAAAGAATATCTGACCCTGAGGCGGTAGCTCAACTCGGCCGAGCTCTCGAAACCTTCCAGTTGATAAAGAAGTCTATTGTTGATCGGGAAAAAGACCTTGAAAAGGCCGAGGCAGATTTCAGAAAACAGTTCGTGAAGGTGGGAGGAGAGGCAGGAATCGCTGACCTCAAAGCAAAAGTAGCAACTCAAGAACTTGAGATGCTTGAATTGAGTGCACAGAAAATAAAGGTGGAAGGCAATACACATTCGTTTGCAGAGGGTCGACAGCTTGCCAAAAAACATAAAGGTGGCTGGTTTGGTCGTTGGACAGGATTTGCCGGAAAAGAAGTAATTGGTAAAGAAATCAAGGATCTTAACGAGCAAATTACAAAGCTTGCTGCAACTATCAAACAGAATAAAGGCGTATACGAAAACATCGATACCGTACAGACAAATATTGCAGATCTCGCAAGAATGCGTACTGAATTACAAGAGAGATACAAAGTCTTCAAAGAATTTATCTTTGAAAAGACAGATGCGGACAAAAAAATCAGAAACAGCATTCAGAAAAAGATGCTTACTAAACTTGATGATGTTATCAATCCCGCTGATCCAAAGAAACGAACTCTTAAAGATACCGAGGCCCAGCAAAAAGCACTCGATAGTATTCGAGGTGCCGAAATGACAAAAGGAGACATCGCTGATGCAGAGATAGACAAAGTCCAGGCTGATCTCGATCAAGCAATCGAATCTGAATTCAACGAAGAGGTTGATGCAGCAATAGCTGGTATAAAAACAAATGAGAACGGAGCCTTCAACAATCTCGAAAAAGTGCTCAAGCCATACTGCACAGGGGAGCGAGCAAACAAGTTGGGTTCAAAAGAAGGTGAAGAAGCGCGAAATTTCATTATCACCACACTTGAGCTGCGACGAGACGATCCTGCAAACAAAGGTGCAAAGTCCTTGCTCCTTTCACTTATTATTCGAAACCTTAAACAGGCATCAACTAATTAATCGTATATGACAACAACGACATCTGATGTAGATTTTTCAAAAATTGAAGAACTTCTCTCAAACAAAAATTTCATCGAAGCAAAAAAAATTATTGATAGTGTCATCGATCAAGAGCTTTCTCCAGTACAAAAAGGGGAGATTTATGTAAAAGTAGCTTCTATGTATCTCGAAATCACTAACCGGCTCAACGCAGAATATCTCGAACAATTAGATTCAACCCTCGCACTCATGAAACAGGTGAATTCTT
>CAZCNA010000021.1:0-11587 GCA_964500215.1 uncultured Candidatus Saccharibacteria bacterium | reverse complement strand
CAAGAGCGATAAGATATCCTATAGCAAAGATGAAGCTTACAATAATATACCAAATTGGGAGTGGTGAAGATTGTAATAAACCACTTACAGGAGAAACCGGAGTGCTCGACAATAATGCAAAAGGAGTGCTGATTGTTCCAATAAACCCTATTACACAAATAATACTTATTAAAATGGGCCTTTTCATAGTAAATTGTTTATTTTTAATAACTAAAATATACCACAAGATTTAAAAAAGTCGCATTTTTTACACTTTATTTTTCTTTACAAGTGCTCCGTGGGTAGGGATCGAACCTACGACCAAGCGATTAACAGTCGCTTGCTCTACCGCTGAGCTACCACGGAATGTGTTGTGTTCGAAGACAGATGGGACAAAACTGTATCATGAGCCTCTGCGAAAACTTTTTTCTATGTTTTCTCTTTGCTGCTTCGTGCAGCACTCTGTACCTCGAACGATGTCTATCATAGCCAAAAATGTCTAATTGTGCAACCTTGCGCGAGCCTTCCTCGGCGGGCCTGCATACAGCCATATTCTGTGTCTAACTGTCTTGCACATTATCCTTCAACATCATATATAATAAGGGTATGAACATCATCATAAAAGGAAATCATCTTGATGTGACAGAAGCCATTCAGGCTTATGTTACAAAGCGTTTCGAGGGAGCTAACAAATTCCTCAATGACAACGCTCAAGTAGAGGTAGAACTTTCTCGGACAACAAATCATCACAAGTCTGGAGATATCTTTCGAGCCGAGGTGAATATAAACAATAATGGTGATCAGACCTATTTGGCTCAAGAGCGTGAAGACCTCTTTGTAGCAATTGATGCACTTCGAGATGAAATTCAGCAGGTACTTTCGTCAAAGAAAGGCAAACGAGAAAGTCTCTGGAAAAGAGGCAAGCAGCGAATCAAAGATATGCTTCGACGAGACGATACGATAGAACCTACCCTAGAATAAAGTCGTCGTAGGACATTTCTTTCTTTCCTTCAGGTACTACACGAGTAGGGATAAATTTCCCATCAATATATTCTGCATCTTTTATTTTGACACGGATGTCTTTGCCGTGACGTGAAGTAAAGAAGTAGGTGCCTGGCCATCGTTCGAACGCTCTCACTTTCAAAAAATCAATATATTGTTCTTCAGGAGACCGGTCTTCGTCCACAGAGACGAGGCCGTCTTCTTTTGTAATTTTGCGAGTGCCTGTGGTTTGCGATTCATCTTGGACGATGAGTTGTGCGGTACCATCGAGATATGCGTCGATATGTTCTGCAATGAGTTCAGCACCCGCAGCTGCAAGAATCCGTTCGAGGTCAGAATATCGAGCTGGCCACGGGTCAACGGGCACTTCTCGCATGGCGAGGATAGGTCCATGATCCATGAGCGCATCCATTTGTATAATTGTCACGCCTGTATGTGCATCATCAGCAAGGATAGTTGATTGGAGAGGTGATGCTCCTCGATAGAGGGGAAGCAGAGATGGGTGCACATTGAGCGCACCTTTTGGAGCGAGGTCGAGTACGCGCTGTGGAATTATTTTTCCATATGAAGCAACGATAAAGAGATCTGCATGAACAGCGTCTATTTCTGCACACGCTTCATCATTCAGCTTTTCGAACTGGAGGACGGGGATAGCGTGTTCTGTTGCCCACACTTTTGTTGGAGGTGGAGTGAGAATGAGTTTTCGTCCCTGTGGTTTGTCTGGTGTTGTGACAATAGCCGCAGGCATGATGCCATGCGCTTTGAGGGTATCGAGAACAATGACAGAAAATTCTGATGTTCCAAAAAAGAGAATTGTAGGTGATGACTTCATATTATGTTGTTGGTCGATCTTTTTCGGGAAGTTCTTCGACATCGATTGCTTTGTCGATAAAGAGAATACCTCCGAGATGATCTACTTCGTGTTGAAAGATATGCGCGAGCAATCCTCCCGCTCCACGATGCACTTTTTTGCCGTGCTCATCGTACGCTTCGAGCGTCACTTTTGTTGACCGTTCTACCTTACCATACAACCATCGCACAGAGAGACAACCTTCACCTTCCATCAATTTTCGTTCTTTTGAAAATTTGGTGATGCGAGGATTGATGAAGACGAGGTCCGGCGGAAGTTCAATCTTTGTAGCTTTTGAAGATTTTTTCTTGTCTGAAATAAACTCAGCTTGTTTGTCTGGTGGAAGGAGCACTTTGCCAGATACAATGAAGATTTGAAGAGAAACACCAATCTGTGGCGCAGCCAATCCAACACCGTCTGCTTGTGCCGCCAATATTTTTTTCATCTTGGCGATGATGCCTTGAATATGAGGGGAGGTAATTTCAGAAATGAGTACCGGTGAAGCAGGGGTATGAAGCACGGGGTCACCCATTTGAACAATACCGTCAATCGCGGCGTCAGTTGTATGTGTTGCTGTAGATATATGTGCCATGGCTCTCTATAATATGTATATATAAGTATATCAAACTCTTATTCTTTATTCGAAATTGATATGTTTTTGATATTTCGTAGTCTGTTTTGTGAATGATTGTTTGACTGCATGCCCGACCTATTTTCTGGCCGGCTTTCTGAATCTCTGTCTGAATGATCCGATTAGAGAAGACTTTCAGGATTTACTTTTACCACAAATTCACGTGGGAGCGCTACTAATGTATCTCGAAGGTTCTGATCAGGCCATTGCTCGGGTGGAACGCTGATGAGCATATGGAGCACTGCTTTGCCTCGCACTGTCGGGATGAAAGCAGGGAAAATCATCGGATTCCATTGCTCCAAGATATGCTGCAATTTCTCCATCTCCGCTGCGGCTGATTCGCGGTCCGTCTCGATAGTAATTTTGATGTGCACAGAAAATGGCGGATAGTTGATTTGTCGTCGTACTGCAATCTCGTCTCGATAAAAGTCAGCTAATGTACCCGCAGTCACTTGCTTGAGGAGGGGCACTTCTGCATTTCGTGTCTGAATGAGGAAATACGTAGATGAACGATAGATGAGTCGCAACAATATATGTACGATACGTTCATTCACTCGAAAATCAGGAAGTGAAAACAAACTGTCCATAGAAGCTACCGCCACATGAGGCACTTGTGGCAAGAAGGTGAGCGCTGTTTCAGTTCCCAACAAGATTCCTTCAGGAGTACTTTCATATTGTTTGATAATTTCTTTAGCTTGTTTGTCTGTCTTTACGGAATCTTTGTCTATTTTGAAAAGTTTGATATCTGGAAATTTCTTTTTGATCTGGTCATACACTGTATCGATACCGATGCCGAGCGTCATCAGTTTCCAACTTGTACATTTTTTGCAGGCTTCATTTGCACTGCGCTTGTGACCGCAATGATGACAGAGAAAATATCTATTTCCTTCGTTTTTGGAATTGTGAAGCACAACTGGTGCAGAACAAAATTCACAGAGAACCGTGGTCCCGCAATCACTACAGAGCGCCTGAGGAGATACACCGCGGCGCGCCGCAAAGATGAACATTCGTTCATGCTTTTTCTGAGCGTACTCAATCATAGAGATGAGTTCTTCGCTGAGTACCTGAAAACCTTGAGGACTTCGTCGTTCTGGTTCGGCCATATTGACGATGATGGTCTGTGGCAGTTTCTCCATACGGAAGGTCAGAGGGAATAAGTCATGGAGTTCGCCTTTTTCGCGACGATGGAGTGTCTCTACACGCAAGAGCGTATCTGAGAGTATGAGACGCGCACGGAGCTCTCGGGCGTAATACTCTATATATGTACGGAAGTCTATGTATGGCGCATATGAGTTTATATATGAACGAGAAGATTCGCGATCGATGATGATAGTGCTGATATCATGTCGTGGAACAGACATGAACATAGGTGTCGTCACAATGACAACTTGGTGGTCGGAATCGAGTGCTTTGTCCCACTGTTCTTTTTGATTTTTCTTTGAGAGTCCACTATGGAGGACAATGACATAATCATCGATTCCTTTTTTGAGTGTTTCTTTAAGTATATCTGCATGTGTTGTGGTAGGTACAACGAGGAGCACAGATTTTTTGCGTGCAAATTCTTCACGGACAATACCTTTGTATGTACTGTATCTGTCTTCTGTATTTGATTGATAGGCAAGTACCTCTGGTCGAAAATCTTGCTCATCGATTTCATCGGCAGCATCTGTTTCATCCGCATCTTCTTCTTCGACGAGAGGTTCATCACTATCAGCATCTGATTCGAGTCGAGCATCTTGTGGTTGTTTTGATGGCGACTCTTTTTCTGCGGCACCTTCTTGCTCATCTTCGTCAGCTGGATCTCTCAATGTTGCCTCCGCGAGAATCGTTTCTGGAATGAGTGCCTTGATGACGGTCCCAAGTGGTGCAGCGTAATAGTAGGCAGTTTTTTCTGCAGCTTTTATACATTCAGGATGAACAATTGTGTACGCCGTTGTATGTTCCAATTTTCGAGTGACGAATGATGCGTTCTTTATATCTGTTTTTGCAACTGATGCATCAGAAATAGACTCAACAAGGGCAAGCACTGAGCCACTTCGGAAGGGCACTTGTATAAGGGATCCAGGAGAGATTTCCCGTGAGCTCCAGTAGGAGAGCCGTTCTTTGAAGGCCCCCTTTGTAATCGGAAATACGGTGAGAATAAACACAGTAGTATCATGCCAAAAAATATGTTGAAAAACAAGGTGATTTTTTGGGGGCTATAGTTGACGTCTGGGGCATCTGTGCTAGAATTTGGCCTGGTGTCAGAAACGTAAAACCAACCAATAGAAGTGCGTGATATGATTGCGTTCTTTGAAAGTATTATTCATGCCTACCCAGGGTGGGCTACATGTGGAGGTGTATTTTTCGGAATCATGATCCTTCACACCTTTGGGGAGTGTCGGCAACGGCACTCTTCACAACGGGAAGTATTGCTCGAAGACAAGATCTTCGGCAACATCTTCACAACACTGGATCGTCTCTTCATGGCCAAAGATGGCAGCAAGGAGCAGTTCCGGAGCAACATGGTTAAAGGCATTTACATCATGCCCGACGGCAACGAATTCCACTGGCGTGTCTGGTGGGACTATCGTCCTCATCAGCGTCACCCGCAAGACAAGGGTGTACTCATGGTGTGCTGTCCGACAAATCCGCAGCTTTGTCTGCGTGTTCGGAAGACAGGCATCCGTAGCGTCAGAAGTCGCGGATGGAATATCATGGACATCCATATTGTCCAACAACCAAACCAACAACACAACGAAGCGATCCCGCAGTCGCAGCTCGTTGAAACAAACATTGCGGAACCCATAAACCAGCTTCGGGTGGTTCAACCACCCGCGGCGTAAGCCACCAGGCTTACCTCAACAGAGTCCCGATCGCGCGTACCAACGCCCGGTCGGGACTTTTCACATATATGCATGCTTATGAATCATTTATATTTTTTTCATATTTTTTCATATATTTTCACGTTAATATTGATAACGATTTCATCAAACTGTCCAAATTGTAAAAGGTTGGGAAAAGCCGTATGATAAGGGCACCTATGGGAATGTTCAGCAAAAAACTCGGAATTGACTTGGGTACTGCAAATACCCTTGTTTTTCTTCCTGGAAAGGGGATTGTGCTCAATGAGCCATCTGTAGTTGCCGTATCTGAACAGGACAACCAAATTCTCGCGGTGGGTATTGAGGCCAAAGAAATGATTGGAAAGACACCTGAAAGCATCATTGCATACCGTCCAATGAAAGACGGAGTGATTGCAGATTATCGTGTGACAGAAGCGATGCTCCGGTATTTTATAAACAAAGCTCTCGGCAAATGGAATATTTGGAAACCTGAAGTCATGGTCTCAGTACCCGCTGGTGTAACATCGACAGAACGACGAGCGGTGATTGAAGCTGCCGTAAAAGCCGGTGCAAAAATGGCATACGTGGTGAAGGAACCAATTCTCGCAGCTATCGGTGCAGGTATTTCTATCCAAGAAGCTGTGGGACATATGATTGTAGATATTGGTGGTGGTACCACAGACGTGGCGGTGATTTCGCTCGGTGGTATTGTGTCTTGTACATCCGTAAAGTGCGCCGGCAACAGAGTAGACGCTGCCATCACTGACTATATAAAGAAAACATACAACCTCGCCATCGGTGATCGAACAGCCGAAGATATCAAAATCAAAATTGGTTCAGCTGTTCCACTCGAAGAAGAATTAGCCATGAATGTGAAGGGCCGAGATTTTCTCACAGGCCTTCCTCGATCCGTTGAAGTGAAAACAAACGAAGTTGTAAAAGGAATTTCAAAAGAACTTCGAGAAATTGTGAAAGCCATCAAGGATGTTCTCCAGGATACTCCTCCAGAATTGGCTTCAGATATTATTGATCACGGCATCATCATGACGGGGGGATCATCACAGCTTCGAAATCTTCCTGAACTCGTATTTCGTCGAACTGGCGTAAAGGCCGTACTCGCTGATGATCCATTGTATTGCGTTGCAAAAGGTACTGGTGTAGCCCTCGATCACCTCGACACATACAAAAAGACAATCATCTCGAAACGCTAAAAAAGAGCTCTATGCATACATATTTTGATCAATTCAAAACACAGCTTTCGCTCCAGAAGTTGCACCATACATATATAATAGTCGGTCCCGCGTCACAATCAGAACAAACTGTCCGTGATGAGGTAGTGCGATTTTTGCGCACAGGATTTGATTTGCCACAATCATATCCAGATATGTGGATCAAAGAATACGACTCTGTCGGTGTCGATGATGCAGAAGAGATTGCAGATGTGCATCTTCGACGGTCAATTGGCGAAAACAAAAAGTTCATCGTATTTCAAACATCTCAAATCACTCAACAAGCTCAAAACAGTCTTCTCAAATTGCTTGAGGAACCGGCACCCGGGACACATTTCTTTATTGTCATTCCGAGTGTCACCATGCTATTGCCGACAATTCTTTCTCGAGCACATGTCATCATCATAGAGCAGGATGGACAGGCCGTATCAGCTGATCAGAAGGCTCAACAAGCTACAATACAGCGCTTTGTCACAGAATCTGCTCCTGAACGGCTTAGTATCATAGGCGGCTTGTTGGCTGACTATGACAAAGAAAAAATTGGCAGAGAAGACATTTATGCATTCGTTCATGGGGTAGAGCATACCGTTCATGAAAAAGTCATCAAGAATTCTTCAAAAACACATATTCAGGACGCTCTCCAGGTACTTGCACATGTTCAGACATATATCAGAGACACATCTTCATCACTCAAATTGCTTCTTGAGTATCTTGCGCTTCGACTGCCAAGCCTTTAGAATGATGGGGTATATAACGTAACTAACAATCACCACATGGCATATAACTTTTCGAAATTTCAACAAAAAATAAAAGAAACACAAGAATGGCTTACTCGAGAAATGGGTAATATCCGTACTGGTCGAGCTTCGACAGCTTTCCTCGACGGTGTTCGTGTGGACTCATATGGCTCAGAAATGCCTATCAGTTCATTGGCGTCGCTTTCTACTGAAGACGCAAAGACAATCCGCATCGCCCCGTGGGATCACAGTCAGACTCAAGCAATCGAAAAGGCCATCAATGTTGCTAACCTCGGTGTTTCTGTTTCAGTTGATGAGAAGGGCCTTCGAGTTATTTTCCCGGAACTCACAGGTGAACGACGAGAACAGCTCGTCAAAGTTGCAAAGCAAAAACTCGAAGATGCAAAGATTGC
Organism: uncultured Candidatus Saccharibacteria bacterium; assembly: GCA_964500215.1. Lineage (GTDB taxonomy): Bacteria > Patescibacteriota > Minisyncoccia > Phycocordibacterales > CAIZLB01 > JBDKLC01. The sequence goes on along the minus strand of CAZCNA010000021.1, from coordinate 3,921 downwards.
TCTTCGACAGGAACGAAATGAAGTATCAAACGATTTGAACGAAAAGAAAAAGTCAGGTGAAATGGGAGAAGATGACACGCTCCGCGCAAAAGCAGAAATGGAAAAGATAACACAAGAAGGTTCAAAGAAACTCGAAGAACTATTTACTAAAAAGGAGCAGGATATCAAGCTGTAATCGAGGCTCATCGTAATCCGTTACTATATACAGTAACAATACATATATAATGATCACAATACTATTATTTTTAGTCGTTCTCACTGCCCTCGTTTTTGTCCATGAATTAGGCCATTTTTTGGCTGCTCGTCTCTTTGGTATTCGAGTAGATGAATTCGCTATTGGCTTCCCACCACGAATTTTCGCAAAGAAATACAAAGCAACTGAATACGCTATTAACCTTCTTCCGATTGGGGGATATGTGAAAATTCACGGAGAAAATCCTGAAGACACAATGTCACAGGACAATATTTTGAATAAACCTCGATGGCAGCAACTCGTCGTACTCGTTGCGGGTGTGACATTCAATGTCATCTTTGCATGGTTGTTGCTTTCACTTGCCCTCATGCTTGGTACAAAGACATCAACGGATGCGTTTGCTCCGCAGTACATTATTGAACAATCTGTACTCGTCACAGCCGTGACACCAGAAAGTCCAGCCGCAAACGCAGGCCTCGTTCGAGGAGATGAAATCACATCTATCACACGAGCGGATACGGTACTCGCTACAACAAGTCTCACTGTGGCGAATGTTCAGGCTCTCACTTCAGAAAAGGGTGGAAGTATAAGTGTCACATACAAACCTGCTTCAGGCGGAGAAATCAAGACAGTTCGTGTAGATCCGACAGCCGGTATTGTTGCCAACAAACAAGCCATCGGTATATCAATGAATGAAATTGGTCATATTCGAACAGGATTTTTCGCAGCATTCTGGTATGGTGCGCAGCAGACATTCTTCCTTACACTCAACGTGATTATTGGACTGTTCAATTTCTTCAAGGATATTGTTGTAGGTCATCCAAACTTCTCAGATGTATCTGGTCCTGTGGGTATTGCTACTATTGTAGGACAAGCCTCACGAGTAGGGTTTGCATCACTCATCACTATCACAGCAATTATTTCTGCAAACCTCGCGGTGATTAACCTCTTGCCATTCCCAGCCCTCGACGGGGGACGAATCATTGTCGTAGTAGCAGAAGCTATTCGACGACGACCGATTGCACCAAAGATTATCAACTATATCAACATTGCCGGTTTTGTACTCCTCCTTCTCCTCATGGTAGTGGTCACACTCAAGGATATTTTCAAACTTATTAAATAAGTCACATATATATGACAACTGAAGCACCGCTTTTGGGCCGCGAAGATAATGCAATTGCTATTGAACAGCAGGTAGAGGCGCTTCGATCAACACTTCGTATATACAATGATATTCAGCGACGTCTGTTGTTGAGACATGTCTCACAGCAGGGTGGCGGAGATCAAGAGTCAAAACTTGATTGGATTGATACGTATTCTTCTGAATATGAAGTGGCGTTCAAAGATGTAGTTCGAGAATGCATTCGAAATAACGAAGATTTTTTGACACATGTGCAGATGCATCCGAATGAGACGCTTGATGATATTGAAAACAGAATGGAGCAATACCACCAACTCGAAGTGAAATTGATGGAACACATTGATGCACAAGGTGCTATCCCTACAAATTTCAAAGATTGGCACCGTCAGTTTGGTAAACAATTGAGTGCCCTTGGTTACACACATCCTGAAATACTAGAGCAATACACAGAATCACAAAATCAACCCGTGGAGGTACAAGAGGAATTGCTTCGACAAATCGAAGATGTGATATACGGTGAAAACACCTTGAATGGAGGCGACAAATAGCCCTCAAATCTGAGAACACAACACAATATATAGAACAGTCAAGAAATTTGAGTATTTCCTGGCTTTTCTGTAGAATTGCACTAACAATACTATAATCAACCATGCGACAAACAACCCTTTTTACAAAAACACGACGAGAAGCTCCAAAGGACGAAGTGGCAAAAAATGCACAACTTTTGATTCGAGGAGGATATATTCATAAAGAAATGGCTGGTGTATATGCATACATGCCTCTTGGCCTTCGTGTTCTCAAAAATATCGAGCAGATTATTCGAGAAGAAATGAACGCAATCGGTGGACAAGAAATGGAACTCACTGCACTTCAAGAAAAGAATGTATGGGAAAAGACAGGACGATGGGATGATGCGGTGGTGGACAATTGGTTCAAAACAAAACTAAAGAATGACACTGAAATCGGATTGGCATACACACACGAACCAGCAATTGCAAATGTGATGAAGGATTATATTACGTCATATCGTGATTTACCTTCGTATCCATATCAATTTCAGACAAAGTTCAGAAACGAAAAGCGTGCAAAGAGCGGTATTTTTCGAGGACGTGAATTTTTGATGAAAGATTTATATTCTTTTTCTAAATCACAAGAAGAACTCGATGCATTCTATGAACAATCAATCGTTGCATACCGACGAATCTTTGATCGTGTTGGACTCGGTGAAAAAACATTTTTGACTGTGGCAAGTGGGGGAACATTCGGTACTGCATACTCACATGAATTCCAAACCCTTACTGATGCTGGTGAAGATACTATCTATATTCACAAGGAAAAGAAAATTGCCATCAACGACGAAGTATATAATGAAGAAACAATGAAGATGCTCGGTGTATCAAAAGACGAGCTTGTTCAGGACAAATCTGTGGAAGTGGGAAATATTTATAAACTCGGCACATTTTATTCAGAACCTCTTGATCTCAAATTCACAACAAGTTCAGGCGACCAACAGCCTGTGATTATGGGCTCATATGGTATCGGACTCGGCCGTGTGATGGGAACAATAGTAGAAGTACTCTCTGACGAAAAGGGAATCATCTGGCCATCAGCTGTAGCGCCATTCAAGGCACATCTCATTCAGGTATCAACATCCGAAGAAAGCACTGCACGAGCAGAAGATGCATATGCAAAATTATCTGCTGCAATTGGCGAAGTTCTCTATGATGATCGAGACGCACGAGCCGGAGAAAAATTCGCTGATGCAGACCTCATGGGTATGCCATACCAAATTCTCATCGGAGACAAGAATCAGAAAGACGCAAACGGTGAATGGTTGTGCGAAGTGAAGGATCGCAAAACAGGAGAAATTCAACATCTCACAGTTGCTGAGGTTATTGAGCTCCTTTCTGCAAAGTAAATAAATAACGCATACCATTCAGAACGAACGTACATCGCAGAAATCATCACACGAACGAATCGCATACGAACGAATCAACACAGCCCAACATATATGTTCAAAAATCTCAAACACAAATTTCTCAAAATGACGTCGAATGATATCGGGATCGATCTCGGTACGGCGAATACACTTGTGTATGTTTCTGGACAAGGGGTGATTATCAATGAGCCATCTGTGGTTGCGGTAAACCAAAAGACGGGGCAGGTGGTGGCGGTAGGTTCTCAGGCAAAAGCCATGCTCGGACGAACGCCTGCGCATATTGTGGCTGTACGACCGCTTGTTGATGGTGTTATTTCAGACTTTGAAGTGACCGAAGAGATGCTCTCATATCTCATCAAAAAAGCTGAAGGAATTTCGAAGAAAATGCTCGGTCCAAAAGTAGTGATTGGCGTGCCCTACGGTGTGACGAATGTGGAACGTCGAGCGGTGCGCGATGCAGCAAAGAACGCGGGCGCTCGAGAAGTGCATATTATAGAGGAGCCGATGTCGGCCGCCATCGGTGTACGACTTCCTGTCCGTGACGCCATCGGCACCATGATTATCGATATCGGTGGAGGTACCACAGACATCGCGGTGATCTCCCTCGGCGGTATTGTAAAAGCAAAGAACATAAAAATCGCTGGTGAC
>CAZCNA010000020.1:1203-11625 GCA_964500215.1 uncultured Candidatus Saccharibacteria bacterium | reverse complement strand
TTACTCAATATTAATTGCTTTGGAATATATTGTCGGATTTCAAGCTGGATTCGCAACAATAAATGGTTTGCTTATTTCAATAATTGGAATTGGATTAGTTTGGATCTACTATAAGAAAATGACACCTCCAAGTTTGTTTATAAAATCTGTAACTCCTTCAAATTAAAAGACTTGTCGAGTAAATCCAGCATATCTTTAATTTTGACCCAATTAAGAGTTCTGAATGCATCCAGTTGGGGGAGCATAGAAATAAAAAGACGTCCACAGGACGTTCTTTTTTATTTCTACATTTCGGGCAGCAGGGATCGAAAGCCGGAACGAAGTGGCTATGTCGCCTCGCGACTGCCACGGGTGAGGCATGGTCGCGGGCGAGCTGGACACAGCGAGACCTGTGACCGATTCCCTACCCACGGAGCAAATTTGACACATCTTAAATAGAGTGCTACTTTAATCCGTAGCACTTTTTTAATTTAAACAACCAACAAGGAGGCAAGATGCCAAAGCATAGCAAAGCAAAGACGGCAAAAGATGCACAAAAAAGACTTAAGAAACTCGTGAAAAAGAAGACGCAAGATTCACACAATTCTGCTACGCATCTTGGCATGGCTTGGAGCGAGTCCTGTCATCAAGAAAGGCACCACCCGGACAGTGTGGCTGTTCCCCCAGTTTGGTTTTGCCCTCAAGTTTCCGGTCTTTTTCTTCAAGGGCTTTTACAAATCCCTGTGGGATTTTCGCAAGGAGTGGAAGCTTATGAAGTGGTATCTGACGAGAGACTCTGAGGTGGTACTCACAGCACAGTTCTTCCTTTTTGGAGCATTGTTGAACAACTGGCGAGAGTATCTCTTCTATCTTCAGAATTCTGAGGAACCCTTCCTCTTCCCCTGCTACTTTTCTTTCTTTGGTTTGTTCAATGTTACACCACTGGGAGACGAGATCGCGGACGAAATTGACCTGTGGGCTGTCATCTATGACCTCACCGCAGGTGAAGCGATAAAGGACGGACATCACTTCACGGAGAACAAAAACTTCTGTTTTTACGAAGGCCACATCCGCATGCGGGATTACGGTTCAAAGCGAACACAGGAAATCATCACAAAATACTGGGCAGAGTTCAACTCTCTCCCGCGCGAGCTTATCAATGGCTGGTAACACCACCCTCAACTTCAGGAAACCATCCTGCAAGTGCGGGTGGTTTTCTTTAATAATTTTATATTAATAATACAGACGATGAATGCGGGTCATTGTCCCCTTGTACAATTCATACATTGTCGGACAATGTATGAATTTCACAATGATGAATTAATACATATGTGTGTGCACACATCGACACAAAAATATTATAGACAGCACCAATTAATCATGGTATTTTTTAATTGAACATGAACCTGGCTTGGCAGTATCCAAGATCTTCACAAAATATATGGCAAAGAAAACACCGGGCGTTGGTGACCGCATTGTCTACCAGTCAGTGGACGAGAGCCATTCCCGCAATGGCGATCAAGCCGACGTGATTGGCCTCGGCGAGCAAGATTCCGTAATCATCATTCAGTTCGACGATCGAGAATTTCTCGAAGTCGATCCCGATGAATGCACATTAGTTTCCGAAATGCAGCTCGCCCCGGGCCACCATCGCGTTGATCCGAATATCCGTAAACGGCACGCCTTCAAGAATGCCGATATAATGGGAAAAGCCGATTAACCCGAGCTTTCCCATTCACCCACCCGTCTCCCTGAAAAAAAACCGTCTCAAGGGAGGCGGTTTTTGTTTTATATACTTCAGATTTTGTATGGAATTAATTGATGACTATTTCATCTGATGCAATCGATGCATACACCCAGCCCAACAACATGGCCGACGCTTACCTGCCCCGAGATTCTCGATCATAATACGAAGTCGGCGTTCTCTGGTTTCAGATTTCTTGGCTGAGATAACCCAGCAAATCCATTCGTTGCGTGCGAGCGCGGTGATATCCTGCCACGTGTGACGCGCAGATGCGAAAGATGCGACTGCGAGAACTTTCAGCATATCAGCCGGCAAACGATGTGCTGTTCCTCCAAGGAGTTTCGTTTGGCCAGAGGCTACCGATGTGTGAGAGATCGCTTTTGTCATACGAGTATCTTAGCAAAACCGTGCTTATTTATCTATATTATTTTGCTCTTATAGCAATGCAATGCTTCACGTGTATATTGGTTGTTATATTGACCAATCACCTATTATATTATATAAATACTTCAGATTTGGAGGGATTCACCCGCCAGAAAAACAATACTTCAACACCTTGAAAGGAGGTGAAATAAATGAACGAAGTACTCACGGAAGCGACACCAAAGATTGTCGTTACCTGCGCACTGTTGGATCCTTGGCACCCTACTCAAGAAACAAGCCCGGCGCGTGCGCTGGTCGATAAACTGACGGATGCACCCAACGCCCATCAGGTCACCTGCTTCTATCCGCAAGGCAACATGAGCGGTGGCAGACTGGGCATTCAATGCTGGCTTGTGGAGGTCCAACCGAAGCAAGCAGCAACAATCGCAATCGAACCAGCCCACGGCGGCTATCGCGCGACCATCACGGTGCTCGACGAATTCCACGTCGAAGCAATCCTGGAGCAGTTTGGCCTGGAGCGATCCAAAGCCAAATAGTTCCCCCATCAACCCACTTCAACAGGTTAACCCCTGCATGCAGTGGGTTTTCCTTTTCTTACTCTTGTAATTTATTTTTTAGACGATGTATGATCTTTTGGACTCTGTAGTGACTGTATATACGAGATACAATACATCACCCCAAGACTCGCCAGCACGGCAATGAGCGGCGTGAGTGCATACAAATATCGACTGTACCCATCAACACTGATAAGGGTTGTGAAATACCCCAGCGTCAGAAGTGCGAACACACCTATCACTCGCTGTTTTTTGGATACGATGAGACAGATGAGCGCGATGAGACCAAATATATATTGTATACATAACAACACGAGATACGCTTTTGAGAATATATTTTGTGTCTTTTTACTCAACCCCGAATGATCGAGAACCGTATTTGTTGCGATAGTTGAGCCAGGACGATTGTTAAAGATCCCATCAACAAAAAATAAAGAAGCAAGTCCCCTTCCATGACAATAGAGCATCTCTCTCGGGTGATTTTTTATATATTCCATTGCCACTTTTCCTTCGGCTTCTGATTGTTCAAATGGATCTGTGATATCTGCAAATGGGGCCTGTACTTCTTTGAGAACCACATCTTTGGGTCGTTTTTGTGTCCACGCCTGACATGTTCCCACTCGCCATACGAGAAGCTCTCTGCCCTGCTGGAATGTCACCGAATATCGCTGATGTAAATAATAATTTCGCATTTGCCACGGCGCGAGCACTACGAAAAATATGAGCAACATTGCCACTGCATATTTCCCTTTTTTGAGGAGATTCTCTTTGCCCAATATGCCTTCTCTATCAAAACAAAAACTGAGCAGTACGACAGGCACAAAATAGAGCATCACAGGCTTCACGAGTGTGGTGATTCCGATGAGGAGTCCGAGATACATGTATGTTTTTGTTGAAGGATGTTTGAACGCATACACAGAAAACACCAAGGTGAGCATGAGGCAAAACGTAAACAAACTTTCTGCATACATGGATAATGTATACATGACTGTAAGTGGCGAGAATGCATAGAGGGCTGCCGCCAAAAGTGCCCCCCACTTCCGTCTCGAAATATGCATCGTCAATATGTATATGAGAATAATTGTCCCCATATCGAGCAAAGACTGTGCCACGAATGGCACTGCTGCCGAATTACCAAAGAGAGTAAAGAGGGCTGCCAAGAACAGTGGGTACACCGGCGTTCGAAACGATGTATAGAGCATACCCGTTACACTTCCCACATCTTTTTCATCTTGCAGAAAACCGGTAATCCCTTCACGATTGATGAGATTGGCATACTTTGTATATTGTCGCGCATCCCCCATGGTGAAGACTTTGTGTTCGTGTTCAGGAGCTGATCGCATCATGAACGACCCCATGAATCCGAGTCGCAAACTGAGTGCCATAATGAGAATGATGAAGAGAACTGAATGTTTTTGTACAAAAGAAATGAATTTCATGAATGATGGCCGCAACAATATATGATATGAACAATATTCTAACATAGAACACAGTGTCTATTTACTGCTCGTGCTATGGTATTATGTATCTATACGCATTTCACTCATTGCGCATCTGTTATGTTCAATCTCACCCCCGCCGAATACGCATTTCTCAAAAAACTCAACACGCCGATAAAGATTCAAAACTTTCTGGACACCTTGTCTATTAACTTCGAACCACATGGCGAGACGAATATGTCTCCTCGGCGGGTACTTCGTGAACGAAAAGCTCATTGCATGGAAGCGTCTATATTTGCGGCTGCTTGTTTGTGGATTGCAGGACAAGATCCGCTTATTCTTAATATGAAAGCTTTCCCACATGACGACGATCACAGTATCGCGCTGTATCGTATTAACGGGCTTTGGGGCGCCATCTCAAAAACAAACCACACGACAGTGAGATTCAGAGACCCTGTATATAAATCCGTACGAGAACTCATGATGTCGTACTTTCATGAATATTTTCTGAATAAAAACGGTAGAAAAGTCCTCCAAAGTTACTCAAAACCAATCAACATGAAGCGTTTTGGATACAAATGGATAACAAAAGAGCAAGATCTCTTCGATCTTGCTGCTGTTGTTAACAAATCTCCCCACACCCGATTCATTCCAAAACGCCAAGAAAAGTTTCTTCGTCCAGCAGATCGCATGGAGCGCAAGGCTGGAACTATCGTCGAGTGGCAAGAAAATTAATACATATGTGTAGGGCTACAGTTGTGCATCTCTAAGCTTGTACATCGCGCAAACTGCCTGCATTAGTCACTGAACTGAATCCATTTGAAAGCAAAATCTGTTTTGCCATCTCCGCTCGTCCACCACTCTGGCAATACAAAACTATAGGAGTATCTTTTTGCATGCTCGCCAAAGGACCTAATTCACCTCTATATATATCTTCCAAACTTACATGCAACGCACCTTCTGCATATCCTGATTCATATTCTTCCGCTGTGCGGACGTCTACAAGTACAGTCATATTAATAACCAAGCGCAACAATCACAGTTGCTGAAAGAGCCAAAAACACAAACCAATATCCAGTGTTGATAAAGAAGAGTGTCCATGACTTTCCTTCCCATCCTGCAAAATTGAAGTACACAGGTACAATAAATCCGAGCCACAAGAGAAACGCCATGCCGAGGGCTGACACAAGTCCGGCCGTCTGATAAAACGCATCATGGAATACGATTGAAGATGCCAACGTAAATGTCATGAGCGCAGATCCGATGAATGACAAGATAATTGGTTTAATCATGACTGAAAATGATGGCTTTTCTTCTGGCATGTGGATGTTTGAAAGTGCCATCCATTTTTTTCCAAATAATGGACCATACCAAATAAAACCGAGAAGTACTGACCCCACCATCGATATGAGAATTGCCCAGATATTAATCATATATTCTTTATATTATATTTATTAAAACTTGATGAGTATTTTAACACAAATGTCCTGACTATATTCCAACCACAGCTGGTCTTTTTATTTTGCCGAAAATGGCTCTGATTGACTATTCGACCTGCCAGTATTACGCTTTGAGATAGAGTCTGGGTACCTTTGTGATATTCATCACAACCCAAGACAGCCATTAAACCACAGATCTTTCTGTTACAACAAATCATGTCTGGATATACATCAATGTACTTGGATAACCAAGAATTCGATGGGCCACTCAAGCGACTTGCCACAGCGCACATCGAGCGGAGTCTTTTGGACCATACTGCCATTCTCACGCTCGACATTCCTCGTAAGATGACCGATGTCCTCTATGTTGGTCATCTAAGTGAACATTTCACACTGCTGGGATTGGTCGCACCCCACGACGAAATCGAGGAGGCATTCATCGCACTCGCAACCAATCTATACAATCGGATTGACCTCAATGTCATTGCTCTCCGTGAGAGAAACAAATTGCTTCTCTCCCAGCGGAACAAACCCGAGAACCCGGTGGCAGAAATCAATTACACGATTTTCACAGCGACGATGTCACTCAAAGTCACAGTCAAGGATATCGTCAATTGACCACAGGCCACTACCCCACCTCAACCAGGAAACCCACCTGCACAGAGGTGGGTTTTTTGTTATGTGCTATGATACTATGCATTATGACAACAAAGAAAAAACTATACATTGCAGGAGCAATTATCATCCTTATTATTGGTATTGGTCTTTCATTCTTTTCACAACAAGCGACAATCCACATTTTCCCCGGCACATTTTCAAATGGTGAATTTGATGGCAAAAACGCCACTATTTCTATCGAAGAAGAACCTATCACACTCGTCAACGGCGTATCTGTTGTAGAAGCAGCACCCGGCTCAGCTTCAAAAATCACAACCACTTATTTTGGAAATGAAGCAAAGGGTGACCTCAATGGTGACGGACGCGCAGATACAGCATTCCTCGTAAAACAAGAAACAGGAGGAACAGGCGTATACTATTATGCAATTGTGGCCCTCAATACAAAGAAAGGCTATGTACTCACAAATGCATTCCTTATCGGTGACCGAATAGCGCCTCAATCAACGGAAATTAATGAAAGTGCAAAGGAGCTTCATGTGAATTATGCTGAACGAAAGAGAGGTGAACCAATGACAGCACAACCTTCAGTTGGAGCTGTACTTCTTCTCAAAATCAACAAATACAATGTGCTCGAGGGATTGATGAAATAACATTCGTCCTGAACTTCTGTAGTTCCCGTATAAATTTGCAATAAACCTAATTGAGCATCCAAATAGCGTAGTTGAGATAACTCGCGAAACTCACCCAAGCAAGATACGGAATCAACAGCCACGCAGCTGGACGCGATACTCGTTTGAACGCGATGATTGTTGCGACGATGGCACACCACAAGAAGAAAATCTCAATAAGTGCTCCCCCTGGATTCTGAAATCCAAAAAAGATAATTGACCAGATTGTATTAAGTACGAGCTGCCCTCCAAATATCCATAACGCAATTCGGACATCTTTGCGGTCGAGGCCTTTTTTCCAAACAAGAAACGCTGCGATACCCATAAGCACAAAGAGTGTTGTCCATACAGGACCAAACACCCAATTTGGAGGGGCCAATTCTGGCTTAGTTACGCCCGCATACCACCGTGGAATTGACGAAAACGTAAAGATTGAACCGAGCACACCCGCAAGCTCAGATACAAATATTGATATGATAAGTTTCCATATGTTTGATATGTTTTTCATGTATCTATAGTATCACTCATTCATATACATATATAGAGCCTCACATTCTACCCACATGAGCATGTACAAAAAATTCCCGATCTTGTCGGGAATTTTTTGTAGTGGATTTAGAAATTATAGATTAGTGATGCAATGCTTTTTCTTCATTGATAAGTTGTTCAGCTTTTTCAGCAAGTTCCATAAACAAACCAATCTCATCAATGCCCAATTTTCGTGGCTTTGTATCTTTGACACAAAACACACCAACCGGCAAACCACTTGTTGCATCGAGCAAGGCAATACCTGCGTAAAACCGCACAAACGGAGCACCCGTTACATACGGATTATTTTTGAATCGCTCATCAAGGAGAGTGTCTTCAACAACGAACATATCATTGGCGAGCATTGCATAACTACAGAAGGCAATCTCTCGTGGACCTTCTTTGATTGGAAGTCCCTGACATGATTTGAACCATTCTCGATCTTCATCTATGATTGAAATAGTAGAAATAGGTACATGCAAACCGTCAATTGCGCCTTTTGTAATTGCATCGAAACGATCGTCGGGTGGTGTATCCAAAATACCGAGTGACCGTACGGCCTCCAATCGCTTAGTCTCCTGTGGGTGAAGTAGATTGATCATGTTCTTTTAGATTATTAATAACTGTTTCTATGCCTACGTAAAAACGGACTTCGCCATCTACATCGAGTACCGGACTTATACGAAGATTCGCATAATATGTACTTCCGTCCTTTCGTTTATTTTTGACAATAACCTTGATTGATTTCTTCTCAACCTTGATAACATCCCACATCTGCTTATAGAAATCATGTGGCATTTGTTTGCCCCAGAGAGAAGGCCTCGCGCCAATTATTTCTTGGGGTTTGAATCCTGTGATGTTTTCAACAAGTTCGTTCGTATACAGAATGGTACCTTCAGGATCTGTAATCACAACTTGCTCTTGCATTTTTTCAAATACAGAATTCAATGTTCCACATCGAGAGCATTTGACTTCAAAAAGACCGTCGTGTTCATGATTCTTTGCTAACAGCTTATTGCATTTTGTACACCGAATTTCAAAATCGGGTGCTATGATAGTGGGGTTATTGCTCATCTAGTTACTCTTAAGAGCTTCTTGAGCTTCTTGCACCCATAGTATATCAACCATATTTGGCAAGCGCTAGTACATATACATGTACAAACACAAATATGTGGATAACATACAAAAAATCCCCTTTCGGGGGTCTCACTTATTGTGTTTTCGGCTGAGTCACTTTTGAAGGCTTCTTGAGTGCTTTCTTTCTTCGCGATTCTGCCGAGGCTTCCCCTCCTCTTCGAGCAATCTCCTTTCGGCGGGCATCATCCATTGAGGCAAATCCCTGATTGGCTCTGCCACCATTCGTTGGTTTTAACTGTTTTCGTGGTTCCATATACTGTTTAAAATGATTATCTTGTAATTCTATTCATATAGGCCAACATATTTCATGCTGAATGTCAGCCAGATGCCGTTGTGACGTGCCATAATGAACAATATGACAAGTGGCATATGAAGGTGGTAAAATAGGCCCATGAACCTTCCACATCTTCACCTTCCAACACGTGCCCATTCCATGGTATTTGTTGGCATTATTATATTCACAGTAGTGCTCGCAGGATTTACTGAATATCGCTATCAGGACCTCCGTAATGAGATACACCAGCGGGACCAACTTATTTCAGAATCAACATTGTCAACAGAAAAGAAAATTGCCGATATGAGCGACATCATCGTGCGCCTTTCAATGGAAAGTGACTCACTCAAAGATGTCTTCCTTACGGAGCAAAACAAGAACAACTCGGTGAACGAACAGATTGGTCGAGTGGCAGACACGGTTGGTGCTCTCGACAGATTGAGCAAAACAGACCCACAGCTCCTCCAAAAATATTCAAAGATTTATTTCTTGAATGAACACTATTCCCCTTCCGCTCTTGCAGCAATTCCATCTGAATATTTGTACAACAAAGAAAGCCAATTTCAGATTCATGAAAAAGTATTACCTTATCTCGAAAAAATGCTTCAAGCTGCAAAAGCTGATGGTGTAGATATTCAGGTTATTTCTGCATATCGTTCATACAATACACAGGCCGCTCTCAAATCAAGTTACAAAGTAACCTATGGTGCAGGTACAGCAAATCAGTTTTCTGCGGACCAAGGATATTCTGAGCACCAGCTCGGTAGTACACTCGACTTTACAACACCAAGTGTCGGCGCAACATTCAGTGGCTTCGACAAAACTCCTGCATATACATGGCTTACAAACAATGCTCAGACATACGGATTCACCCTCTCCTACCCGCCAAACAACAAATACTATATGTATGAACCATGGCATTGGCGATTTGTTGGTATAGATCTCGCTAATCGATTGAAGCGTGATGGAAAATTCTTTTATGATTTAGAACAGCGAGATATTGATAACTACCTTCTCCTCCTCTTTAATTAGTCAGTTGATATGAACGAGCCAGTAGAACTTCAAAACGAACGGGAATTTAATACACCCATGATGCAACAATTCATGGCTATTAAACGACAATATCCGGATTGTCTTTTGTTGTTTCGGCTGGGTGATTTTTATGAATTGTTTCTCGATGATGCCCTTGTTGGCGCAAAGGCACTCGATATCGTATTGACTCGGCGGCCTCGTGGCAAAGACGGTGATATTCCTATGGCCGGTGTGCCCTTTCATGCGGCTGATTCGTATATTGCGAAATTGGTGAAGGCTGGTCACAAGGTGGCAATCTGCGAACAAGTGAGTGAGGCAGGCAAAGGCATTGTTGAACGAGAAGTGGTGCGTATCGTCACACCCGGTACAATCCTCGATGAAAAGACTCTTTCTGCAAAAGAGCATAACTATACGATGAGTATTTCCCTCGGTGCGGATACTGTCGGCATTGCGTTCGGCGACGTGTCGACTGGGGACATCCAAGTGACAGAAGTGCCTTGTGATCCAAGTAATAGCGATGCGTTGGCACAGGTATTGGCAAATGAATATGTGCGATTTTCTCCTGCTGAATGCATCATCAATGAGCGCGCATACAATACACCAGCAGTTCTCGGTGCATTGAAGGC
>CAZCNA010000020.1:0-1103 GCA_964500215.1 uncultured Candidatus Saccharibacteria bacterium | reverse complement strand
GATGAGCGTGGTTCATTCATCGAATGTATTGATGAAACGAAAACAGCCATGGGCGGCCGGTTGTTGCGACAGTGGGTGCGCGAGCCGCTCCGCATAAAAAAGCATATCGAAGAGCGGCTCGCGCTTGTTGAACTCTTTATCAAAGAGCGTTCACACAGGCAGCATATACGCGCAGCCCTTCATGCAATGTATGATATCGATCGAATCATTTCACGGCTTGCTGTAGGTATTGGTACTCCACATGATCTCATCAATCTCAAGAATACCCTCCTTGCGGCAAAAACTGTTCAATCAGAACTGGCTTCACTCAACAAGCCATCACTTGAAACAATCGCCACAACGCTTGCGCAAACAGATACGATTGTGTCTCTCATCCAATCACGTCTTGTCGATGATCCCCCACTCGATCCGAAAGCAGGAAGTCTCATTCCTCGTGGCGTATCAACAGAACTCGATGCACTTCATGATGGTATTTCTGGTGGAAAACAATGGATTGCTGAACTCGAACAACGAGAGCGAAGCCGCACTGGTATTTCTTCTCTCAAAGTGCGATTCAATAATGTATTTGGATATTACATCGAGGTAAGCAAGCCAAATCTAGATATGGTTCCAAAAGACTATATCCGAAAACAAACAACGGTGAATGCAGAACGATTTATCACTGCAGATTTGCATGAATATGAAGACAAAGTACTTCGCGGCCAAGACATAATCAACAAACTCGAATACAGATTATTTTTAGAATTAATTGATGAAGTCTTAACACATATTGTGCTGCTCAAAGATACGGCTTTTCACATCGCGACACTCGATTGTCTCACTACATTTTCTGAAATTGCAGATCGAGAACGATACATTCGACCAACGCTGACAACGGATGGCGGCATTCATATTCATGATGGTCGCCATCCCGTTGTCGAACGACTCAAAGACACATCATTTGTACCCAACGACACAACGCTCGACTCTGCAGACAATCAACTTCTCCTCATAACAGGCCCCAATATGGCCGGAAAATCAGTATATATGCGTCAAGTGGCCCTCATTGTTCTCATGGCCCATCTAGGCAGTTTTGTACCTGCCCGTAAGGCAGCCATTTCCCT
>CAZCNA010000019.1:8942-11710 GCA_964500215.1 uncultured Candidatus Saccharibacteria bacterium | reverse complement strand
GGGCTGCCGCGTCGTAGATGCCTACTGATGTCGTATCAATCATGTGCTTAATCATCACTTGATCGATTCGACTATATATAAGACTAAAGGCAGTAGAGAAGAGGAGGGGCATTGCGCTCAAGAGAAGATGCTTTGCAATCTGCTTGTTGAAACGCCAATTGAGGACAGAATCAAAATAGACATTTCTGTACACTATATAAAAGAAGCAATAGATGACTGGCTCGAGCATGAATACGAACGCGAGGTAAATGATGCCTTTGTTCATCAATACTACGGCTAACTTCAATACATTTAAAATGATGGCTACAATGAGATTGATGATAGAAGGGTATTTTGCCTTGATACTTGCCTGAAATTCATATGCGACAATATTCCATCCACTGAAAAGGAAGGTGATAGAAATAATAGAAATGAGAAGGAAGGAGATATCTTGTCGAGAAGTAAACCACGCCGTACAAATGGCGATTGCCATCGCGATGATTCCGGCGGCAGTTTTGATGACGATGGCTGTGCCAAGATATTCATTTTTCTTTTCAGGAAATTTGATCATATCTCTATATAAGATCTGATCGAGGCCAAGTGCTGCTAATATAGAGAAGACTCCCACAAAACTCGCAGAATAACTAAGGTATCCAAAATTTTCTGGTCCCAAGTAGCGCACTACATATGTAGTAACAAAAAACGATATGATAAGACTAAAGATACGAGAAAAGAACATCCACCCAGCATTCTTGAGGTATTTCTGAAATCCAGGGTTCGTGAGCCAGAGCTGGCCTTTTTGAAATAATGTCAGCTCTGGTTCTGTTGCACTCGAAATGTGAGGTTCTTCTGAAGTATTCATGTGTTGGTTATAGGCCCTATTATAGCAGGTTTATCATACGAAATAATATGTTAGAATAGCACCACTATGAATATCAATAAAGCTTTACAAAATAGCATTATAGGCCTTTTATTCGTCATCCCATTCATTCCACTCGTGGTGATGTCATCAATGTACTTTCCGTATATCACTGGAAAAGGGTTCCTTTTTCGAACATTGATTGAAATTGCATTCATCCTCTATGCAATGTTAGCAATTCGAGATCGATCATTCTTGCCAAAGAAATCACCTCTCGGTATTGCAATGGGTGTATTCGTACTCATCCTTGGTCTTGCAACTCTCTTTTCTGAAAATCCTCTCCGAAGTTTCTGGAGTAATTATGAACGAATGGAAGGGTATATCACCATCCTTCATCTCCTTGCATATGTGACAATGGTTGCCACAGTTTTCAATAAAAAAATCTGGTACTGGTTTGCTCATACAACATTGGCTGCGAGCATCATCATTGGTCTTCGTGGATTTGCAGATACTGAGAATCGTATTTCAGGAACACTTGGAAACTCAACATACCTTGGTGTGTACGCACTCCTTCATATGTTCATCGCTGGATACTTTTTGTTGCAGACACTCCACAAGCGAGCATTCAACGAAGCTGTACCATTTTTGTCTGGCTACCTCATCCTCATTGTATTCAATGCATTTGTACTCTTTAAAACCGGAACTCGAGGTTCATTCATCGGTCTCGTATTGGGAGCAATCGTGACGGCTATTCTTTTGGCTATTTTCGAACGAAGAAACAAAATCATTCGATTCGCAGGTATCAGTACACTCGCGGTTGTTGTGCTTCTTGTTGGAACATTAGGTCTCGCAAAGAACACATCATTTGTACAAGGCTCAAGTTTGCTCACACGATTCAGTTCACTTATTACAACAGACATTGGCTCAGTATTCAAAACACAAGGATATGCGCGAAGTGTTGTATGGTCTATGGCCTACGAAGGATACAAAGATCGACCAGTTATCGGATGGGGACAAGATAACTTCAACTACGTTTTTGCAAAACATTATGATCCACGAATGTACGCACAGGAACAGTGGTTTGATCGAAGTCACAATGTATTCTTTGACTGGCTTATTGCTGGAGGACTTCTCGGACTTCTCGGGTATCTTTCACTCTTTGTGACAGCGCTCTATCTTGTTTGGAAAAAATATTCACAAGAACTACAAGAACCATGGACATTTTCTGAGAAGGCAGCACTTACAGGTCTCTTTGTTGCATACTTTATTCACAACTTGTTCGTATTCGATCATCTCGTCAGTTATCTGATTTTCTTTGCACTCCTCGGATACATTCATCATCGAAGTACTTCATATGTGCATCATCATTCAGCTGCACACAAAAACTTGCCACTTATAAAAGACGAGGGCACACAATATCTCATTGGGGGACTTGTTGCCATTGCCGTTGTGTTGGTGATGTATAGTGCGGTGATTAAGCCATACATGGCGTCGTATTACCTCATCAAGGCGATGCAGTCACAAATGGATAAGACAACAACATCTGGTCAGAAAATTGCAGGTGATTACGCGACAGCGCTTGTTTACTTCAAAAAAGTATTCGCCCTCGATTCATTCGGTAGTGGGGAAGCACGAGAACGGTTTGCGGAAGTTGCAGGTCCAATCGTAACTTCTTCTACAACAGATATCGCTGTGCGAAAAGGATACGCAGAACTTATGCAAGCAACATTCACACCACAGGTAGATGGATCAGACAAAGATCCACGACCTGTATTGTTCTATGCACTCTATCTTCAGAAAATAGGACAGACAGATGCTGCGATACATTATATGGAAAAGGTGCTTCAACTTTCTCCAAATAAACAAGTGGCATTATTCCAAATGGTGATGCTGTATTTTGAGAAGCAGGAATATGCAAAGGCCGCAGAAT
>CAZCNA010000019.1:0-8842 GCA_964500215.1 uncultured Candidatus Saccharibacteria bacterium | reverse complement strand
TTCCAAATGGTGATGCTGTATTTTGAGAAGCAGGAATATGCAAAGGCCGCAGAATACGCGAAGCAGGCATACGAACTCGACAAGTCATACAATGAAGCACTCTCTATATATGTAGCAGTGCTCATATATAACAAGCAGGCAGATATAGCAGAACAAGAAATCGCTGCCGCAAAAGAGCGAGGTCTCGACATAAGCTCAGATGTACGAATTATCGAAGCGTACACAGATACGAAGCAGTATGGACGAGTTGTTGAATTGTTGAAGTTACAGGTGGCAAATAATCCTCAGAATGCACAAGCCCATGTTTCTCTCGCCGCAGCATATATGAAGATCAATGATCGACAGCACGC
Source organism: uncultured Candidatus Saccharibacteria bacterium (assembly GCA_964500215.1). Classification (GTDB taxonomy): domain Bacteria; phylum Patescibacteriota; class Minisyncoccia; order Phycocordibacterales; family CAIZLB01; genus JBDKLC01. Next base: position 8,492 of record CAZCNA010000019.1, on the reverse strand, counting down.
AATTTCAGAACTAGAGGCCGCAATCGAAATCGAACCATCATTCAAAGCACAAGGTGAGTTGTACATACAACAAATTCGCGCAGGTAAAGATCCATCACAAACGGCACAATAAAAGTTTCTGCGAAGAATTATAAAAAATAAAAACATCTCACACGACGTGAGATGTTTTTATTTTGTTGTTGCTGAAGTGCGCATAAAAATAAAATAAAGAAAAAATAATTTCATACAATATTTTTCAGAAAATAATTTCAAAAAAATACTTTTGACTTATCCACAATTATCTTCAAAAAAATATTGCGAGTAATGCAAGTGTGGAGGATAATTAAAGAGTATTAGAGTGTGCAAGAAAATATTTTGAAAATTATTTTTTATTAAATAATAATTCAGAAACATTTTCTCGACGTCGGCACTCTAACAAAATTAAAAAGTAATTAGCTATTCAAGCATAACTAATATGGCTGCTAAAAAAGCAAAGAAAGCTGTTAAGAAGGCTACAAAGAAGGCAAAGAAGCCTGCTAAGAAGTCAAAGGCAAAGAAGACAGCAAAGCGAAAATAATCGCTTCGTCTCACTTAACGAAAAACCCTCTCACGAGGGTTTTTTGTTTGGCAAAAAACACCAAATCTAGACAAAAAGTACACTCTATTATATATGCATATATTGTGTCGTTATACGCCATAATATGCTACAGTTAAGCCGTATGTCATTATTTTCATCAATATTCCCAAGTTATTCAGCTCGACAGGTAGGTCGCTATCGAAAAACAGTGGCCCAAATCAACGCTTTGGAAGAAACAATCAAAGCGCTCTCAGATGATGCCCTCAAAGCCAAAACAGCTGAATTTCAATCAAAGATAGAAGCAGGAGAATCTATAAATAGTATTCTTCCTGAAGCTTTTGCTGTTGTGCGAGAAGCAACACGGCGAGCCCTCAATCAGCGACACTACGATGTGCAGCTTATTGGAGGTATGATTTTGCACGAAGGAAAAATTGCTGAAATGAAAACGGGTGAAGGAAAAACCCAGATGGCCACACTTCCAGCGTATTTGAATGCAGTTACACGAAAGGGTGTACACATTGTGACCGTAAACGATTATCTCTCAAGACGAGACGCCGTATGGATGGGAAAGATTTATAGTAAGCTCGGTTTGACTGTCGGCGTTATCAACCATGAAGCTTCATATATATATGATCCTTCACACATCAGCAAAGAAGAAGAAAAAACAGAAGAAGAAGTCGGTTCATACAAAGTTATCTATGAATTCCTTCGACCTTGTACTCGACAAGAAGCCTACAACGCTGACATTACGTACGGTACGAACAACGAATTCGGTTTTGATTATCTCCGCGACAATATCGAACACAATCCAAAAGGTATTCGACAGCGTGATTTCAATTATGCCATTGTCGATGAAATTGACTCTATTTTGATTGATGAATCACGAACGCCTCTTATCATTTCAATGCCTGTGTCTGATGCAGACACGCTCTATCCAAAATTTGCAGAGATTGCAAAACAGATGACTCAGGACACACATTATACAGTGGACGAAAAGTCTCACTCTATTGCAGTGACTCAGGAGGGAATGGACTTTGCAGAAAAGGCCCTCGGCATCGACAATATTTATGCAGAAGGTGGTATCAAGCTTGTTCATCACCTCGAAATTGCTATCAAGGCAAAATCTTTATATAAAAACAACGACCATTATATTGTAAAAGACGGTGAGGTTATCATCGTAGATCCTTCAACTGGACGATTGCAGCCTGGACGACGATGGTCAGAAGGTATTCATCAAGCAATTGAATCAAAAGAAGGCGTAACCATTCAGCAAGAATCTCGAGCATACGCTTCTATCACATTCCAAAACTATTTCCGATTGTATCCAAAACTCGCTGGTATGACAGGTACAGCAATGACTAGTGCAGAAGAGTTCCTCAAAGTATACGGTCTCGATGTTATCGAAGTGCCAACACATCGACCTATTGCTCGAAAGGATAAAGACGATCTTATTTTCCAAACAGAAAAAGGTAAGTTCAAAGCTATCGCAAAGAAAATCAAAGAGCTTAATGCAAAAGGACAGCCTGTGCTCGTGGGTACAGTTTCTATCGAAAAGAACCAGTTGCTTTCTGAACACTTGAAGCGAGAGGGTATTGCACACACACTCCTCAACGCGAAACCAGAATTTGCAGAACGAGAAGGTGAAATTATTGCACAGGCGGGACGAAAGGGAGCCGTGACTATTTCTACAAACATGGCAGGACGAGGTGTCGACATCAAACTCGGTGGAGCTCCTGGTTCAGTATCTCTGCATGATGAAATCAAGGCGCTCGGCGGTTTGTATGTTCTCGGTACAGAACGACACGAAGCACGACGAATCGACAACCAGCTTCGAGGACGATCAGGCCGACAAGGCGATCCTGGAGAAACACAGTTTTTTGTTTCTCTCGAAGATAATCTTATGCGTGTATTCGGTACAGATACTATCAAAAACATGATGGGCCGATTCGGTATTCCAGAAGACGAACCAATTCAAAATGGATTTGTTACTCGAGCACTCGAAAATGCACAGACAAAGATTGAAGGATTTCATTTTGATAACCGAAAACATGTACTTGAATATGACGATGTGCTCAATCAGCAGCGAAAAAAGATTTATGAAAAACGGCGAAAGATTCTCCTCGGAAATGATGAAGAAGTGCGTGCGGTTCTCAGTGATATTCTCGGTCGGGCAACAGAACAGGAGCGAACAACTATCGAACAGCGCGAAAAGGATTTTACCGCTCAGGCTATTGCTGCCGGTGTATCTCAAGAAGACGCTGCACGAGTATTCTTACTCACTGCAAAAGGCGTGATGCTTCAGACATTCGATTTGTTCTGGGTTGATCACTTGGAAATGATGGATTATCTCCGATCAAGTGTGAATCTCCGAGCCTATGGTCAGCGTGATCCGCTTGTTGAATACAAGCGAGAAGGTCTCAATCTCTTTAAGCAAATGGAATTTTCTATTGAAGGTGAAATTATCCGAACACTCCAACTCGTAAACGGACAAGTACATATGGGTATGAATGCACAGACTGTCGAAGTTCGACCTGAAGCTGTTGCGTCTACAAACACACAAGGAGCTCTTCCACATTCGGCACCACAATCTGTAGGTGTAGTCCCCGGTAGCGGAAATTCTACAGATGAAAAAGTAGGACGAAACGATCTTTGTCCCTGCGGTTCAGGCAAAAAATACAAAAAGTGTCACGGCAAATAGCAGTTAACTCTACTCTACGTATGTTAAAACACATCAAAAATGTATCCATGGCAGACATGGATGAGATAGAAAAGATCATTGATCAGGTTCTTTCGACTACAACATCGAAAGCAGATCCAGAGCTCACGAAGCGATATAGAGAAGATGTTCTCGCGGTAGTAGAAAAAACACATCGAGATAAATCTCAGCATTATGTAGTCACTCGGAACGATGACAAGGTGGCCATCGGTTATATTGGGTTTCGGTCGTGCATCAAAGACCTTCTCCCGTTTACCTTTACGGACAAACCCCTCGAAGTGAATGCCCTCTATATTGAGGAAAATGAACAGGGAAAAGGTATCGGTAATATGCTCGTACAATATATTCGGTATATGGCTGAACAAAAGCGATATACCGAAATTATTTTACGGAGTGGTCAGAGATTCAAGGATACGAGTTGGGGATTTTATGAAAAAATAGGATTTGAGCGAGTGGGAGATACCAGAGATCCAGAAGGTGAGGATTATGGTATTTTCAGACTCAAATTATAGCCACAAAAGGGAGTTTTGAGTGAATGAAGCTTCTCAAGGGAAAATAGCTTATAATGAACCATACTCACATTACGTAGAAAAATTAATCACTGTTTATTATGAATCAATCACGAACACAATTATTAGTATATGGGATTTTGTTTACCATTGTCGTTATTCTTACATTCCTTATCTTCCGACCATTTCTCACTGTTTTGGCTTTATCAGGAATGGTGGCGGTGATTGTTGGTCCATTATATAGACGTTTGTATAAATTCTTTGGAGAACGACAAACAGTGGCCGCGCTCGCGACCGTCCTCCTCGTCATCATCGTCATCTTGTTACCGCTCGCGCTCATCGGCAGCAAGCTCATTCTCGAAGCACAGGCTATGTATGTAGGTGTGATTGCAAGTCCAGATGTATCTATAGACAAAATGAGCGAGGTCATTCAGCAAACAGGTCAGCGAATTTATTCTGGATTTGCATTTGATATTCGTGAATATCTTTCTGCATTTTCTGCGTGGATTATCAGTAATATCGGTGGCATCTTTTCAGGAACAATTGATTTTGTCGTGAAGCTTGTGCTCGGACTTGTTGCATTATTTTATTTCCTCCGAGATGGTGCAGTATTCAAAAAACACATTATTTCATTTAGTCCGTTTTCAGAGGAAAATGATAAACATATTATTACGACTCTCAAGAGCGCTATCAATTCAGTGATTGTTGGTTCTGTGGTGATTGCGCTTATACAAGGATTGCTCGCGGGAATTGGATTTACTATTTTCGGCGTACCGAATGCCACATTGTGGGGAACGACGGCAGCTATCGCGGCAATGATTCCTGGAGTAGGTACGGCTCTGGTTTGGATTCCTGCTGTTATATACCTCTTTTTTGCAAAGGCATCATTCGCTTGGATTGGTCTCTTGATTTGGTCAGTGTTGCTCGTGGGACTTATTGATAACTTCCTCGGTCCAAAGATCATCGAGCGTGGTGTGAATATCCATCCATTACTTATTCTCTTCTCAATTTTGGGAGGTATTACATTTTTTGGTCCAGAAGGCGTGCTCTTGGGCCCATTGGTTCTCAGTCTCTTGTTTGCACTTGTACGGGTATATCAGCAGGGAAGAAGTCAGAATAGTTAATACATATATATGAAGAAGATTGTCACACATAACGCGAACTTCCACACAGATGATGTGTTCGCGACGGCTACAGTATTATTGTATCTCGAGATGAAAGGCGAAAAGGCAAAGGTTGTTCGATCCTTCGATGAGAAAGATTGGAAAGACGCCGACTATGTTCTCGATGTAGGTCGTGTATATGATCCAAAGAAAAATCGATTTGATCATCATCAAGGTGGCGCTGGCGAACGTCCAAACGGCATTACATATGCCAGTTTTGGACTGGTGTGGCAGAAATTTGGCAAGGCATTGGCAGGTTCACAAAAAGCTGCGGATGCAATTGATGAAGATATGATTACACACATTGATGCGGATGATAACGGAATTCCTACATACAAGACGATTGTGCCTGACGTCAAAGTATTCACTATTGATCAATATGTTGGAATGGAAGCTGATGCTATCAAATCAATTGATTACAAAGACCGTGAAGAATCATACAAAGCATTTGATAAAAAATTCATGGAACTTGTGCTATGGGCAAAAAGTGTTATCAAAACAGCCATCACCACCGCTCAAGAAAAAATAAAATTTGAAAAAGAAGCGATCAAGGCGTACGAGCAAGCAGAAGATAAACGGATTATTGTATTGAAACGATTTGTACCGTTTGGTTTTGCGGCATTTCCAGAACCACTTTTGATGGTATATCCAGATCTGCGAACTGCTCACAAATGGTGTGTAAAGACTGTAAAACTCAAAGGCGAGTCACTCAAAGCACGTATTGATTTACCAAAAGCCTGGAGAGGCAAGATAGGCGAAGAACTCGAAGCTGTCACTGGCGTAAAAGGAGCGACATTTTGTCATCTCAGTGGATTTCTCATCGTTGCAAGTTCAAAAGAGGGGGCTATTCAATTGGCTCAAAAAGCCCTCAAACTTCTCAAAAAATAAGCTGTGTTTGAGGGCTTTGTTGAGAGCCAAAACTAGTGAGGAGCATATAGTTATGGTATAGTCCTTCCATATGGCATTTATTGATGAACTCAGTTTTTATATGAAGGCTGGTCGCGGTGGCGATGGCGTAGTTCGGTGGCTTCACGAAAAATTCAAAGAGTGGGGAGGGCCGGCAGGTGGTAATGGTGGAAAAGGAGGCGACATCTATGCTCGAGCTGTCCGTGATACATGGCTTTTGGCAAAATACCGTCATGTCACAGAATTCCTCGCAGAGAATGGTGCCCCTGGTGAAAACCGAAGTAAGCACGGCAAAAACGGTGAAGACCTCTTCATTGATTTTCCAGTCGGCAGTATTATTCGTAACCGAAAGACGGGCGACGTATACAGACTTGATGAACCAGGCCAAGAAATTCTTCTCCTCAAGGGTGGCCGTGGTGGACTTGGAAACGAACATTTCAAAGCCTCTACAAACGTTGCTCCAAAACAATCAACTCCAGGCAAAGAAGGCGAAGATGCAGACTTTGATATCGAAGTAGAAATTATCGCGTCAGCAGGTCTTATCGGATTGCCAAATGCGGGCAAGTCATCTCTTTTGAATGCACTCACACGAGCTGAAGCAAAAGTAGGCAACTATCAATTCACAACACTTGAACCAAACCTCGGTGATTTGTACGGACATATTCTCGCGGATATTCCAGGTCTCATCGAAGGTGCATCAGAAGGCAAGGGCCTCGGCCACAAATTCCTTCGACATATTCGACGAACAAAAATGCTTCTTCATTGTATTTCTCTCGAAAACGAAGATCTCGAAGCCACATACAACACTGTACGATCAGAACTTGCTGCATTCGATCCAGAACTCGCCGAAAAGAAAGAAATCCTTATTATCACAAAAAGTGATATCGCCGGTGTAGAAGATGCTGAAAAACGAGTGAAGGCAATCAAGAGTTGGAAGGGCCGAGAACTCTACATCATTTCTGTGTACGATCTCGATGCTATGAAAAAGCTTTCTACAAGTTTGGTGAAAATGCTAGAATAAATAATCATTATTTTTATGTCAGAAACGGAATCAAAGAACTATTATCCTGTGATTGGTCTCGAAATTCACGCAGAGCTCAAGACAAACTCAAAGATGTTTTGTCCGTGCAAAAATGACACAGACGAAGAACGTCCGAATGTGCATGTGTGTCCAATCTGCCTCGGTCATCCAGGAACTTTGCCAACAATCAACAAGCAGGCCGTAAAACACGTGATCAAAGTCGGCGCTGCCGTCGGTGGTCAAATCGCTGATTTCACTGAATGGGACCGAAAAAACTATTTCTATCCAGATATTCCAAAGAGTTATCAAATTAGTCAGTACGCTTATCCACTCATTCGCGGTGGTTCTATCGACGGAGTTGCCCTCACACGTATTCATCTAGAAGAAGACACCGCAAAATCATCTCACGACAAAGGGGATTACAGTCTCGTTGATTTCAATCGTTCAAGTTTGCCTCTTATGGAACTTGTGACTGAACCAGTTATCCACGATGCCAAAACAGCCGCAACATTTGCAAAAGAGTTGCAGCTTCTCCTGCGATACCTCGGTGCAGGCGATGCCAACATGGAAAAAGGCGAAATGCGTGTAGAAGCAAACATTTCTGTTGCTACAGAAGATCCAAAAGGCGATTTCAAAAAAATGGGTACAAAAGTTGAAGTGAAGAACCTCAACTCATTCCGTTCTGTTGAACGCGCAATCGAATATGAAATAAAGCGTCATATCGACATGATTGAAGCTGGCGAAAAGATTATTCAAGAGACTCGAGGCTTCGATGAATCGACAGGCAAAACATTTTCACAGCGTGCAAAAGAAGATTCACACGACTATCGATATTTTCCAGATCCAGATATGCCGAAATTATTCGTATCTGAAATTCCTGAATTCGCTCCGGATGTAGTACGAGCCGAACTCCCAGAACTTCCATGGACAAAACGAGATAGATACAAATCAGCCTTCGGCATGAAAGACGAAGACGCTGAAATGTTTGTACAAAATGAACAACTTCGAACGTATTTCGAAGACGTCGCTCAAAAACTAGAAACAGCGGGGAAGGCTGATACTGTGAAATTGGCAATCAACTACATTACATCTGATATTGCAGGCCTTATGAAAAAAGCTGGTTCAACAGAAATGAATATTTCTGCGGACCATCTCGTTGAACTTATATTGATGATTTCTTCATCAGAGCTTTCTTCTCGAGCTGCAAAAGATATTCTCGCCATGAAATGGGCTGATGCAAAAGCCTCGCAAACTTCACCTCGTGATCTCGCAACAGAGCATGGCCTCATCCAAAAGAACGATCCTGAAGCCCTCAAAAAGATGATTGAAGAAATCGTTGCTGCAAACCCAACCGTTGTTGCTGATTACAAGGCTGGAAAACAAGCATCTCTCCAATTCTTCGTGGGACAGATTATGAAGCAGACAAAAGGCTCTGTGAACCCCGAAATGGCAAAAAACACCCTTATAGAGGTCCTTGGCCAGTAAGCAGTCACTTGTGGCCCTTTTTCAAAAACTCCATTCAGCTGTGCCTGCAGAGCCCCTGCGGGCCTTTTGATATTTTGATATACTATACCCATCATTAATCAATAAAGGGCAATAATTTCACAGGACTATGAGTACC
>CAZCNA010000018.1:0-11790 GCA_964500215.1 uncultured Candidatus Saccharibacteria bacterium | reverse complement strand
CCTGACACCACAAAATAGAGCGATAGTTTGGTCAAAGTCGAAACGGCCTCCCACATATGATATATATGGCGGGAGGCCGTTTTCGCTTTGAAAATATAGGATTTTATGTATAATATCCACACAGACCTCGATTTTAGGAATGAGGTTGTGTAAAAGGTACAGATCGTATGCGGTGGTAGCTCAACTGGTTAGAGCACTCGCCTGTCACGTGAGAGGTTGCGGGTTCAAGTCCCGTTCACCGCGCAAATACAAAAGGGCCAAGCTTCTGCTTGGTCTTTTTGTATTTGGGTATATGAATCGGGATTTGAAAGCCGGAACGAAGTGGCTATGTCGCTTTGCGACTGCCACGAGTGAGGCGGGGTCGCAGGCGAGCTGGACACAGCGAGACCTGTGATCAAGTCCCGTTCACCGCGCAAACATAAAAAAGCCCTGATAAATTCAGGGCTTTTTTATGTTATGAGGAGTGACGGGAAGCGAAGTTTCGAGAGGGACTTGAAAAGGCTGAATATATCGCACGGAGTCAGGAGCGGAGCGAATGACGAGTACGATATGAAGCCTGTACAGCGCCTGTAAGGCGAAAGTCCAGCAAGGACCAAGTTTATGAAATATTTGATGTTACATACTAGTAACAACCTCTCGGTGATTGAATATATCCACATGATATAATACCCCCATGAACATCTTCACAAAAAGCACAACATTATCATGGTGGCAGTTAGGATTACTTAAAATCGCCGTATTCGCAATTGGTATTGTGGTGGGCGCACATTGGTCAGCATTCTTTGCCTCATATACGGCGGTTCTTCTCACTCTAGGTATCGTATCTTCTGTATACCTCGGCATAGTGTGGTTCAAGCGGTAATCAATACTATCTAAAGAAATAATGAATAGTATGGAGTCTCCAAAAGATATAGACATGAAAGAACTTGCAAGTCAGGTGACTCTTGAGCAAGCTGAAGAATTCGAAAAAAACAAAGATGCCGAAATTGAACGTATTGCGAAGCGTGTGATTTCGATATTGGCAGGATACGGTCTTGAAACGACGAATTTTGAATATCTCAAAATTCGTTCCTTTGCATTGAACGTTATTAACTCAGCGATTGATAAACTCAAAAGAGACAGTGCCGACTATTTGGATGGTACAAAGCCCACAACATTCGGAGGTGATATTGGGCTCGTAGAAGAAACCTTTGGACAATATTTTTTTGATACGTTCGGGGCGTTTCCAGAACAAATTTTTGATGGTGTCGAGAACAATGAAAAACTCACCGCCTATCTCAAAAAATTGAAAAAAGAACGGGCAATAGAGTGCTCATAGTATCTGTGCTACTATGCCACTATGCACGGTGGATTTTTCATACGGAGAGATTCCCTGCAAAATCGTGTAAGGATTTTAGCAGTAGTAACGTCTACATCAATATGATAAAAGAAATAGCATTTACAATATACGCCGTGACTGACATCAAAAAGTCACGAGAATTTTATGAAAACGTATTAGGACTCACACCGAGTGCAGAATTTGCGGATAGTGAATATTGGACTGAATATAATATTGGTTCAGGTACATTCGCTATCGGTCAGTCACCAGATTGGAAACCATCAGAAGATGGCGCATGTATCGCCTTCGAAGTTGATGATTTTGATCAGACAGTAGCCTCACTAAAAGAGGCTGGCGTTGCATTCAAACTCGATGGTCAGGGGTATCCAACATGCCATATGGCAGTGATCAAGGACCCAGATAACAACAACGTCGTTATTCACAAGCGAAACGCGGCCTAAACACAGCTCCGAAACGATAGACACAAGGCTCTGTCGCATAAGCACAAAGATTTTGGTATGATGGGAGTACGCCATCATACCTTTTTTTGTGGGTTTTCATGACGACGACACACATACATGACAGATAAAATTACATACTATAGAAATAAGATTGTTCACGGACTCTACACTCATGTCCTCAAACCTGTTTTTTTCTTGTCAGATCCTGAATTCGTTCATGATCGAATGACACAAGTGGGGCATACCCTTGGCAAATTTACCCTTGCCAAAAAATTCACTGAAGGATTATTTGGATATGAACATCCAATGCTCGAACAGGACGTTGTCGGAATTCACTTCAAAAATCCAATAGGACTCTCTGCGGGGTTTGATAAGAATGCAGAGCTCACTGATATTTTGCCAGCGGTTGGATTTGGCTTTGCCGAAATGGGATCAATCACAGGGGAGCCTTGTGCAGGAAATCCAAAGCCTCGATTGTGGCGACTCAAAGATTCTCAAAGTCTTCTCGTCTATTACGGTCTCAAAAATGATGGATGTGAAGCAATTGCAAAACGTCTCGAAGGAAAAACATTCGATATTCCTATGGGTATGAGTGTTGCCATGACCAACTGCGAATGCAACACGGATCTCAAAACCGCTATCAGTGACTATGCAAAAGCATTCCGAACAATGGAACCCGTGGCCAGTTACATCACGGTGAATATCAGTTGTCCGAATACGCTCAATAGTCAGCCATTTGTGATGCCACATAATCTCGATTATTTGTTTGATGTCCTCGATGAGATACCTACGACGAAGCCTGTGTTCGTTAAACTTTCTCCAGATATTGTTCATGCACAGATTGATGCAATTCTCGATGTGTTGCGGAATCATCGTATTCAAGGAATTATTTGTACAAATCTCACCAAGAAGCGCGATATTTTCAAAATTGCAGAGCACGATGTTCCTGAGAAAGGGGGACTCAGTGGGAAGGTAGTCCAAGATCTCTCAGACGAACTTATTTCATATATTTATAAAAAAGAAGGAAAGCGATTTGTTATCGTCGGAAGTGGCGGCGTATTTACTGCCGAAGATGCATACAAAAAGATAAAACTCGGAGCGACACTGATTCAGATGATTACAGGAATGGTATTCGAGGGTCCTCAAGTTATTAGTACTATCAATCAGGGTCTTGTAGAACTGTTGAAAAAAGATGGTTACGAACATATAAGCGAAGCCGTTGGGGCTGATAACAAACTATAAATGAGCACCGCACTATTCATTACCCGAACAATTCCTCACATTGCAGTGCAAGAGCTTGAAGAGAAAGGATACATCGTCGATATGTACGATGGCGAAGCGCCTTTGTCGCAAGACGAACTCATCGCTCGTTTGTCACAAAAACCATATGAGGGTCTCATTTGTATGATGACTGACGTGATAGATGCCAAGGTGTTTGACGCGGCTCCGGCGTTGCGGATTGTTTCGCTCTTTACGGTACGGGGTCCTTTTATAGATGTAGCGGAAGCAAAGCGGCGAGGCATTATTGTTGCAAATACAGCGGGTGTTCCACGAACAGCAATTGCTGAACATACCGTGGCGCTCATGCTCGGATTGACCACACGTCTCGCTGAGGCTGATATATTTGTCCGCGAGGGAAAATATACCGGATGGGATCCAATGATTTTCACAGGCACAGATTTGAAGGGAAAAGTTGTGGGCATTGTGGGAGCGGGCAGTATTGGCATGGAGGTGGCTCGAATGGTACATCATGGATTTGATGCGAAGGTTATATATCAGGATATTGCGGCAAATCCAGAGATTGAGGCAGAATGCGCCGCCGTCCGGATCGACACGGTGGATGAACTGGTCCGGACGGCGGATATTATCAGTCTCCACGTTCCGCTGATGGACACCACCAGACATCTCATCGATGCGCAGAGATTGCAGATGATGAAGCCTACGAGCTTTTTGATCAATACGTCACGCGGGGCGGTGGTGGACGAGGCTGCGCTCGTGGAGGCCCTTCGAAAGGGGACTATTGCTGGCGCTGGACTCGATGTGTATGAACATGAACCGACACTTGCACCAGGTCTCGCTGATTTGCACAATGTCATCCTTACACCGCATATTGCTTCCGCAAAAGAACAAACCCGCAATCAGATGGCGACAGCGGCCGCGGAGAATATTATTTCTTTTTTTGAAGGAAAGAATCCTCGTACTATAATAGAAGCATAATTAATTTTACAGAATAACAGACATTATATGGGAAAACTTATAGTTGTACGACATCATGAATCAGAATGGAACAAGCTCGGCCAATGGACGGGTCTTCGAGATCGTCACCTCACCGAATACGGATTCCAAAAATCAACAGAGATGGGATCTCTCCTTACTGACACTCATATCGATGCAGCTTTTGCATCAATGCAAGTACGTTCAATCGAAACACTTTCATGTATTCTTGAATCATTGAACCTCACACATGTGCCAACTGTGCATTCTGCAAACCTCAATGAACGAGATTATGGAGACTATACCGGAAAAAATAAATGGGAATTGCAGACAGAGCTTGGAGAAGAACAATGGAATAATATTCGTCGAAACTGGGACTGTCCTGTACCAAATGGAGAAACACTCAAAATGGTATACGAACGAGTCGTACCATTTTTCTTGGGACAAATATTGCCCCTCGTACAAGAAGGAAAAAACGTCCTCCTTGTTTCTCATGGTAATGCGATCAGAGCACTCATGAAATATATTGAAAATATTTCTGATGAAGATATTGCACATACCGAAATGCTTTTTGGCCAGGTGGTACTCTATGATTTGGACGAACAAGGTCATATTGTTCACAAAGAAATTCGACGAATCGAGTCAAATGTAAACGCATAATACTAAGTTAGAGAGCCTTTTCCGTTTGTTTCCGTTGTCTAAGTGAGGGAAGAATTCCCATTATTTAAACGTGGACGAGTGGTCGTAGTGTGTCCAGAGTGAGATTCATTTATTTTTGCATCAATCCGTTCCCGAAGTTGTTGCTGCAAGAGAGCCATTCGTTCACGGTGTTGTTTCCATGCGAGTTTACGTCGTGCTTGTCGCTGCTTATCCTCAAGAGAAACCGTGAGTACAAATAGCCCGAATGTCACATACGTATCGTGTACCTGTTTCGATTTCTTTGAATATGAATATATGGGCAATGATATCAAGTACTGCATGATGTTTAAACGTATTTCATGCATATTGGTTACCAAAAATACAATTTGTGCCAAATATATGTAGTTTTGTGAAGAGAAATCTTTACACGGCTGTATATATAAGGTATTGAAAGATATTCACAGGTAATACACTCTCGACAAGGGAGTGCTCGGGAGTATAATAAACGAACAATTATTTTTATGAGTTCCCACGAATCACATATTCATGAATCACATGATGATCTTGCAGATGTAGAAAAAACTACTGCAGAGGTGATTCATAGAGTAGATGAAGAACTCATCAAACGCCTTCACGATCGATTTTCTTCCGAAGCTTTTCATAATCCACACCACTCATTCGAAGTTGATGCTCACTCAAAACAAGTGCTCGATAGAATTCGTCAGATTGATCCTGCACTCGTTGCCAAAGACGATGACATCATTCGTCATACAACCGCATATGGCCATGACTTGGTCATCAATTATGGCTCTGTTGCCGAAAAATACATTCAAACGCCTGGTTCAGACGCTCTCACAAAAAATGCAGCCTACGGAAATCGCATTAGACAGCGAGGCTTTTTCCCCCAGGAAGTGCCAACGGTTTTGTGGTCAAAGAGTAGAGATGTCACAGATACCTCAAACACAGACAACATTGATGATGCTCATGCGTTCACTCTCGTAGAGCCGATAGGGAATGAACGGGCGAGCGCCGAAGAGACGCTCGCCATCATTGCCGAAGTCGATCCAAACGAACTCGTGTATACAGCACATGTCAAAGAAGGCATACAAGAAGCAACCGCCGCCACATTTCCTCTTGTCGAAAAAACTCGACTGCCCGAAGACCTCACGATCTCCGTACCTTCACAAGCCGCATATGTTGCAGCTGAGGATGGCATATTTTCTGATACGCATGCAGCCCTTCACGGTCATGAAGCGACGATGTCGCTCAAAGATCTCGCACCATATATGTTGGCCGATGGAACTGCATTTCGTTTTTACCAAAAACACGTAAACGAAAAAAGTTCTTTGCCCACCATTGCCGTAGCAATCGGTGATTTGGCGTATCCTGGTATTCTCGAAACGAATGAGATGATTGACCGAGGAAATGCGGAATACAGAGAGACGAGAGATTTAGTTCAATACGAGTTGAGTCAGGGTCTCGAAAAATTATCTGATGAGCGTCGCACCGAAATTGTTCAAGACATGCTCGAATGGCTCAAAACACAGGTCCAATTTATCTTGTGGCAGAAAGTGAATTTTGAACACATCATTTCATCAAACGAAAAAATCCAGAGTAGTCCTCGCGTTGCAGAAATTCAACAAGCCCTTCGCGACATGTATTCAAATTTTGATACAAATACCGTGAGTGCCATGACTCGATATGCCGCAGCTCGCGCATTTGTAGAACAGCACCACGACACCTACGACCAGCTTGCCTTCATGGCAAAAGAGATGGGGTATGAACTCTAATTGAAAAAGACCTCTAAATACATTATGATTCAGACGGCTTAGTTTATAAGCCGTTGTAGCTCAGTTGGCAGAGCACATCCATGGTAAGGATGAGGTCATGGGTTCGATTCCCATCAATGGCTCTGTACATGCTCCATTTGTCAAAATGAGCCGAGAGACGCATAATCATCAATACCGCCAAAGTAGCTCAGTTGGTAGAGCACAGCTTTCGTAAAGCTGGGGTCAGGAGTTCGATCCTCCTCTTTGGCTCCAACGCCACACTCATATGTATTCAAAAGCCCGAACAATAGGAAAAATAAAAAACATCATCGCCATCACTGGTCTACCTTCTGCGGGTAAGTCTGCAGCTTCTGTGTATATTTCCGAAAAGCTGCGTATAGACCATTATTCTCTCCGCGAAACAAAAAAAGAAATCATCATTCAATCCGAAGAACGATCCGCTGTGGTAGATGCTGTCGAAGATCCAACAGCAATCGCATACTTCAAAGAAGAAGCAAATATGGTCCTCATCGCGCTCGTTGCTGAACCGCAGATACGATACAAGCGATGGACAGACCGCCGAGGATTTGTTGAAGCGCTCACATACGAATCATTCCTCCAAAAAGAAGCAACAAATACAGCAGCCTCAGAACAGGTTCAATCATGTATTTCTATGGCTGATTATGTTATCCCAAATAACGGGACACGCGATGAACTCTATGAAGCCCTCGATGAGCTTCTTGCCAAAGTAGATACGCGTAAACTAAGATAGTATATATACATGGCTACCGAAGACCAAAAACAGCAGCGTGAAGAACGCATCCAAGAGATTGAAGCCGCAATGATGCAGGCAGATTTTTGGAATGACAAGGACGAGGCCCAGGCTCTGATCAAAGAACTTCAGGATCTCAAAGCATGTGTTGATGGAGGAAGTCCATACGATGGTGGTGGGGCAATTGTTACTATTTTCTCTGGGGCGGGAGGAGATGATTCAGAAGACTTCTCACGAATCCTTTTCGAAATGTATTCAAAGTATATTGCAAAGAGAGGGTGGCAAGCGGTCATCATTCACGAAAACAAAAACGACCATGGCGGTTTTCGAAATATCACCTTTGATATATCCGGCAAGAACGTGTACGGTACACTCAAAAACGAATCAGGAGTTCATCGTCTCGTCCGATTGTCTCCATTCAATTCAAAACAACTTCGGCACACATCATTCTCGATGGTAGAAGTTATCCCAAAGTTCGAAAAAAACGTGGACATGGATATTCCAGAAGACGAACTTGATATTACCTTTGCCCGAGCAGGTGGTCCTGGCGGACAGAACGTGAACAAGAGAGAAACAGCAGTACGTATCGTCCACAAACCGACAAAACTTTCTGTACACGCAACCGCCGAACGATCTCAGGCACAGAACAAAGAAAAAGCTCTCGCTATTTTGAAAGCAAAACTATACACAATGCGAGAACAAGAACGCATGGCAAAAGAAAAAGGCATGTATGTGAGCAAGACAACAGATATTGAGTGGGGGAATCAGATTCGCTCATATGTCATGCATCCATACAAAATGGTCAAAGATCACCGCACAAATGTAGAGGTGAGTAACATCGAAAAAGTACTCGAAGGTCATCTCGATGAGTTCATAGAAGCGGAGAAAAATCTCTAAGCAAAAACGAGCTCGAAAATCTCATAATTATCCCCGTACTGAGCCATATTTATGTGGTTGTATCTTTTATCGTATCTTTATATACTGTATGCATGCTCTTATTTGATAAAGTAACAAAGTTATACGCAGACAATTCTCTTGCTCTTGATAATGTATCACTCAAAATCAAGCCACGAGAATTCGTTTCAATCGTCGGTCACTCAGGTGCCGGCAAAACAACCTTACTCAAAATGATTTTGGCGGAAGAAACGCCAACAGAAGGAATTGTATTTTTCGAAGATACAGATATTCATGGACTTCGTCGAAAGGAAATGAATAATTATCGCCGACGGATTGGTACTGTTTTTCAGGATTTCCGACTTTTGCCAGATAAGACAGCCTACGAAAATGTGGCCTTTGCCATGGAAGCAGCAGGACGATCAGATGAAGAGATCGCAGCCGACGTACCTCATGTACTCGAGCTCGTAGACCTCGGCCGAAAGATGCACAATTTCCCGCATCAGCTTTCAGGAGGTGAAAAACAGCGTGTGGCTATTGCCCGTGCGATTGTAAATCAGCCTGATTTTATTATTGCAGACGAACCAACAGGAAACCTTGATCCTGCAAACACATACGAAATCATTCAGATTTTGAAAAAAATTAACGACTTGGGTACAACTATTCTTTTGACTACTCACAATGTGGGTATTATTGATAATCTCGGCAAGCGAGTTATTTCAATGAAAGACGGTCGAATCATTCAAGATAGCGAAGAAGGGAAGTATCATTTATAAATCACTAATGAGTTGCTCAATATGAGTAACACACATGTACATTATGTTCTGGACTAAAATAAAACGAGTAGTACGCGCAGGGTTTGTGAGCTTCTGGAGAAACGGATATGTTTCTTTGGCTTCTGTATTGGTGATGACAGTGACACTTTCTGTTATCGCGTCAGTGATGTTCATTGGTGCACTTTTGGGTTCAACCCTCGAAGGCATCAAAGACAAAGTGGATATCAATGTCTATTTTGCACGAAGTGCAAGTGATCAAGATATGAAGGATCTCCAAAAATCACTTCAGGCCATGCCTGCTGTGGCTGAGGTTGGATACACATCACGTGAAGATGCATTGAAGCAGTTTCGAGAGCGACATGTGAACGATCCGCTTACACTCGCGGCGCTCGATGAACTCAACGAAAACCCTCTCGGTGCAAATCTCAGTGTGCGGGCAAAAGACCCTGCGCAATATGAAGCAATTGTGAATTATCTCGATACGCGAGTAGAATCCGATAAGGTGAATAACGTGACAATCATCGACCGAATCAATTACACTCAAAACAAACAGGCGATTGATGCGCTCTCTCGTATCATCGAAGCTTCGCGTCAGCTCGGGGCAATCGTCATTGGATTTTTCGTGCTCGTGTCTGTACTCATCACTTTCAACACAATCCGATTGGCAATCTATATTTTCCGAGAAGAAATTGCAGTGATGCGTTTGGTGGGTGCCAGTGAAGCTTTCATTCGAGGCCCATTCGTCACAGTGGGTCTCATGTATGGATTCGTTTCCGGTATTGTGACACTCATTCTCCTGTATCCCTTCAGTTATTGGATTGGTCCATTGACGCTTCGAATGGGTACAGGTCTCAACCTCTTTGATTATTATCTCAGTAGTTTTGGTCAATTGTTTGTAGTGGTTGTCGGCGCAGGACTTTTCCTCGGTGCTGTTTCGAGTTACCTCGCGGTAAAGAAATATTTGAAAGTATAATTGAAAGTATAAAAAAAGATTGCTATCGCTAGACATCGCTATAAACGATGCAAAAAGAAATCCCTTGCCATATATTGTACGGCAAGGGATTTTCGTTGTATGGCATCAAAGTGCCAGAGGTTTTGCTTACGGTTTCTTTTTGAAGACCAGCTTCACATCCGTGGGGAAGGAGAGATGTTGGCATTCGAGGTTGACGCATTTGCCCATTTTGTCGACGACATAAATGCACATCCAGTGAGGATTGGAAGAGTGCTTGGAAAGGTTCCAACAAGCGTCACGCTTCATAATGCCCACCAGAGGGAGGTTGTCCTCGAATTGGTGCATATGGGCTGTTCTTTGGGCCAGCAAGATGACCTCACGTTGTTCAGGAATAACGAGGTGGTGTTCCTTTGTGAATGCGTTGATGACTGTCATCGAAAGGTGCATGTTTGCTGGAAATCCAAAAATAAGGAGGGGCGCATATGCGCTCACAATGCTGTCTGGTTTCATAGTATGGGAAGGTTCAAGTGAATCCGGAGTGTTTGATTGGACTGTAGTTTGGACTGTTGTTTGATCCGGATTGGGTCGACCCATACTATGCCATAGGTTTGTTCCTAAAACAACTATCGTTTGGGGGAGGTTCACGAAAGAGGGGGTACAAAACAGGCAGAAAAAATAATCGGTATAGTTTGTACTAGATTGTTGCACTAGGCAAAAATCATAATTGTTCATAACAATTCATAACTATTCATATTTACGAAGGGGTACTCGACAGATAATTGTCGAACCCCTTCAAATTCATTCATAGTCCATGTTGTGGATAACGAAAAAAGGGGCATGTATAATAGAGTAATAACTATTGAATATCTATAAGCATCACATCATGAAACGACATAAATATATATTTGTTATTGGAGGCGTTATGTCAGGTGTAGGAAAAGGAATCACCACCTCTTCTATCGGCACCATCCTCCAGGCAAAGGGTCACACAGTGAACATCGTAAAAGTAGACCCTTATTTAAATGTCGACGCAGGCACAATGAACCCCACCGAACACGGTGAGGTTTTTGTTTTGAATAGTGGACTCGAGACAGATCAGGATATGGGAAATTATGAGCGATTCCTCAATAGAGATTTGTCAGATGGCGACTACATGACTTCTGGCATGATTTACAAATACGTCATTGATAAAGAACGCGCTCTCGGATTCAAAGGTAAGTGTATTGATGCGGATAATATTCGCGATGAAATTGTGCATCGTATTGTTCAATCAGGAAAAACGAACAAATCAGATATTTCTATTGTTGAAATTGGTGGTACGGTGGGCGATTATCAAAACATCATGTTTATCGAAGCGGCTCGTGTGCTCAAGATTCGTCATCCCGAAGATGTACTCTTTATCATGGTGAGTTTCCTGCCTATTCCAAGCAAGCTCGGCGAAATGAAATCAAAGCCAACGCAGAATGCTATTCGACAACTCAGTTCGTATGGTGTGCAAGCGGATATGGTAGTGGCGCGAAGTGAAGTGCCACTCGACAAAAAGCGCAAAGAAAAAATTGCTTTGTCATGTAATGTGAAAATGGAGCATGTCATTTCTGCACCAGATATTGATAGTGTGTATGATGTTCCAATCAATTTTGAAAGAGATCGAATCGGTGACATGATTGTCAAAAGTTTGAAGCTCAAGTCGAAGCCCGTGAATTTGTCTGGATGGAAACACTTTGTATCGAATGTGAATAAAGCAAAGAAAACGGCTGATGACAAACATGTCCGGATTGCCGTAGTGGGAAAATATTTTGATACAGGAGATTTCGTATTGTCGGATGCATATGTATCAGTGATTGAAGCCATTAAGTTTTCCGCATATGCCGTTGGTGTGAAGCCTGAATTAGTGTGGGTGAATGCAAAAGAGTTTGAAGGCGACTTATTGAAACAGCCCGCAAAACTCAGTTCATATATACAGAAGCGTTTTGCGGGCATTGACGGCATCCTTGT
>CAZCNA010000017.1:0-12801 GCA_964500215.1 uncultured Candidatus Saccharibacteria bacterium | reverse complement strand
GTGGCGGTACCACAGACATCGCAGTGATCTCCCTCGGCGGTATTGTAAAAGCAAAGAACATAAAAATCGCTGGTGACCGATTTAACAACGACATCATTTCATATATTCGAAATGAATTTAAAATTTTGATTGGTGAGAAAACAGCTGAAACTATCAAAATGGCAATTTCGAGTGTGGTCCCTTGTCAGCCACCTCTCGAGGCAGCCATTCGAGGACGAGATTTGGTGACCGGTCTCCCACGAGAAGTGATTATCACAGACGGTGATATTCGCGAAGCCATCGGCTCATCTGTAGACACACTCCTCGATGCGGTCAAAGAAGTACTCGAAACCACACCTCCCGAAATTCTCTCTGATGTGATGCAAAACGGGATTTACCTCGCCGGAGGAGGCGCTCTCATCAGAGGCCTTCCAGAAATTTTGTCTGAATACGTTGGTATTCCTGTTCGAGTTGCTGATGATCCATTGACTGCGGTTGCCCGAGGCGCCGGAATCGTTCTTGAAAACCTCGCTTTATATAGAGATATTTTAATTCAAAACGAAGATGAACTACCTCCGACTCGATAGTCGAAAACGAAAGAGTAATTACGCGGATATTGCGAGAGCTGTCGTGCTTGTACTCGCGCTCATCGTTGTGTTTTATATTTTTTCACAACCAATCACACATGCACTCCGATGGGTACAGAGTACACTTGTGCAAACATTCTTTGCATCGCAACCAACAATCAGAGCCACAGATGATGCGGTACTCATTGATTCACTTCAAACAGAAAGTCTCCAACTCAAAGAACTCCTCGGCAAGAAAGTCACATCAGAACCAATGATTTTGGCGTCTGTTATTATTCGACCACCACGCAGTCCATATGATTCGATTGTTATCGAAGGGGGAGAGAACGAAGGTGTTCATCCTGGTATGATTGCGTACGCAGAACTCCAATATGCCATTGGTCGCGTGACTGAAGTCAAAGAACGCACATCTATCGTGACGCTCTTTTCTTCATCAAATCAGCGTGAAGACGTGCTTATCGGTATGTCAGCCAGTAGTTCATTGGCAATTGCCGAAGGTCGTGGGGGAGGAAACTTTTATATAAAAATCCCACGAAATATCGAGGTCCATGTCGGTGATCCTATCGTATGGCCGGCTGCAAACCTCGTGCTTCTCGGTACTATTGAGAAAATAGATGCAGATATGGGAGGCACCTATTCACATATCTATTTCAAGAGCCCTATCAATATCCAATCACTCCGTTATGTCCAACTCAAAGAACAATTATAATCGACTGTTCATCACTATCGGGGCGCTCATCGCCTTGATCATATTGCCATGGTGGGTGTCACTCATCATTGGTGCAATCGGTCTGTGGAAATATACATATTATGAATATATTGTTCTGGGTTTTTTGCTTGATTTGCTCTATGGCAGCAATGCCGTGTGGCAGGGACATCATATTCATCCGGCACTCTTTTTTACGGGGCTGACACTGGCTCTTTTTGTCGCTTTGCAGCTCCTCAAAAAGAAGGTAAGATTGCAGTAATGCAGCGCAAAAAACTCCGAAGATACACAGAAATTGCTCCTGACGAAATATTCCTCGATTCATCAAATATTCCACAATTTGATAGAGATCAATTCGAAGGACGCATCGAAAAACCTATCTCTCGCAAGACAATGTATGTCACGGGAATCTTTTTTGCACTCGTATCACTCATTTTCATGTTCAAAATTTCTATGCTTCAAGTCGCAGAGGGAAGCAAGTACAAAGCAATTTCAGAAAACAACACGCTGCATCATAGTTTGATTTTCTCGGAGCGTGGTGCAATCACCGATCGAAATGGGATACTCCTCGCGTGGGACAAAGTTGATCCAACGCAGAATGAATATTCACTCCGTGAATACAAAGCATCTCCAGGTCTCAGCAATCTCCTCGGATATGTAAAATATCCAAAGAAAGACAAATACGGTTTCTACTACAACACCGAATACGCAGGGGCCGATGGTGTCGAAGAATACTTTGATCAACAATTGAGCGGCGAGCATGGTCTCAAAATCAACGAAGCAGACGTACACGGCAACAAAATTTCTGAAAGTATGATTCGTCCCGCAAAGAAAGGGGACAATATTGTCCTCTCCGTCGATGTCCGACTCCAAAAAGCATTTGCTGACGCTATCAAAGTCACTTCGGAAACATCAGGATTCAAAGGCGGCGCAGGAATGCTCATGGATGTGCAGACTGGAGAAGTGCTCGCATCGGTCACATATCCAGAATATGACTCGAACATCATGACAGATGGCAAAAACGTGGACGCCATCGGATCATTTCTCAAAAATGAAAATAATCCATTCCTCAATCGCGTGTCCTCTGGTCTCTATTCACCAGGATCCATCATGAAGCCTATCTTTGCGCTCGCCGCACTTCAGGAAAAAATCATTTCTCCCGAAAAAGAAATTGAGAGTACGGGTGAACTGCGGCTCGCGAACCCATACCGGCCTGGAGAATACAGCGTCTTCAAAGACTGGAAAGTAAACGGATGGACAGATATGCGACGGGCCATTGCTGTATCATCAGACGTATACTTTTATGAAATTGGTGGAGGATTTGCCGGACAGCCGGGACTTGGAATTTCAAAAATAGATCAATACTCAAAATTGTTTGGATTTGGAACACCTATCGAAAACAGCTTCTTTTCAGGACAAAAAGGGAATATCCCAACACCAGAGTGGAAGAAAGACGTCTTCAATGGGGACATATGGCGCGTGGGAGACACCTACAACACCGCTATCGGCCAATATGGCTTCCAGGTGACCCCTGTACAGGCTCTACGGGCCATTGCAGCCCTTGCAAATGGTGGGGTGCTCTTGGATCCCACTATCGTCAAAGACGACGTCACAAAGCAGCAGAACGCCAAAAAGCTCCCTATAGACAGCCAGCAGTATTATCAAGTGATTCGGGAGGGAATGCGTATGACCGTCACCGAGGGAACCGCACAAGCCATCAACGTACCGTATGTCGAAGCCGCTGCAAAAACAGGTACCGCCCAGGTGGGAACACGAAATCAATTTATCAATTCATGGGTCGTTGGATTCTTTCCGTATGACAAGCCAAAATATGCGTTCGTAATGCTTTTGGAACGTGGTCCGTCTAGTACTACATATGGTGCCTCTCCGACCTTTCGACAGGTGCTCGATGCGATTAACATAGAGGCCCCAGAATATTTTGCCCGATAGTATATCCCTCCCGAAAATAGTGAGATAGATTGCCATATTTATTCACAGATTCCATACAAAGAGGGTGCAAAGTGAGGTTGACTTTGGACCATATTATCTATATACTTCTTCTCTAAAAACATGCCAGCAAAAGAATATCTTACAAAAGAAAAACACAAGGAGCTTACAATCGAATTGGAGCATCTTAAGACTGTCCGAAGAAAGGAAATTGCCGAAGAACTCGAGTTTGCAAAGTCTCTCGGAGACCTCTCAGAAAACGCTGAATACCACGAAGCTCGTGAATCTCAGGCAGCCCTCGAGGATCGTATTTCTCAGCTCGAATCTATCCTCGCATCTGCTCAGATTGTGAAGGCTCATCACAGTGATACTGTTGATATTGGTTCTACAGTTCACGTTAAAAAAGTGGGCGACAAAACAGCCAAGGTTTACACTATCGTAGGTTCCGAAGAAGCCGATATGGCTGCTGGCAAAATCTCATTCAAATCACCACTCGGTGAAGCAATGCTCAGCAAGAAGAAAGGCGACGAATTCAAATTCAAATCTCCTGTTGGAGAAATGAAGTACACTATTGTTTCTATCGAATAACCCGAGAAGGTCCGTTCGAGATATGCTATTATAAAGGCATCATTATTTGAATTTACGATTATTACCTATGGCATCACTCGAAGAATTACGCGACGTCCGATTACAAAAACTTCAAAAACTCAAAGACAAGGGGATCGATCCATATCCTGCGACCTCTCATATTGACCGGATGATTTCTGAGGCTATTTCGCAGTTTGATGCGCTCAGTGCCGCAGGCACAAAAGTGACTCTCGGTGGACGAATCATGTCGCTTCGAACACAGGGTGCGATTACGTTCTTCAACTTCTTTGATGGAACGGGCAATTTTCAAGCACTTCTCAAAAACGAGGAGCACACAAAAGACGCCTTCGAATTATTCAGTGAAGTCACAGACATCGGCGACTTCGTCGAAGTGACAGGAACATTGTTTGTCACACGAACCGGTCAGCAAACTGTACAGGTAGAGAATTGGCGTATGCTCGCAAAGAGTCTTCGACCATTGCCAGAAAAATGGCACGGCCTCCAAGATGTCGAAGAACGATATCGAAAGCGATACCTCGACATCCTCACAAATCCAGAACTTCGCGAACTCTTTGAAAAGAAATCAAAATTCTGGGATGTCACACGATCATTCCTCAAATCAAAGGGATTCCTCGAAGTTGAAACACCAACACTCGAAGTGACAACAGGAGGCGCCGAAGCCAACCCATTCAAAACACATCACAAGGATTATGATATGCCTGTGTATTTGCGTATTTCAGCCGGTGAATTGTGGCAGAAGCGCCTCATGGCCGCAGGATTTCCAAAAACATTCGAGATTGGCCGACTCTATCGAAACGAAGGCACTAGCCCTGAACATCTTCAGGAATTTACAAACATGGAATTTTATTGGGCGTATGCAGATTATGAGCAAGGCATGACATTGGTCCAGGATATGTATCGAACCATTGCCAAAGAAGTATTCGGCACAACCGTATTCACCACACGAGGTCATACATTCGACCTCGCGGACGATTGGAAACGAGTCGACTACAAAGAAGCCATCAAAGAACAGACAGGTATCGATATCATCACCGCATCTGATGATGAAATAAAGGCAAAGCTCGATGAACTCGGCGTAAAATACGAAGGCGCAAATCGAGAGCGACTTACCGACACTCTCTGGAAATATTGTCGAAAGGGAATTTCAGGTCCTGCATTTTTGATAAATCATCCAAAGCTCGTCGCACCACTCGCAAAGGCAAATCCAAACGACAAAACAACCGTACAGCGATTCCAACCGATCCTTGCTGGTAGTGAAGTGGGAAATGGATATTCAGAACTCAATGATCCGATCGATCAGCGAGAACGATTTGAACTTCAGAAAAAATTGATTGAGTCTGGAGATGAAGAAGCCATGATGCCAGAATGGGAATTCGTCGACATGCTCGAACATGGCATGCCACCAACCTGCGGATTCGGTTTTGGTGAGCGATTCTTTGCCTTTTTGGTAGACAAACCGCTTCGAGAAACGCAGCTTTTCCCACTCATGAAGCCCGCAGACGAACCAACCGCATAATCGCAACCCGCGATAATCCCCATAACGCTGAATCATTCAGCGAGATACTCAAAAAAAACTCTCCGCATGTGTCCAAAAACCGCCCAACTCGGGCGGTTTTTTGTATGGTCTCTATACAAACACCTAAACCTATTACGTGCTTGCGAAATGTGGATAAAAGGGGACCAAAGTGTTTGCTGGTGGGAGAGGAGTGGTATAGAATGTAATCAAGTGGGATGAAGTGGTAAAAGTAAGAAATATAGGGTAAGGTAGGGAGTAATTACGAACCAACATGCTGATCGGCGAATATACACACACTCTGGATGAAAAGAAGCGCCTCTCACTTCCTTCTAAGTTTAGAAAGGAATTGGGAAAGACAGTTGTAGTGACTCATGGTCTCGACAATTGTTTGTTTCTTTACACAGTCAAAGAGTGGGCGAAGATTTCCGAAAAGCTTGGAAGTTTATCGATGGGACAGGCAGATACACGAGGATTCAATCGAATCATGCTCGCAGGTGCTGTAGAGCTCGACATAGATTCAATCGGACGCGTTCTCTTGCCAGAGTTCCTTCGAGAGTTTGCTTCTCTCACAACGAAAGTCGTATTCGCAGGTGTCCACAGTAGAGTGGAAATTTGGGACGAAAGTAAGTGGAAGGATTACAAGACAAAGGTTCTCAAGCAGGCCGATCAGTTGGCCGAAAAACTTGGAGAAATCGGTGTAATTTAATTCAACACATACAAACCCATCATGCGACATACGCCAGTTCTTTTACAAGAAGTGATCAGTGAGGCAGGCCTTAAGCCACAGAGCGTCTTTGTAGATTGCAATCTGGGGGATGGTGGCCATACTCAAGCTGTGATTGAACATATGCACGGTCAGGTATCAGTTGTGGGAATTGATCTTGATCAAGATGCACTCGATCGGGCCAGTGAGCATATTTTCTCCTCAAAAGCTGTTTTGAAAAGTGGGTTTAAGAAAGAACAATTGTTCTTTTTTAGAAAAAATTTCAGACATCTTCAGGAATTGTATGCTTCTACAGGCCTTGATAAGGCGCAAGCAGTATTGTTTGACCTCGGTATCAGTTCATATGAACTGCAAGAGTCGGGAAGAGGGTTTAGTTTTCTCAAAGACGAACCTCTCTCAATGACATTTGGTACAACCGAAGATCATGCATTTACAGCAGCGGACATTATCAACAGCTGGGATGAAGAGAATATTCGAACTATTATCGAAGGATACGGCGAGGAACGATTCGCCCTTCGTATTGCCCGAGCTATCGTCGAGGAGAGAGAAACAAAGCCGATTCTCACTACTTCAGCTCTGGCTGCTCTTGTTAAACAAGCGGTACCAAGTTTTGCACGATTTGGCCGCATTCATCCAGCCACCAAAACATTTCAGGCCCTACGCATTGCAGTGAACGACGAATTGCGCTCTATAGAAGATGCGCTTCCACAAGCTTTTGATATTTTGAAAAACGGTGGACGTTTACTTATTATCTCGTATCACAGTCTCGAGGATAGAATCGCAAAACGATTTTGTCGCAGACTGGTAGCCGAAGGTAAGGCAAAAGATCTCGCCAAAAAGCCGATCACTCCTTGTAATGAGGAACTGGAGCAGAATCCTCGATCTCGAAGCGCCAAGCTTCGAATCATCGAGAAAATCCAGAATTAATAACATTACATAGTACATTTATGAAAACAGCAACAATCGCACTCAAATCAATAGAACGGGCGTCAGCCATCATTTTTTGGGCTCAGGTGGGCCTTATCATCTCATTGATTTCGTTGTACATGTATTTCGTAAATCAGACTGTGTGGAATGTTGTTGCTCGACAGCAGACTGAATCTGCGACAGTGAGTTTGAACTCAAAACTTGGCGATCTCGAGTTCCAGTACATCGCAGCAAAGAACAACATCACGCTCGAGGTGGCACAATCTATGGGCTACCAGTCAGCTGATCAGAAAGTATTTGTGACAAGAGACCAGTCAGCAAACGTTGCCCTCAGATAGTTCGTTACAAACCATCCTATATGAGACACACTCACATAGGGTGGTTTTTAACTTTATACGTCATCGTATGTTAAAATAACTGTAATGCTTCGAACACGAGTCAGAATTATTTCATTAGGGTATCTGGTGTTGGCGCTCTTTTTGTTTATAAAGCTGTATTCACTACAGATTATTCACGCCGAGAACTTTGCTGAGCGAGCGGATCACCAATATCAACAACCTTCGAGCTCTATTTTCACGCGCGGTACTATCTATTTCACAGACAAGAACGGGGGACTCATCTCTGCCGGTTCACTCAAATACGGCTTCACCATTTCAATCAATCCAAAAGTCGTTCAGACACAGGGAGTCGACAAGGTATACAACCAGCTCGCTTCGTTGATAGAAGTGGACCGAGAAGACTTCGTCTCAAAAGCGAACAAGCCAAAGAGCAGCTATGCCGAAATCAAAAAGCGTGTGGACGAAGAAACTGGCAAGAAAATTTCAGAGCTCAAAATTCCAGGTGTAGGCGTATACAAAGAAAGTTGGCGATACTATCCAGGCAACAACCTCGCTGCGCATACGCTCGGCTTCCTCGGATACAACAAAGAGAATGAATATGCAGGCCGATACGGCCTCGAACGATTCTATGACGCTACACTCACACGCGACAACGACAATGTGTATTCAAACTTCTTTGCGGAGATTTTTTCTAATTTCAAAAAGACTGTCATCGAAGGAGATGATCTCAAAGGTGACATCGTAACGACAATCGAACCAAGCACACAGGCGTATTTCGAATCTGTGCTCAAGGGCATTATGTCGAACTATTCATCAGAAAGTGCAGGGGGTATCATCATGGACCCAAAAACAGGCGAGATATATGCCATGGGACTTGCGCCGACCTTCGACCCAAACAATCTCAAAGAACAAAAGAGCGTCGGTGTATTCCAAAACGACCTTGTTGAGAACGTGTACGAAATGGGATCTATCATCAAGCCCCTTTCGATGGCAATCGGTATCGATACGGGCAAAGTGACCGCTTCATCTACATACAATGACGAAGGCTTCGTGACATTGAGCAACAAAACGATGTACAACTTCGACAAGAAAGGCCGAGGTGTCATCAACTATCAATACGCGTTGTCAAAATCATTGAACACGGGCTTCATTCATATCTCGCAACTCGTGGGCAACAAAACATTTGCTGAATATCTCAAGAAATTTGGGCTCGGAGAGAAAACAGGCATTGATTTGCCAAACGAAGGCTCTGGATTGGTGGGCAACTTGGACCGAAATATAGATGTAGAAATTGCTACAGCGGCCTTCGGACAGGGAATTGCTATGACACCTATCGAAACGGCACGTGCTCTTTCGGCCATCGCCAATGGTGGATACCTCGTCACACCACATGTTGTAAAGAAAATAGACTATCGTGTTGGATATACAAAAACAATCGAACCAAAGAAAGGTCCGCAGGTTATCAAAGAGAGCACAGCAAAGGCAGTGGCCGAAATGATGATTGTGAATGTAGACACATCGCTCCTCAATGGAAAGGCAAAAAATCCAAACTATACAATTGCTGCAAAGACAGGTACGGCGCAGATGGCTGGTCCCGGTGGAAGATATTATGAAGACAGATATTTGCACTCATTCGTTGGATTCTTGCCTGCGCGTGATCCAAAATTCCTCGTATTCATGTATACCATCAACCCTCGAGGTGTGCAGTATGCGTCTGAGACACTCGCGCAGCCATTCATGGATTTGACCAAATTCCTCATCAACTATTATCAGTTGCCGCCAGATAGATAGGGTAGAGGGTAGTGAGAATGAATATAATATATAAAAAGTTCACCCCCGGACATCGCTGTCCAGGGGTGGGTTGTGGCCGGGTGGCCGTTATTGTTGTGGTGGTTGAGGATCGCTTTGTGTGAGCGAAATCCGACAGACCGGTTTTCTTGCTGCCGCTTGCGCGAACAGGTCGGCTTTTTTGAACTTGAGCCCGAACTGTGCGCATTTGCCCAGCACGAAATCAAGTTTCGCTGTCGCCACGAGGTGGCAACTGCACGCTTGGTACAGAGCAATTACGTCGCGGGTAGTCGCTGAACGAAGCTTGTCGATGTCTTTTTCTGCGTTCAGGATTTGGCCTGCGTAGCCAACGAGGTCCTTTTGGATATAGGACGCACAGTAACCATTTACTGGTTCAGTAGCCTCAGGACGCAAATGATGGACATCCCAACGGAATTCAGCGAGGACGCCCGCAGTATTACGGATAACTTTCAACGTTCTGTTGTACCGCGGTAGGGCAATACAGAGATAATAGAGCACAGAAGGGACGTTCAGTATTGCAACGAATCCCAGCTGTCTCATAAAGTCCCCTGGTTGTAGCATTGCTGCTAACGTCAGCATCAACCAGCCCGCCATGCAAATCAGCTCATTGGTAAGGGTCCTATGAGGGTCCTTACCTTTGACGGTTGCGTATTCGCGGTTGACCTCATGCAGGTCCACATCCTTCATTTTCTCGTATGCCTTGATGAGAGGCTCGTCGACGATCGGTAAGAGATCGTCGATACTGTAATCCTTAACATTTGATTTCGTTTTCACGAGTTTGTTTTTTTCAATGTCTGTATGAACCATAGTCTTGCGGACAGTGTGAAGAGCTTGCGGCTCACCATACTACGATTTCTCGTTATGTATTCAAAATAGGTAGACGGACTATTCTGGACAGTATTATATCACTTTTACACAGATTGTCAATGTAGTGTTGTTTCCCATAATACGGCCATACAGGGGCCTTGTAGACATGGCATGAACAATATTGTACTGTATCAACAGATGTTGTTGTAGCTTTGAGAAGTTCAATAAAAAAATCACCGAAATAATTGAAAGGCGTTTGGTAATGATTCGGAAGGATGGGAAAGATTGGACTTTTGAAAGCTACAGCAAACAAGCGTTTGCTTACCTTGAATACACAAACTATCGCAAGGGATAGTGCAACATAAGGATTCCTTATGAGCAAATCAGTAGAAGCAGATGGAAGTACAAAAAAAGAGAGCGGGTCACCACCCACAGCGGAGCAGATGCTCCAGACACTCAAACTGGTGTTGGATGTGAAGCCAACGCGTGCTCATCTTCGGATGCTGCACGATGGATACCTCACCGACCTGGTGAAGTCCATCAAGCGTGGCACGCTGCCCTCGCGGGAAGAGTTTCGGAAAATGCTCGGGTTCGTTAAGCCCCATCAATATTCGGAGGTATTCCAGTTCTCGGTGAATTACGATACACTTCCGAAAAATCATCGGGACTTGTTCGATGCGAACAATTTCAAAGTTGTTGAAATGGACTTGCTGTGTACCGATCAGTTTCCTCCAACACCTTTGAAAGGTGTCGTTCATTACGAAGGATGCATCATTACCTTCTGGCATCAATTGTCACACGCGCAGGTGCGTGAGATCGTTCAAGAAATTGACGAAAAATGCCCGTGGACGACGGCCAATCTCGAGCAGGGAGTGTATGCAGCACGTTTTTTTGATGAGGCGTGTCAGGTGTTTGAGCGAGATCCTCAAAGAGAGCGTTTGTATTATGTGCACTGCTTGAGTGCCGTAAGACAGTTTTACAAGGAGGAAGATGATGTCATGATCATTCGTCCTGGCGAGTATATTGGTGCTCACGCCGCTCAGTGTGATAGGACATTTGATCCGTTCAAACCGAAGGTGAATCAGTACTTGATTGTACGGCCTTGGGTTCGGCCAAAGCCAAGGTTCCGTCATCGGAGCTAAGGAGTAAAGGCGATCGTTAGTAATTCGCAGGGCCCGGCGTATCCTCGCCGGGCCCTTTTCATTATTCATTTTTTCAAGAAAATAGGGTACTATATCTTGAGCCAGTCGCAGTCGTACAGCGTATGTATGACAATGTGCATTTTGGCCCTATCGTCTAACGGTTAGGACGGAGCCTTCTCAAGGCTTAAATCAGGGTTCGATTCCCTGTAGGGTCACCATAGAGAGAGCTAGTTCGAGCACTCGAGAAGGGTCGAAACTAGCAAACAAAAGCAAGTCAGAAATGACTTGCTTTTGTTGTAGTTTAATACAACGATTTATGTTATAATCTTTTTATGAAAGATGATGCCAAAAAGTTGGGAGAAAATCTCAAAAAACTTAGGATCAAAAAAGATATTAGCCAAATAGAACTCGCCAGAATATTAGGCGTTGATCGATCTTTTGTGAGCAATATCGAAAACGGAAAGAATAATCCGACTCTTTCAACCATTACTAGCTTAGCTAAGGCGTTAGGTGTTTCAACTAACGAGCTTTTAAAATAATATGTCGTCATCAATAACAAACACCGGTGATAATACGCTTTCCTCAAACTTAAAGAGTATTTTGCCTAATTGCGATAAGGTAGATGCTTTAGTTGGATATTTTTACTTTTCTGGTTTTCGAGATTTACATAATGAACTAAAAGATAAGCAAATAAGAATTCTGGTTGGAATGGATATCGATAAGAAAATTATCGATAAGGTTTCAACTCTTAAAGATTTAAACCTCGATTCATATACAACTGATACAAAGACATCTTCTCGATCTATTGCGAAAGATGACTACATTGAAAACTTTTCAAGAATTTTTAATGATACAGACTTTTTTGATAATGATGAATCACAGAAAGCTTTTGAAATATTCTTAGACAAAATCAAAGATGGTAGTTTGCAGATCAAGAAGACCGCAGAAGCAAACCATTCAAAGTTTTATATTCTTCACAACAAACCTGAGTTTTCAACTAATGGAATTACTCCAGGAATTGTAATTGAGGGTTCAAGTAACCTAACTTTTTCAGGCTTAAAGGGTCAAGGAGAACATAATCGTATTTTAATGGAAAAACATTATTACGAGGATGATGTTAAAAGATTTGAATCAGTGTGGAATGATCCTGACAATATAGTTATTACCGATCTTGATTCAGCAGAGACTTTTATAAAAGAAGTAAAAGACAAGATTTGGCTTTATGCTTTGCCAAACCCTCTTTTGATGTACTACAAAGTACTTAATGAATATTTTGCTGTCACTGAAATCGAAAATATGAAAACCCCAAAACATATCACTGGGGGTAAATTTTCTGATCTTAAATATCAAAAAGATGCCATCAATCTAGGCATTGATCGTATTAAGAAGTTTGGAGGTGTAATTATCGCTGATGTGGTGGGTCTAGGAAAAAGTATTATTGCTTCTGCAATTGCTCACAACCTTGGTTATAAAACCATTATTATTGCACCTCCTCACCTTGAAAATCAGTGGAAAGATTACACTGCCGAATTTGATTTCAAAGGTCACATATACTCAACTGGAAAAATAGAAGAAGCATTGCAAAGACATGGTGATGACGAAAGCAAGCTTCTCATTATTCTAGACGAAGCACATAAGCACCGAAATGAAGATACTGATAATTACAAAGTTCTACACAGACTATGTGCAGGTAATTATGTAATGGCTCTG
>CAZCNA010000016.1:0-14859 GCA_964500215.1 uncultured Candidatus Saccharibacteria bacterium | reverse complement strand
TTTTTTTTTTTTTTTATTTTTAATTTTTTTTTAAATCCTTTTTTTAAATTTTTTTTGTCACCTAAAAAACCCGTCGGGGGGGGGTGGCCCGTGGCGGCCCCCCCCCGCCTCTTTCTCTAGACGATGAAGAAAAATCTACACTAATCGCTCCATCAATCGCTATACGCAGATAAGCACTGGAATAACAATCGGTCGTTTCGCAGTCTGCTGGAAGATAAACTTTCCAAGAGAATCTGCGACAACATCCTTTACATAATCAATGTTGATTGGATGCATACCAGCTGTTGTTTGTTCAACTGTGTTCTTGATGAGGTATCGAGTTTCTCGGAGAAGGTCCTGAGACTCTCGGAGATATACAGATCCTCGAGAAATAATATCTGGAGATTTTTTGAGCTTACCAGTCGCTGCGTTGATGAGGGCAATGACAACGAAGATTCCGTCTTGAGAGAGAATCTGTCGATCTCGAATCACCACATCCTGAATATCACCAATAGTGAATCCATCCACCATAACAACATTGTCAGGTGCTTTTACAGGAAGTCGAACAATCTTTTGTCCACCATCTTGAATTTCTACGATTGTACCGTCATCTGGCACAACGATGTTTTCTTTTGGTACACCAAGCTGTTGAGCGAGTTCAGAGTGAAGCTTCAACATGTAGTGGTTACCGTGAATTGGGATAAAGAATTTTGGTCGAAGCTTTCGGTGAAGCCATTCGATTTCACCTCGGTTACCGTGACCAGTTGAGTGGATATACACATCTGATGTTCGGTAGTGCATGATACTTGCGCCTTTTCGAGCAATACCATCCTTGAGTCGCTGAACTGATCGTTCGTTACCAGGAATGATAGATGCAGAGAGGAGAACAGTATCTCGATCATTGAGTTTGAAATATTTGTAGTTGTCGTTTACAAGACGATCGAGGAAAGAGAAGTCTTCACCTTGAGCACCTGTTGCAAGTACAACCACTTTGTCTGGAGCGTAGTCACCGATGTCTTGTGGATTGATGATAACACTCTTGTTCACATTCAAAATACCAGCTTGAATGATGAGGTCGATGTTATTCTTCATACTTCGTCCTTCAATCACCAATTTTTTGCCATATTTTTCACAGGCCTTCACGATGTGGGCGATTCGGTGTACGTGTGAGGCGAACATGGCCATGATAAGGCGTCCTTTGATGTTCTTTACGATTTCTTCGAGGTTTTCTACTACGATATGTTCTGGTGTAGAGAATCCAGGGTTTTCAATGTTTGTTGATTCACCGAGGAAAAGGAGCACATTCTGACCGTCAAACAATCGATATGCATCTTCTTCTTCTTTACTTACAACTTCGTTTGTATGATTCAATTTGAAGTCTCCAGGGTTCACAATCCATCCGTGAGGAGTCTTGATAACAACACCCATTGAGTCTGGAATACTATGTGTTACACCAAAGAACTGCACTGACATATTGCCGATTTTGAGCTGTTCATTACCTTCTACAATCTTGTAGTCGATAGGTGCCAAGTGAGGGAATTCCGCCTGTCGCTTCTTGAGCATGAGGGCTGTGAGGTTTCGTGTGTAGAGAGGTGGGTTACCAATCTTGTCCATGATGAAGGGAAGCGCACCGATATGGTCGAGGTGTCCGTGTGTAATAAAGATGGCTCGAACTTTGTGCTTTCGTTCTTCGAGGTATTTTGTGTTTGGAAGGATATAGTCGATACCTGGTGTGTCAGAGTCTTTGAATTTGAATCCTGCGTCAATTACGATGATATCATCACCGATTTCAACTACAGTCATGTTCATACCTACTTCTTCTACACCACCGAGAGGAATGATTCGGATATTTTCTCCGACAGGTGGAATAGGAAGGGCTTCTGCGCCTTTTTGAGTTTGTGAGTGTTCACCTCGTGAAGATACAGATCGGTGACTTCGCATAGGTCGTCTCATATTCCGTGCTGCACGTCGAGGAGAAGATGCTCCGCCACTACTTTGTGCAGAATTCTGACTGAGAGTTCCTGCTGATTTCTGTTCGTTTGTTCGTGTGTGTGCTGCTGCATGAAGTGCAGGAGCTGTTCTGTTTGGTCCTGCAGAGCTTGTTGGGCCCGCTGGACGCCGCTGAAATGGTCGTCTATTGTTGTTCATAATTTGTAATTTACTAGTTGCTAGTGTCTAGAGAGAAGTGTTTGATTCTCACCACACACTAGCAACCTATTGTTAATAATTGTATGTGTTATTGCTGTTCCTGTTTCCGTATAAAAATATTCCATACTCCTGCAACATCTGTGTACCACGAGTATATACTTGAAAATCGTTCAGAAGGCGACACAATTTTGTTGATTTGGATGTTCTGAATTCGTTTTGGTACGATATATATATATTCTGGAGAATAGAGAAATACTGCAGGCATATCATTCATGATTTCTTTTTCAAAATCTTTGAACGATGCCTCTCGAACTGTGCTACTTGCTGTTGTACGTGCTGTTTCAAGCAATTTATCAGCTTTCAAGTTTGCATACATGGCAATGTTGAGCCCAGGATCATTTCGCTGTGATGAATGCCAAAATGGATAGAGGTCCAAATCTCGTCCCACAACATTTCCAAAGAGAAGAGCATCATATGCTCGAGGTCGAATGATGTTTTGATTTAATTCTGTTGGTTCAACGATGTTGAGGGTAACATTCGCGCCAAGTGCATTCCATCGCTGCTGAATAATTTCTGCAGATTTTTTGAGTTCAGGAACATTTGATGTTGTAAGAGAAAAGGTGAGTGTGACATTCTCACTTGAGCCGTTTCGAGTCACTTTCTTTGTGAGAATACCTTGTTCGTTTGGTTTCCATCCGTTTGAAAGCAAGACATTCTTGGCCTCGTCGAGCGCTGCGTTTATCGAAGCCACGTCTGGCGTTGTTGTTGCTTTGTCACTTGGTGTAAGATTCTCAGATGAAAGAAATCCTGCAGGAATTGGTCCAGTCGCTCGAACACCGTATCCGTGAAGTACTTCCTGAATAAGCACATCTCTGTCGATTGCCATGTCGAGGGCCTTTCGTACTTCATTATTGAGAAAGACAGTCGCTCGACTCTGGTTGAAGAACACACCAAATATTCGTGGGAGGGGAATTCGTTTGATTGTTGCGCCTTTTGAAGCGAGCTCTTCTGCATTATCCGGAGAAATACCACCGAGTGCTTTCACTGTACCGTCATTGTATGCAGCGAGTGCATCTTCTTCTGTTGAATAGAATCGGATAATCACTCGTTCGAGGTTTGGCTCACCGAGAGCATATTTTTCGAATGGAACGAGATCATAATATTCGTATACACCACCTTCGTTTTTTGAAGATTTAATTCGATATGGGCCTGAACCAATTGGATGAAGGTTATTTTCACTTCGTGCAAACAATGATGACTGCACATCTTGCCATATATGTTGTGGAAGGATTCCAAGTGTGAGGTTATCCAAAAATGGAGCATAGGCCTTTTTGAGGACAAAGCGTATTTCGTGGTCGCTCAATTTTTCAACAGACACCCCACTCCAGTTTGAAGCTCGAGGACTATTAATTGCAGTATCTTTGACCTTCTGAATAGTGAATACTACATCGTCTGCAGTCACAGGCTTTCCGTCGTGGAATGTTGTATTTTGTTTCAACTTGAAATCATAGGTGAGGCCGTCCTCTGAAATAATCCATGATTCTGCGAGATCACCAACGAGTTCTCCCGAAGGACTTTGTCGGAGAAGACCAGAATAGATGAGTGATGTGAGATCCTTATCTGCATCCGTGAGAGCGAGCACCGGGTTGATGGCATTAGGAAATCCAACGATACCTTCTTCGAGGGTACCGCCACGCACGGGCACATCCGTCATAAATGACCGATTAATCTTTTGGAGTACCATGAGGGCACTTGCCACAAAGATAACAGCAAAAAAGCCGAATACAATTTTTTCGGTAAGACCGAAAGAGGATATTGCACGTTTTACTCGCCAGTATAGAGATGGTTCAAGGTCGTTGTTCACAAACAAAAGAGAGAATTAGAAATATATAATCAAATATACGTTATGTACCTGAAAATGTAACAAGAAGGGGATTACGAGGGGTATTATTGAGCTGCTTGCTGTGGAACGACAGTGGTTGCTTCTGGAGTGATAGTCAACGCTGTAACTGCTGTAATAACAAAGAGAATGGCTAGAATAATTGTAGCCATAAATAATACCTTTTCGAACCCTCGTCGAGTTCTCCAAGTTGAGACAGAATCACTACCGCCGAAAGCTCCACCTGCGCCAGCTTCAGAATGCTGAAGCAAAATAGCTATAGTAAGGAGTACGGCTAAGATTATCTGGATAACGGAAATCGCTGTCATTGCCCAATGAGTATAGCATGTATGCCAAAAAAGTCCACTTATCCGGCAAGTCTCTGTATAGAGGGAAAAGGCCTAAAAAGGCTCGTCTTTTATCCCCAATTTATACCCCAAAAGGCAGGCCAAAGGGTGAAATATATAGGTGAGTATGAGGGCTACGATGCCAATTGTGAGGGAGAGGCTTCCCAGACCGCAAAATACGATGAGAGACATAATCATATAGTCGCCGTGATCAATTCCGGGCAAAAAGGCACCCCTTGGTACATGGAGGCGACGCTTTATAAAGCTTCCAATGGCGTCGCCTCCAAACACACAAATACTCTTGAGGAGAAGCATTGCAAATGTCTCTTGTAGCCATAGGCTGAGTATGATTGGTACAAATATGACAGCCACAAGACTCAGGAATCCTTGTGATCCACCGAGAAGTCGCTCACCGTCCCGAAGAATGATACCACCATCGATAGGCATGTTGATTCGAGCGATAGTAGGGAATCGCTTTTTGAGCGGATTGATAAAGTTGAATGACATATTCGTTATCCAACAAGGAAGTGAAAACAATACGGCTTGAGCAAGGAACGGAAGAATCTGTGCTAGAAAAAAAAGGATATTCATGTTAATTGAGAGGCTCCTCGAGTGCTCGGGACATTATAAAAAAATCTAAATGTACCTGTGAAAATATTTGTTGAATTATCTCAAGTTTCTGACTTAAGCATGATTCAATAAGCATTGTTACATCGTAAGTCACAATGTCAGGGTGCCGGTTATCTGCTAGTGCTGCTTCTATCTTGATAATTTTGTAATACTGAGATTGATTAAGATATAGTGGACTAAAATTTATGAAGCGATTTTTCGTAGTTATTCTGAAACGAACTTCTTCGAGATGTTTCTGAGAGATACAAGTGAAATAGGGGATAGAAATCGGATAAAAATTTGCTGGTACCTGTGCTTGTTCTATTATATCTGTAACGCTAATGTGTGCACTACTATCCGTTTTATATATATTCATTGTTCCAATAGTCTCAGATAAATGTACTCCCGTATGTTTTATTGGAAAATAACTTGTAATAAGGAGGGGCTCTTTTGCTGTGAGATATGAATGTTTGTAGCTATAGGATTCTATATCCTTAATTGTTGTAATATATACGCCAATGATACAAAGCAAAATGCTTCCAATGAAAAATGCAGTCGATATATGATGCGAACGAATATAAAAATAAAGACAAAGCAAAAATAATGTAAACGTAGCCATTCCAATAAAGTGATAGAAAAAGAATGAGAATCCGCCATCATTTTTTGTAAGAATTGCTCCAAGATACACCAAAGATAGTACGCATAGTAGTGCTGTATACATATGCATTAATTTATGAATTATTTCTTCAGAAAAATAAAAAAGAAAATACATACCAAGGATTGCCGGAATTGTTTCAACATTGAGAATGCCCCCATCAATAGTATTTTTTAGAATTGAGAATGAAAATATAGAATAGCATATCCACAAAAGAGCGATTTGTTTATTTGAGTATGAATGTGTCTGTATTGCTACATAGAGCCGAATCGAACTATATATAGAAATGGCAAGCAGGAATAATGTTATAAAGTAAAAGAAGGTAGGAATTATCCCAATAAAGGCCAACCCAACATCTGCATTTGTGAATACTCCTGAGGAAAAAGGGCTGATTAGTAGAGCCATTGCTCCTTTAAGAGTATGAATATGCCATATTCTTGAAGAAGAAATTTCATGATTATTGAATACAATAAGTGTTTCTCCCCAGGGAATACCATATACGAAATAAAGATAGAGTTGGGTAATGATACCAATCAGAAAGAGAAGCGCTGTACTTATAAAAAATAATCGAAAAAACTGAGTGTGCTTATTAAATTTATGTGGATATTTTTTTTTATAAATTGTGACAATTCCAAGGATACATAGATAAAATATAAATAGATATACTTTTATAGTACTTCTTCCTCCTGCAAAAATATTTACAAATACATGTAAGTAGTCAAATAGAAGGTCTAATATATGCATATAATGAAATAAAATTTTACCTACTTAGTATTCCAAATCTACTTGATGATGTTTCTAATTTTTCTGCATAAAGAAGATAATCTGTATTGTTTGCCGAAGGACAAAAAGTATTTTGCCTACTACATAGTTCAATTAACCGACTTGGCGCCTCATATCTATATCGATATGTTTCTTGGTTATTATTGAATACACCACATTTTATACCACAAGGATCCATTGGGAGTTTGGAAATGTATTTTGCTAATTCGCCTTGTAGTACAGACCAATTAGTACCAGCAGTTCCTTTTATATTTTCACTTTGTGCTTCACAACCTGAACTTAGTGGATTATCTATTGAGCAATCTTTTTCAAGGTACGGCGCGTGCCCGTACTCATTTATATATAGTTCAATAGCCGTTCGAATCTGCTGAATATCCGAGTATCGCACCGCATCCCGCGCACGGGCACGCGCCGTATTTACCGAAGCGAGAATAACACTGCTAAGGAGAGAAACAATAGAGATAACAACCAAGAGTTCAATGAGTGTGAACCCTCTTTTTGAAGAGGCTCTGGTTGTAAAAAATCCAATCATCTAAACGTGTTTTATAATGTCTTAAAAATAATCACAAAAGAAATGATGAGGAAAACAACGGATACAGTCACCATTACTTTGTTTGCTGAATCAACATCCTTTGCAAGCCCCATCTTTATAAACATATTAGTAATAAAGCCGCTCTGTGGTTGCATAGAATTCATTCTGAAATTCTGTTGCGACATATTGTTTTGATCGTTGAATTGAAGTGGTTCCATAGCCTCTATACTACCATATATAGAGTATAAAAAGCTGTTTTCTTGTGGAAAATGATAAATGAAATGACTAATAGAGTGGTAAACCATTTATAATCTATCGCGAGAGTGTAAACGAACCATTTTTGAGGGCTTCGTTCGTTGTTGTGCTGACACTTCCTTTGGACATTGTGGCAAAACTTTGCAATATTTTCGCCGTTGTTGTTGCATCAGTAGTCTGAACTTGAATACCTGTGTTTTGGATTGGTTTTAGATTATACGTTGTAGAAGAAGCTGTGAGATCGATAGAAAGCGTCAGTCCATGCGTCGTTTCGAATGAAAAATATTGATCAAAAATAAAATTACCGAGTGAATAGAAAATAGCTTTATTCTTGTACACCTCAAGCGGGGTAATGATATGTGGGTGAGCTCCAATCACTGCATCTGCGCCCAAGTCTATCCACTGGTGCGCGAGTTGTTGCTGCCGTTTTGTGTATGCTGGCTTATATTCATCGCCCCAATGAGGGAATATCACCAAGAAATCAACCTGTGGACGTAATGTAGAAATAGCTTTTGCTACGACAGCCTCGTTTTGGTAGGTGAATTCATGATAGCCAACAAAACCGATACATGTTTTCTTTGCATTCTTTTGAATACAGGTTGTTGTCGACACGTCACCACTATTTGTCGGCTCACCAAAATACTGAATGCCTTGCGCAGAAAGAAGTTTTTTCGTCTCCCGTACTCCTGCTGTACCAAAATTCTGCGTGTGATTATTTGCGAGACTTACCACATCAATACCCATACGTCTCAACGCGGGTGCAGTCGATGTTGGAAATGTAAATGTAAGTTCCTGACTTTGTTTACCGTTTGGGAGAAGCGTTTTTGACGCGGAAGAGGTGATAGGTCCTTCGAGGTTTCCTATAACGAGATCATGGATAGCAAAGGTTGTTGTCGAATCTCCGAAAACATACTCGAAGCCTTTTGTTGTCACTTGTTTACGAACAGCTCTATCAAACATCATATCTCCAATAAAATAGAGCTTTACAGGTTCGTCTTTGGGAGTTGTTGTTGCATTGAACAAGAGTGCTGCAGACTGTTGGCTCTGAGCAATGAGGCTATGTCGAAACGATGGCGTCACACTATATCGTACTGCGAGAACGACAATATATATGATGAGTATATAGAAGGGGATTTTGAATATTGAACGCATAAAAACAAGTATAACTGTATCTCATAATGTCGCAAGAATAAGCCTTTTTTGAGGCACTTGTGAGGTTGACATATATGATATACTTATACAGTTTAGTAATCCAATAAATAATTCATTATGTCTATATTAATCGCCATCATTGTAGTCGCCGTTATCCTCGTATTGTGGGTGATTGGCGCATACAACAAACTTGTTCGTTTAGTAAACCAAGCAAAAGAAGCCTGGGCAGATATCGAAGTGCAGCTCAAACGACGATATGACCTTATTCCTAACCTCGTTAATACCGTAAAAGGATATGCCACACACGAAGGCGCAACACTCGAGAAGGTAACTGCTGCTCGAACTGCCGCTATGAATGCTGGAAACGGTTCCATCGAAGAGAAGGCACAGGCAGAAGGCGCACTTTCAGGTGTTCTCAAATCTATCTTTGCGCTCTCTGAGTCATATCCAGACCTCAAAGCAAATACAAACTTCCTTGAATTGCAGCGAGAACTTTCTGATACAGAAAACAAAATTCAGGCAGCTCGACGATTCTATAATGCAAATGTGCGAGACTTGAGTATTGCGATTGAATCATTTCCTTCAAACCTCATCGCCGGCATGTTTCATTTCCAGAAGATGGAACTCTTTGATCTTCCAGATGCAGATGCTGCACAGCAGCCAGTAGAAGTTAAGTTCTAAGTTACCCGTACGGTATTATGGCAACACTCTATACTGAACAATCAAAAAACGTTTCTCGAACATGGTTTTTGATGGCACTCTTTTTGGCAGTCATTGTGGCTATCGGGTATGTGGCGAGTTATATATATAATGACGCAGCGATTCTCTATATTGCCATTGTATTCAGTATTGTAATGAATATCACCAGTTATTGGTTCTCAGACAAAATTGCATTATCACTTTCTGGCGCAACAGAAGCATCTCGAGATCAGTATGCCGAACTTCATCGTATCGTAGAGAATCTTGCTATTACTGCAGGTCTTCCGAAACCACGCGTCTATGTCATTAACGATGCTGCGCCGAATGCGTTTGCCACAGGCCGAAACAAGGAACACGCTGCTGTTGCGGTGACAAGTGGTCTTCTCGAGCGCCTTAATCGTTCAGAACTTGAAGGGGTGATTGCACACGAACTAGCGCACATTGGAAACAAAGACATATTGTTATCAAGTGTGGTGGTTGTGCTTGTTGGAATCATTTCTATCATCTCAGATATCATGGTTCGAAGAACATTCTTTCGAGGCGGGGATAGCGATAACAAATCAAACGGTATTTTAGGAATTATTGGGATTATCTTTATCATTCTTTCACCTATTATTGCGACACTCATACAGTTAGCAATTTCACGTCGGCGAGAGTTTTTGGCTGATGCATCTGGAGCGCTGCTCACACGATATCCTGATGGATTGGCAAATGCTCTTCGCAAAATATCAGCGTACAGTCAGCCAATGCAGAAGGCATCAAATGCGACCGCGCATATGTTTATTTCAAATCCATTTGGACAGCAGTCATTCAAAGGCCTCCACAAGCTGTTTTTGACACATCCACCAGTCGACGAGCGTATCAAAGCATTAGAAAATTTAAGATAATCACATGTCAGAACAAGCACCACAATTCGAAGGAAAGTTTGAGTCATTCGATAAGGAAGCTGCAATTCAGCAACTAAGTCAGATTCAGCAACGTGTTGTTGATCAGATTATCGAGATGCAAATTATTCCAAAAGAAAAAATGCTTGCTCAAATTGAGTCTGATTCAGCGACTATCGCACAAATTGCAGATCACCTTTTACAGGAAGAGACAACCCCAGCAAATGTGAAAATTGCAATTAAGAATGTTATCCCTTTTTATACGGTAAAAAGTGTACAAATTACCGAAACATATAAGGGTACTCAGATTGAAATTCCTGCTGATATTGTTGAAGAGTTTCAATATCAAACAAAAGCCATTTCGAAAATTGTATTGTATTCGCTTCAAAATCAACTGATATCGGGTGGGGCACTCAGTTTGTTAGAAGAGATTGGTTCGGGACAGAGAACACTTCTTGAGAATGAATTGGAACGATCAGCAAATAATTGGCTAGCTTGTGTAAATACGCGTATTAATGTTATTTCAATGTGTGTTGGACTTATGGATATAGAGCAGTCGATTTCTGATAGTGATTATGATATCGTGGCACAAAATTTAAAAAATCTCACAAAGGAAATTGCACATATGTTCAAAGATTTTTCAGTACGGGGACAAGCTCCGGAAGAAAACATACAGCATCGTATTTATTCAGAACTTCGTATGTATGCAGATGAGGCTATTGCACGCAGTGAAGGTACATTTGTAGAAGGTCCTCGAGCAGATACACTCGATCTCTAGCTTTGAGAATAATCGCGAGTCATGAGATGAAGTCGCGTAATATTCACTTTAAGGATCATACTCTGATTTCGAGAGGGAAATAGCGTACTATAATATATCTATATGGATAAAATTAATAAAACAAATGACGAATGGAAGAAGGACCTCGATCCAGAAGTGTATTCTGTGACTCGAGAGAAGGGAACAGAAGCTCCCTTTTCTGGAAAATATTGGAATGAGCATACGCCAGGTGTCTATACTTGTTCAAATTGTGGTCTTGAACTCTTTTCTTCAGATACAAAATTTGATTCAGGCACAGGGTGGCCGTCATTTGATGATCCTATCAACAAAGAACATGTCAAATTTATTGAAGATCGCGCACACGGCATGCTTCGCACAGAGGTCGTGTGCGCTCGTTGCGGCGCTCACCTCGGTCATGTGTTTGATGATGGTCCAAAAGAGACAACAGGCAAGCGTTATTGCATGAATTCATGCTCTTTGGATCTAAAAGGCAACGCATAGCCTCTCGGCACGTTGTTGTGTACAGTACCCCTCCTTTTTATCAGACAAAATGGTATACTTTGAGTGTTATACCTAAACAAATTTATATTATGAGACTTGGAATTATCTTTATTGTTATCGGTGTTCTCGGATTGTTGAATTCAACTGGTCTTCTCAATGATCAGACAATGCGCATTATTGCTCCAATTGCCTTCATCGTTGTTGGTGCATGGCTTATGATTCGAAAGGGATGCTGTTGGAAGTCAGGTTTGTGGGGTGCACGAAATTGTGGATGTCACG
Source organism: uncultured Candidatus Saccharibacteria bacterium (assembly GCA_964500215.1). Lineage (GTDB taxonomy): Bacteria > Patescibacteriota > Minisyncoccia > Phycocordibacterales > CAIZLB01 > JBDKLC01. Next base: position 3,379 of record CAZCNA010000016.1, on the reverse strand, counting down.
ATGATTGTGATCACAAAAACAATGTGTGCGAAGTGAAGTCTAAATAATTTTTCTGTGTCAGCTTTGATTCCAAACAAAACTATACAAGCGATTCTCGTTCTGGGAGTCGCTTGTATTGCTATACTCGGGGGTATTTGGTTAGGTACCAGTACATTTGTAGCGAATCAGCAACACGTGCAGGATGCAGCAAAGTCTCAGCCGCTTTCAGACAGTGCGGCGAGCGTAATTTTCAGTAGTACAATAGCTACTTCGAGTAGTGCTGATACGGCTATAACTAAAGCCAATTCGGCTACGGCTCTCTCTACAGCATCTACACCAACAGTGACATTGAACGGTGCTGTGTTTGATGTGCGAATAGCCAATACAGAGGCTCTCCGTGAGCGGGGACTCAGTGGTTCATCTCCACTCAGCACATATCAAGGGATGCTTTTTATATTTCCAACGAGTGACGAATACAGATTTTGGATGAAGGACATGACGTTCGCACTCGACATGATATGGGCAGATGAAGATGGTCGTATTGTGTACATCAAAGAGCATGCAACACCTGAATCTTTCCCTGCAGTATTCACTCCGACGGCTCCTGCACGCGTAGTACTTGAAGTAAACTCTGGAACAGTTGCAAACCTAAAACTAAAAACAGGTGATCGATTAATTTTTGATAAAAATCTTCTCAAAAGTGTTTCAAACTAAGGGAAAATTTCGGACGTGATTTACAAGAAACTAAAACTGTATTCAGCTATGTAATTTTGAGTTATCCACAGGGTTGGGAGGCTCATATCTAGAGTACAATTAGTCTCGTAAAAGATCTCATATAGATGCTTTACAGCGGCAAGGCACATTATTAATCATATATAAATTTCAAGAACGGCTTATGGCTTCGTCAAAAAAAACAAAAAAGAAAGTGGTCGAGAAAACAGGCAAGAAACTCGAACCAAAGGTGGAAGTAAAGACAGAACACAAGAAAGATCTCTTGGTAAAGCGCGTGCACAAGCGAAGTGGAGAAATCGTTGAGTTCGACCTCAGTCGAGTAATCAGCGCTATTCACAAGGCGATGCTTGCAACAGGAGAAGGTTCTCGAGATGAGGCCGAATTGGTTGCCAACAAGGTTTATGCTGAGCTTGTTCGTATTTCAAAGAAGTTCAAAAACTTCCTTCCAGATGTAGAAGGTATTCAGGATATTGTTGAAAAAGAACTCATTTTGTCTGACTACGTTCGGACTGCGAAGGCATACATCTTGTACCGAGCAGAACACTCAAAAATCCGAGAAAAAAACGTTCAAGTGCCTGAGAAAGTAAAGAAGCTTGCCGCTGAAAGTAAAAAATATTTTAGAAATCCTCTTGGTGAACTCGTATACTACCGAACATATTCTCGTTGGGTAGATGAAGACAATAGACGAGAGACTTGGGTTGAGACTGTAGACCGATATGTAAACTTCATGCGAGAAAATCTCGGTGAAAAGCTCAAAGAATCAGAATACAAAGAAGTTCGAGAAGCCATTCTGCGACATGAAGCAATGCCATCAATGCGACTTCTCCAGTTTTCTGGTGCAGCTGCTCGACGAAACCATGTATCTGCGTATAACTGTTCATTCACCGCACCTCGAACATTCCAGGATTTTGCTGAAATCATGTTCCTCTCTATGTCAGGTGCGGGAGTGGGATATTCAGTAGAAAGTGAAAACATTCAGGCTCTTCCACAGATCAAATATCAGACAGGAAAGGTGATTGATTATCAGGTTCCAGACACACGAGAAGGATGGTCAGATTCGCTCGCCTACGGTATGGAACAGTGGTTCGAGGGAAATGACGTTCGATTCGATTACTCTCTCCTCCGACCCGCTGGTGCCCGACTCAAGACGACTGGAGGCAAGAGTTCAGGTCCACAGCCACTTATTGATATTCATAATTTCTTTAGAACAAAGATTATGTCTCGACAGGGAGGCCACCTCAGTAACCTCGACGCTCACGATATGATTTGTAAGATTGGCGAAGGTGTAGTTTCTGGCGGTGTACGACGAACAGCTCTTATCTCATTGTTTGAACTTGCAAATACAGATATCCGAGACGCAAAGAACGGCCAATTCTGGGTAAACGAGCCACAGCGAGCCCTCGCAAACAACTCTGCTATTTATATGACACGTCCAGACAGTACAACATTCCTCGAAAACTGGACACAGCTCGTAAAGGGTAACTCTGGAGAACCAGGTATCTTCAACCGAGGAGGTCTCCGAACATCACTCCCAGACCGACGAAAGAAAGTATCAGCAGATTGGTTCCACCGATTCGGTACAAACCCTTGTGGAGAAATTATCCTCCGACCAAAGCAGTTCTGTAACCTTTCGGAAGTAGTTGCACGACACGAAGATACAGAGGCATCACTTCTCCGAAAGATCCGTGTTGCCACAATCCTCGGTACATATCAGTCAACATTCACAGATTTTATTTATCTTTCTCCAGAATGGAAGAAAAACTGCGAAGAAGAACGACTCCTCGGTGTATCAATCACAGGTATTTGGGACTCACCAGTTGTGCGAAAGCCAGAAGTGCTTCGAAAACTTCGAGCTGAAGCTGAGAAGACAAACAAATTGTATGCAAAGCGATTTGGTATCAATCCTTCTACAGCTATCACTTGTGTGAAGCCATCTGGAAACCTTTCACAGACTGTGGATTGTTCGTCTGGAATTCACGCTCGACATGCTCCGTATTACATCCGACGAGTGCGAATTTCTACAACAGATGCACTCTTCCAGATGCTCAAGGATCAGGGCGTTCCATATCATCCAGAAGTAGGTCAGACACTCGAGACAGCGACAACTATGGTTATCGATTTCCCAGTGAAGGCTCCAGAAGGTTCAAAGTTCAAGGACGATTTGTCTGCGATTGACCAGCTCGAATTCTGGAAGATGATCAAAGAAAACTTCACTGACCATAACCCATCAGCCACAATTTCTATCGGTGCGGATGAATGGATTGAAGCAGGAAACTGGGTATACAAGAACTGGGAAAAGGTTGGTGGACTTTCATTCCTTCCTCGATCAGAACACGTATATCAGCTTGCTCCATACGAAGAATGCACAAAAGAACAGTACGAAGAATTGTTGAAGCGATATGACAATATCGATTACTCAAAGATTGTATTGTACGAGAAGGACAACAGTCAGATTGATCTCAAAAAAGAACTCGCATGTGCCGGTGGTGCGTGCGAAATCGAGGATGTTCCAAAGGTAAGTAAGGTAAATTAAAGAAAAGAGAAAGGGGGAAAGGGAAAGGGGCGCGCCGGAAGGCGCGCCCTTTTCATATTATCAGTTATTGTAGCGACTTTTGACAAAAATTTCCGCATGAAGTATTGTGAAATTCGGTTGACCTTTTTTACAAAC
>CAZCNA010000015.1:0-15099 GCA_964500215.1 uncultured Candidatus Saccharibacteria bacterium | reverse complement strand
TCAAAGACTCCGTTGCTCACCATATGATTAGTGATGTACCTGTTGGTGCATTTCTCTCGGGCGGTGTTGATAGTGCGATCATCGTGACACTCGTACAAGAGCTTCGTAATCAAGCAAAGGCTGGTCCTGTTTCTACTTTTACGATTGGATTTGATCACGTGAGCGAACATTCAGAAGCCCGTATCGTTGCCGAAAAACTTGGAACAGATCACCAAGAAATCAAAGTTTCATTTGATGAATACTTTAAGGAATTGCGCACAATCGCATGGCATTTTGATGAGCCAGTTGCAGATCCATCAGCAGTGGCTCTGTATTTTCTCGCTCGCGAAGCTCGAAAGAAAGTGAAAGTTGTACTCTCTGGTGAAGGATCAGACGAGTTGTTTGGTGGATACAATATATATCGTGAGCCGTTTGCATTGGCACCAGTCGCAAAACTTCCAGCATTTCTAAAGAAGGCAGTTATACAACCACTCCTATCTTTTCCAATTAATTTTTATGGAAAAAATTACCTCAAGCGAGCACTTCAAAAACTCGAAGATCGATACATCGGAAACGCGTATATCTTCAAGCCTTCTGAACAACAAAAGATGTGGAAGGAAACTGATACAAGCGCACCTATGCACCCGTTGTCACTGGCACCTCATTATTCACAAGTGAAAGGGGAGACTGATTCCCGCAAAATGCAATATATAGACCTCAACTATTGGCTTCCTGGGGACATTCTTGCCAAAGCAGACAAAATGACAATGGCTCATTCACTTGAACTTCGCGTGCCATTTTTGGATATTGAGGTTGCAAAACTTTCTGAAAAGATTCCAGACGCACTCAAATACAAAAACGGCAAGACAAAATATATTCTTCGAGAAGCATTTCGATCAATTCTTCCACAAGAAACGTCCGACCGAAAAAAGCTTGGCTTTCCAACACCAATTAAGCAGTGGCTCCGTGAACGACCTGATGATGTTATGCAATTGATTCGCAACAATGAGTATATCCAGTCACATATGAACATGGCATATATTGATACGCTTGTGGATGAACACCTCAAACAGAATGCCGATCACTCACGCAAGATCTACATCTTGTTAATGTTTGCATTATGGTATGATGTATATGTTAAGAATCCGAATACCAACTAAGCAGATACGTAACCGGATTACTACATTCAAAAATTAATCTTTTCATAGACCAAACTATACAAAACGGCATATGAACAAACCATCAAAAAATAATAAAGGATTTGTAGAGCTTATTGTTGTTATCATCGTGGCACTTGTTGTATTACAGCTTTTGCACATTGATATCAGAACGCTCTTGGCAAAAGAATGGGTTCACAACTTTGCTATATATGTACGTGACATGCTCAAATTAGTTTGGGCAGACCTTGTTGAAATATTTGCATTTATAAAAAGTGTTGCAAATTAAATAACTATCAAGAAAATATAAAATAATAGGGAAGAGTCCCCTACTAAAAAATATATTTTTAAAGTCGACCATCAGGTTGGCTTTTTTTGTGCACAAGACCCACAAAGGCATGCATATGTACCATCAATTCAGTGTTTGAAGGCCAAACTTGATCAAAGATGAATGATAAGCCCAAATGTGGCCAATATATACATTAAGCAAACTAGACCCAAAATATAGATGATACGTTGACCAGCCAGGAAAAAGAGAAGGCCTTAAAAACGATTCTGTGACGTCGAATTTTGCATATATATGTAGAAGGTGAGGTGAATACAGGAAATCCCAGTCAGCATATACAAATAGCTATAGGGGGCCTTTTGCCTATAGGAGTATGTCGCAAAAGATATATTGTCCGACGTCTATACAATAAGCCAACTACGTACTCCCCGTTAAGATATATCTAGCTCCTTCAAAAATATATTCTTGAATATTTTTTCTTGAACGACTTTAATATTGTCTGGAAAAATAGTTTTTTTATTATTTAAGAAAAGATTTATTTCTTCTTGTTTAATATCGTTATTTCCAACGAGTACAAAAAAGATCCTATGGGGGAGTCCACTATATCTTTTAAGCTTAATCCTCACTATTGCAGTGAGGGATAAAATGTCTTGTGCATAAAAAAGGTCTATCACTATCCCCTTCTTATCCTGTGTATTCTTGTAGATATAAAAATCTGAACAAATATTACCGGGACGAATAATTTTGTGTTCATGAACTTGTACTTCCGGAACTTTGCTGATTAGGTATAAATAAAATTCTTCCTCATACTGTTGAGCATTCCTATATGCAGCTTTTGCTTTTTCTGATCTATAACTACCAGTTGTGTAATTGTGTATTTGTCCAAGATTTAGCTTCTCACGAATAGTTACTAAACCACCAAACGATCTTTGTATTGTTCTTGCTGTAGGCAAATATTCAAATTTATCAAAGTCATGGGCTGTCGGATATCGATTGTACTGAGTATAAAAGTACTGTACACCTCTAAGTATATCCTCCATTGTCCAATTGTCCCGACCGCCACTATTCTTTTTTTTCAAATTTATGATGTCGATGTCGCTCATGCGTAAATAATACATTATTAATTCATATAATTTATCTATATTTTATATGTCCTCAACTCAGCCCTCAACGCACGATACTCAGGCAGCGCCACAGCAACCAGATCCCAGAACTTTTGTGAATGATTGAACTGGCCGATATGGCATAGCTCATGAACCACAATGTAGTCAGACAAGTGCGCAGGCAATTTTGTAATTAAAATTCAGATTTCCTTTACGTGAGCAACTTCCCCATCGACTCTTTTGATTTCGAATTGTAATTTTTCCAATCGGTAGCTTGTATATAGTATTAAAATGTTTAAGCCGCGTTGCCGCAATTGTGTACGCTGCAGCCTTGAGGTCAGTATACTCTTTTCTCATTGCTAACTTACTTTGTCGTGTTCTCGCATGACTATCTACACCATCAACACCAAGCTTCTCAGCCCATTCATTATTTCGAACAAAATTTATTTTATCTGCAAGCCACGTTGATTTTTCTTTGAGAAATCGTTCAACATACTCGAATGGCATTCGACGAGGAGCGGTCACAATACACGCACCATCTGTATATATGGCAACACGCAGTTTTCGAGCGCGAGCACTGAGACGAAGATGATACGTAAGAGGCATTGTCGCTTCCCTGCCTACATAGATACAGTGCATCATTTTTGTGTACCAAACAATGTCGATTCATTTGCTCGTAATATTTCAACCATATCAAGCCATATTTTTTCGAGTACAGGAGATAAAGCAATCTTATCTTTCTTGCTCGTTACTATCTTTTCGAGTGTCAACGTATTTTTCTTCCATGAATATCCTCCGTCTATGTAAATATTGAGGACCGGAATCATTTTATCGAGGGCATACACGAACTTGCTTTCTTCATCGGATCGATGCTCATAGCGAGTGATGATATCAGGAAGCTCGATGAATTCTGGAAATGTAGCAACAATCTGCTTCAACGCCTCAGCTTCACGGGCAGCCTTACTCTCTATATATGCCTGATTGGTCTCGCTGAGACGTGTGTCTCCAGCGTATGTTTCAACCAAATCATGGACCAATGCATATTCGAGTACTCTATTGATATCGAGGGGCAGTTTCTTTGCAGAAATAATATACCAAGCGACAAGCGCAAGTTGAAAACTGTGTTCTGCATCATTTTCCCGAACATCACCGTTTGGATGCTTGAAAACAATTTCACGCTCAACCTCTTTGAATCGTTGAGTGAATTGCACAAAATTGAGGATAGATTGTAAATCTGTTGTCATATAGTTGTAATTAAATAAGTATAGTTCATTACATGTACTTCATATTCATATACTCCACTCGTTCATGAGGAGATAGGCGTTCGATGGCGTATCGGAGCATTGTACGTGGCATGGCATGTGCATGTATATCGAGGAATTTTTTGAGCACATCTTCATCCATCTTGCCCATCTCTCGGAGCATCCACCCCACGGCTTTGTGAATCAAATCATGCGTATCGTTCAGCAAAAGTTCAGATAATCTTAATGTATCATCATACTCCCCTTTTTTGATGAAATAGAACGTGGCAACAATAGCGATTCGGCGTTCCCACATATATTTTGACCGCACAAGTTTATATAACACGCTACGATCCTCACCAAAATCATACAAGAAACCACCAACAATATCTCGCGCAGAACTATCAACGAGATCCCAATTATTCACGCACTTACTATGGTTGAGGTAAAATGAATATATAGCCTTTGAAACTTTTTTAGCCTTCGTAGTGTCATCGATTTTCTTTGCAACCTTCATCTGCTCAACCAATATCATGAGCCCCGTCAAACGGAATTCATGATATGGACTTTTGAGTAATTCACTCACATCATCGAGGGACAAATTCTTATACTTTCTGACAAGTAATCGTTGCATAGGTACAGTAAGTCCAAGAAAGATATCCCCTTCCCCATACTGCCCTTTGCCCGTCTTGAAAAACCTCTGCAAGAATAATCCTTTTTCTTTATTTCCTGCCTGTTTGAGTTCCTTTGTGAGGTTACGGAGATCCGTCTGTGAAGCCATATCCCCTATCGTATCACACGATATGTAAATCGGTACTGGCTATATGGAGTTGTGTCATTGGCGTATTTGACTGGCTGTACCTCAGTGATTTGGACCGCATATCCATCTACATAGACGGTATTACTATTTGATCCATAGATAAGCTGTGCTGTAGTCTGAGTTGTCGGACCACGGAGTACTGTATTCACCACTACGCGTCCCATCTGAATACAATTTACGTTTGCAGGACATCGGCTGTCTTCGACGATACTTGTTGGATTGATTGTAAGTCCCTGAACATATACTGACTGGTTGATACCAACAGTCACACTCTGATTCACAGCGTCACCTGTTCCTGATGAAGCTGTCACACGGAACGAATATGCATTCGATGTACCATATGGAGTTGTCACACTGATATCATAGTTTCCATATGAGAGAGCTACTTGTGCGCAATAATTGCCGTTTGGACAAGGTGTTGCTGGAACAGTGAACTGGATACTTCGTCCATCGTATGAAGGAATATTTGTGACAACATTATTCATATTGGCAAAATTCACGGAGTTGCTATATCGGTCGAAGTTTGTACCTGTGATAGTCACCACCGTACCGAAGCCACCTGATGTTGGAGAGATACTTGTGATTGTTGGCTGATAGCCTGAATTTGAACCAGAACCTGATCCGCCCACATATACAGTGGTTGTTGTTTCTGTTGTCTTACCAGAAGAAGATCGAACAGTAAATCGGACCGTATATGTACCTGCCTGATAATAGGCGTGAGTGAATGTACTTGATTGTGTGAAGTATCCTGAATACGGCACATAATAGCCTGCGCCACTTGCATATGTATTTTCGTCACCCCATGTCACGTTGTAACTCAATGTCTGGCCACTTGTATCTATAGCTCGTACTCGCCATGTACCTGTCTCTCCGACACGAAGACTTGAAGGTGCATCAATACCTGAAATGACAGGTGTATCAGACACGGGTGGATAAACTGGAGGGTACACTGGAGGATATACTGGTGGCACAGCTACATCGGCACAACTAATTGCCAAAATACGCGCTCGAGTGAGCGGACCAACGCCACCTGTAGCAGAGATGCCATTGTCTGCCTGGAATCGCTGAACAGCACGATATGTCATCGTCCCGTAATACCCAGTAACAAGGCCTGGTGACATATAGCTCTGTGATGTGAGGAATTGTTGCAACTTACTCACCTGCCCGCCCGTATAGTAGTCTCTTGATCCGAGCGAAAGATTTGCCGAAAGCTGAAGACATGCTGATGAACTCGTGCTTCCATAATATGGATTAGATACAGTCTGGCTATTGCCAGTTGTCGTTTGACCAGTACCCGTGTACACAAACTGCGCATCTGCAGATTGCAGAGGTACGATACTGATAACTAATCCGAGCATGAGGCCCGCAATCCCAATTGTAGTTGTAGTTCTTTTCATAAAAGTAAGACGAAAAAACGCATTTATTATTACCCCCTCATCATACTATGGCCTTAATGAAGGACAAAGCACTTTCAAAATACTGACAATAATGGCCTAAAACTGCACAGGGACGAGATATGTACCAGCGTTTTGTGGAAGGCCTGATGGATTGTCTTTTTCAAATATAAGTGTACCTGTAGCCGTTTGTGGTGTTACGAATGTCAGTGTCAAAGAGAAATTGGTTAATGTCGTCGTCGCCCATTCACCCTGAGATTGAGCAATGCCCGTTCCTAATACAGTATTATTTGCATCAACAAGCTTCACGGGGAATGATCCTTCGAAGTACCACAAGCCATTCGCCTTTCCTGTTATGGTCAGTGGACTCGACACTACCTGATTTGCGAGAGGTGCCGTAACCTGAAGCCCTGATACTGGGACATTCTGTGTCACTGGCGCAGGTGTCTGTTGCGTTGTAGTTGTTGCCGTCGGTTGGAGGATTTGTTCTGCCTTCGGCGAAGTAATAACCAAATAGCCCGTACCTACAAGAATAATAAGTAATATCCCGATAATAATAGATGAATGTGTTGTCATATCTGCTTATGACGTTTGTGAAAATAATGCCTTACAAAAAATCAGATATTTGTCTCATTCTCTGATTGAACATTATCAAAGAGACCTCTTGTTTGTTCATACAATGTCTCTGCAATATACGCATACCCTCCATCATTCGGGTGCACAGCATCAGACATGTGATCCTTCTGTGCCATCACATCGAGAATCATATCGGGCACATATATAGTCTTGTATCGAAACGCCAATTGCTCGAATCTATCCGAAAATGGATCATTGAATAAGCCTCCTCTCACACCCACGAGAATAACCACCGCTCCCCCATCTTGGAGTCGAGTAATTATTTTTTCAAGATTAAGGAATGTCGTATCAATCGGAACTCGTTGCAAGACGTCATTACCACCGAGATATACAATCACAAACCCCGGCTTCTGTGCCAAGACATTGTCTACTCGCTTGAGCGCTTGCGCCGTCGTGTCCCCTATTACACCCTTGTTGATAATAGGTTTTTGAATTTTTTGTGAAAGAACAGTGACATAATCATTGTCCTTTGTTGATCCGAATCCTGCGGTGAGACTATCCCCGAGCGCCACGATGGTCATGTTCTGAGGCGGGTAGTTTGTGATATTGGCGAAGCGATTCTTTGTGTGAACAACATACGTCGTTACAGCGATGCTCCCGAGGACAAGAATTGTGAGGACGGTCCAGATAGCTGTTTTGCGGCTCATGTGCCTGCATTGTATATAAATTTTGGATACATGTAAAAGATGTATGCGCCACACGGAAAGGAAATGGAGATGGGGATATAAAGAAAGGGCCCGCACTCCGTGCGGGCCCTTTCCTATTGTGTTGATTCAGAAGAATCAAAGATTATTCCTGTGTTACCTGTACTGGTGCAGCTGTTGTTTGTACAACTGTTGCAACCTTTACTGAGTATCCAAGAGGATCGTTCGCTGCGGCTACTGTCTTTCCCCAACATGGAGAAGACGATACCCATGGCTGTGACCCACTTTCATTGTAGAGACGTCGTGCATATCGCATGTTGCCTTCTACTGTAGTGAGGTCATATCCAAGCTTTTGAGCTCGAACGAGGTGATAGCTTTCATTGATTTGCATTACTCCAATGTCTTTTGTATTCACTTTACCTCGAAGAATTTCTCCGTTCTTTGAATACTGACGAAATTGTGATTCACATCGGGCAATTTCGGCCATAACAGGGATGTCTGCAAAGTATGTTCGAACTTGTTTCTCGATACCTGCGTTAGTTGGAATGATCTTTGGTGTTTCTACTGATTGTGTTGTTGAAGCTGAAGCTGTAGCAACAGATTGTGATTCGGGTGTGGTTGCCTGATCGATAGCAAGTGGGTTCGCCATCATACCAGAGACAATCATCGCCAAACCAATGGTCATTTGTATTATAAGCCGATTCTTACCTAGTAATGCGCATGTCTGTGTGGGATCGTATTATGCGCTTGCACTTCAATTAAAAAACCACATGAACTCATGTGATTACAGTCAATATGATAGCACCATGGACCCTCTTTGTCAATCATTTTCTTTGAAAATGAGGTGTTGGGGCGATTATATAATGGCTCTACATGGCCGTATTATTCGATATATACCCTTTACATATTAGACTATATATTGTACTGTTTTTTGGCCCAAATTGAGGATTGACAAAAATCACTCATTTTTCAGTTTTTGACCAGATATGCGGGTGCCTAGGATGCCTCCGAGACCGTGCTGGATGCAGTTTTTTTGCTCTTTTTTGTTGATTTTGTGGTGGTTGATGTCTTCTTTGAGGTCTTTTTGGCAGAAGTGTTGAGACTTTTGGTACTTTGAGAGCCTTGCAGACTTTCTGTTGTTGAGGCTCTGGGCTTCTCCATAGCATGGGCATACTCAGCCGAGCATTCGATACTGACGGGCTCAGTCTTCCCCATACTCTGGACTATATATATGGCTTCACCCCACCCGGAAAGACCCAAAATAAGCGAAAAAACCACCAATATGATATATATGAGGGGTACATGAGTACGACCCTGAGCGGGATCTGGGCTCCCGGAGGTACCCCCTGCCCCAGGCCTCTTTCCCCCAGAAGCATTGATTTTTTCTAAAAGGTCGGGTATACTCATGGAACTTACTATATACAAAACGACCTGAAGAGGACGTCAAAAAAGTTTAAATTAGATATTAAAAGACCATGGCAACCAAAAAAGCAGCAGGTACAGCAAAAAACCTTCGAGATTCAAATCCAAAATACCTTGGTATCAAGCTTTATGCTGGAGAAAAGGCTGGAACTGGATCTATCATCGTTCGACAGCGAGGTTCAAAAATCTTGGCTGGAAAGAACGTATTGATGGGTAAAGACCACACTCTCTACGCAGCAAAAGAAGGAACTGTATCATTCGGTAAAACTCGAAAGGTTCATTTCGATAATACAGTAGTTACAAAGAAGGTAGTACACGTAAAGTAATCTCCTTTCCTCTACAAAAGAAAAAAGCCTCCATATCGGAGGCTTTTTTCTTTTGTGACTGAATAGGTTATTCAGCTTTGATTGAGAGTGTAAATTCGGCTGTCTTGTCCTGAACCTTTACTGTGATCTTGTGCTCGCCAACTTCTTTGAGTGGTTTGTCGAGCTGAATGAACGCAGCATCAATATCGAGACGAGTCTGCTCTTTGAGAGCTGGAACGATTTCTTCCTTGTGGATACCCTTGAATAGGTGTCCCTTTTCATTTGCCTTTCCGACAATCTCTACTGTTACGCCAGAGATTTCATGAAGGTTCTTGAGGAGGAGGTCTTCTCGGATCTTTCGTTCAGCCGCTTCCTGAGACTGAATTGCTTCAACTCGTTTGAGGGCCTTTTGTGTTGCCTGTTCAGCCAAGCCCTTTGGGAAAAGAGCGTTTGTGGCGAAGCCATCGGCTACATTCACTACCTGATATTTGTGGCCAATCTTAGGCACGTCTCGAAGAAGGATTACTTTCATAACAATATTGATTTACGGATTATAATTAAGCTATTTACATACTAGCTACTAGCGACTTGTACTAGTATCTAAGGTAGGAGCAATATATCACTATTTTGAGAGAATTTCAACCGCTTTTTCCATTTGAGGGTCACGTCCTGCAGCTACATCATCACTGGTCATTTTGACTTCAACCTGTGGGGTGAGGCCGCCTTCTGAGATAGAAATACCGTTTGGTGTAAGCCATCGTGCGATTGTCACCTTGAGAGCGGTGTCGGCTGTGACTTTGATGTATTCCTGTACTGAACCCTTTCCGAATGTAGGCGCACCAACGAGTGTTGCTTTGCCGTGTTCACTCAAGGCACCGGCGAGAATTTCAGAAGCTGATGCTGAACCGCCGTCGACGAGAATAACTATCTTTACATTGCCATTGAAAATGTCTGGACCCTGGCTCTTTATGATTGTTTCTGGCTTACCTGCGCCTGATGTCTGTCGAAGGACCACTTGTCCTGCTGGAAGGAACCAACCTGCAATATCTACCGCTGAATCGAGATATCCTCCTGGATTGCCTCGAAGGTCAATGATGAGTTTGCTTGATTTTGATGTCGCGAATTCTCGCATAGCGTTTCGGAAGAGACCTGCTGACTGCGATGTGAAGCTAAAGAGTTTGATTGTGAAAATATTTGTCTTTGGGTCGAGCTTTGTCTCAATCACAGGAAGGTTGATAACATCTCGGACTACTGTCACTTCGAATGGTTCTTTGTCTTCACGTACAATAGTGAACTTTACGGATGTGCCTTTCTTTCCCCGGATAATTTTCACAGCTTCGTCTACAGTCATGTTCGTTGTGATTTTGTCGTTGATTTTGACAACCTTGTCACCTGAACTGATGCCGGCCTTCTTTGCTGGTGTACCAGGGAGAGCTGAAATGACAGTGAGAATGCCGTCTTTGATACCCATCTCGAGTCCCACACCTTCGAAGTTACCTTGAATCTGTGTCTCGAATGCAACTTCTTCTTCTGGAGTCATGAATACTGTATATGGGTCACCGAGTGATGCGACCATGCCTTTGATAGCACCATATACGCGGTCCTGATCTGTGGCAGGCTTTTCGTTGTGAGTTGCTACGAACTTGTCCTGAACGAGATTCCAGGTCTTCCAAAAGAGGCCGAAATCTACAGCTTCGGGCATGCCTTCTGTCTTGTTGATGATATTTTCAACTCGATCTGCTTCAGCTCGTGAAAGTTTGCCGGCACTAAATCCTCCGTAAAATGCGCCTCCAACAAATACGATAAGTAACACCGCGAATAATGTCTTTCGATGTGAGGTAATAATGTTCATATGTAGATAAAGTATCTCAAAGTTTCATTCTATGGTCAAACGCTCTATTTTTAACTATAATTCACTGCAGTAGCTTTTTGCGAGTTACTCTAATTTTCGTTTATGGATATACATTTACACAACACCCTTACCAAACAAAAAGAACTTTTTACCCCTATTACTCCAGGACAAGTGTCTATGTATCATTGTGGACCGACTGTATACAACTACGCGCATGTCGGCAATCTTCGCGCATATATATTGGCGGATATTCTCCGTCGTGTATTCGAGTTCAATGGATACACGGTGAAGCAGATTATAAACATCACAGATATTGGACACCTCACTGATGACGGTGACGAAGGTGAAGACAAAATGACGAAGGCGCTCAAACGACACAATATGCCTCTCACACTCGCGGCGATGCGAGAAGTTGCAGAGATCTATTATCAGGCCTTTCTCACCAACCTTGATGAGCTCAATATAGAACGTGCCGCAGCGTTTCCATTTGCCAGTGACAACATTGCCGAAGACATTCATATTATTGAGCAGCTTCTCCAAAAAGGCGCCGCATACAGCACTACAGACGGTATTTATTTTGATACGTCTACATTCCCTGATTACGGCAAATTGGGCGGTGGTGTTTCAGGTGATGAACATCGTATTGAACAACAAACAGAAAAACGACAGCCTCGAGATTTTGCTGTATGGAAATTCAATGATGAGCATGGATATGATGCTTCTTTTGGAAAAGGATTTCCAGGATGGCATATCGAATGTTCTGCAATGTCTATGAAATATCTCGGTGATACATTTGATATTCATACAGGCGGCATTGATCATATTCCTGTTCACCACAACAACGAAATTGCTCAATCTGAGACATTCACTGGCAAGCCGTTTGTGCACTATTGGCTTCACAATGCGCATATCACAGTTTCTGGCGACAAGATGGCCAAGTCTGGCGACAATATGCTCACCCTCGATGCACTACGCGATCTCGGTATTTCTCCCCTTGCCTACCGATATTGGATTCTTCAGGCAAAATACAGTACACGAATGGATTTCAATGTGGACGCACTCAAGGCATCGCAGGTTGCGTATGAAAAATTAGTGAGTGAATTGGCCGCTCTCCCTGACGGTGGTGTTGTTTCTCCGGCTGCCACTGAAACATTCCTCGCTTCTATCAATGATGATTTGAATACGCCAGCAGCGTTGGCATATGTGTGGACTATTCTTTCTGACAAGAATATGAGCGCCGCTGACAAGAAAGCAACGATACTGTCGTTTGATGCAGTGCTGGGTTTGCGATTGGCTGATGGTGCTTCACACAAAGACGCAGTGGAATATATTCGTGTTCAAGACGCAGATATAAAAATCACTCTCAAGAAAGGACGCGAACTCACAGAAGCATTGAAACAACTCATTCATGACCGAGAGATTGCACGACGATCAAAAGATTGGTCAACATCAGATAGTATTCGAGACACATTGAATCAACAGGGTGTTACTGTGCTTGATACCGAAGATGGTATAATAATCGAGTAATATGGATCTTACATTTTATGTATTCTTTTTGGTGAGTGCCGCCATTGGTATGGGGAGTTCATTTATTGGTGATATTTTCTTTATTTTTTCTTACAAAAATTATGAGATTTTATTGCATGAACTTCGGATTTTGCAGCGTCTCCAATTTACAAGCATCGTTGCCGCGAGTATTGCGCTCGGAGCACGCGTACTCTATGTATCAGAACTCTTTGATCAGCAAGTCCCTATCTATATAGGTGTTGAATGTTGTATTGTCCTTATTTTAGGGCTTATTATCATCACAAACATGGTCCTCCGAAAGTTCCATCTCCCCGCTCTCATTCGACACCAACAGCGACATAGTCATCTATCCGAAGGATTCAAGGACCATCACGATGCTCTCATTTCTTCTTCAGCATTCAGTCTCATTTCATGGCTTTCTATCATCTGTATAGCGGCGGTAGAGACACGCGGAGCACTCGGTTCTATAGGTTTTCTTCATATTTTCTTTGGATATGCGATTACATCATTCCTCTTCATCCAGTTTGCACAAAAAATCAAAGGATTTTATCAAATTTCATAATTTTTTCAGATTTTCTTTATCGTCCGTTCAGCACAACTGACGTACCTTAGCCACCAAATTCACCTCTCCTACCCTATTCACAGCTTGTACACAAGCTGAACACATTTTCATATATTTTTCATCTAGTGTATCAGGTGTGAAGTGGTACAATGGGGAGCATGGCAACTGTGTCACCGTATATTGGAAATAACAAAAGTCTCCGAGTACCACCAAACAGCCTCGATGCTGAAAAGGCAGTACTCGGTTCTATCATGCTCCGACAGGATGCAATGAATGACGTGAACGACATCATCGTTCCCGAATCTTTTTATAGTGAACGACACAAACTCATCTACAGCACCATGGTAGAGCTTTCACAAAAGTTCGAACCGATTGATCTCCTCTCTCTCAAAAACCGGCTCGAAGAAAAAAATCTCCTCGAACAAGCGGGCGGTGCTTCATTCCTCGCTGAACTCGTCCATGTTGTGCCATCTGCTGCTAACGCACGATATTATGCAGAAATTGTTGAGAAAAAATTCATGATGCGAAAGCTTATTGCTGCATCTGAGCATCTTTCACAACTCGGATATGACGAAGAAGGCCACCTCGAAGAAGTACTCGACAAGGCCGAGAAAAAAGTTTTCGAACTCACCAACCGAAAAGGCACACACAAATTCATCGAGATGAAAGAAGTACTCGACGAGACATGGGACCTTATCGACAAACTTCATAATTCAAAAGAAGAAATCCGCGGTGTACCAACAGGCTTCTCAAACATCGACGCTATCACAGCAGGTCTCCAGAAATCTGACCTCATCATCCTCGCTGCTCGACCATCTGTCGGAAAGACATCATTTGCACTCGATATCGCTCGTCACGCTGCGGTAGATCACAATGTACCTGTGGGTATTTTCTCTCTCGAAATGAGTGCGGCACAGCTCACACAGCGTATGCTTTCTGCAGCATCGACTGTTGATTCATGGAAAATTCGAACTGGTAAAAATTTGCATGACAATGACTTCCAAATGCTCCGTGAAGGTCTCGACAAACTTTCAAAAGCGCCTATTTATATCGATGATCAGCCGGGCAATAACATCATCAAAATGCGAAGTGTCGCACGACGACTCAAAGCCGAAAAAGGTCTTGGTCTCATTATCGTTGACTACCTCCAGCTCATGGTGCCAACACAGAATGTAAAGTCAGATAACCTCGTTCAACAAGTAACCGAAATTTCTCGATCACTCAAAAACTTGGCGCGAGAATTGGATGTGCCCGTGCTCGCTCTCTCACAGCTTTCCCGAGATGTCGAAAAGCGAGGTGGTAAGCCACGACTTTCTGACCTTCGAGATTCAGGTTCTATCGAACAGGACGCGGACCTCGTTATGTTCATTCACCGTGAAGACCGCTACAAGGATCACTCTGAACGAGACAACATGGCAGAAATTCTCATCGAGAAACATCGAAATGGTCAAACTGGGGCTTGTCACTTCAAGTTCGACGGTCAGCGAACGACATTCATCCCTGTCGAGAAGCGCGACTTTGGCGATTTTTCAGATCATGTTGCTCCCGGCGGATTCTAATTCTCAATCAGCGCTTACTCTTTTATAACTGTGCTTTATGGATTCAATAGATAAACTTACCGAACTCTTCAGACGATTTCCTGGTATAGGACCACGACAAGCAAAACGGTTTGTGTATTACCTATTGAATGAACCGTTGAGTACCATTGATGACATTGTCCGGGAGCTCAACACCCTTCATCAGAGCATTGCGACATGTTCGACATGTTTTCGATATTTTCCTCTATCTGAAGTGCATTCAGAATCATCACAGTGTTCCATCTGTCGTAATCCTGCGCGCGACCGCCAGATCCTCATGATTGTGTCGCGCGACATCGATCTCCAAGCTATGGAAAAGAGCCGTGCATTCAACGGCGTATATTTCGTACTCGGTGGTTCTGTGCCTCTCTTGGAGGATAGGCCTGAGGCCAAAGTGCGCAGTTCTGAGCTCCTCGCAACTATCCAATCTGACACCCATCCAACTCATGGAAAGCTCCGCGAAATCATCATCGCTACGAACCTCAATCCTGAAGGTGAACATACTGCACAATATGTCAGTGGACTTCTCCGTGACTTCACACAGAAAGCTGGTGTCCGCATTTCGACACTCGGTCGTGGACTTTCGACTGGTAC
>CAZCNA010000014.1:0-17129 GCA_964500215.1 uncultured Candidatus Saccharibacteria bacterium | reverse complement strand
AGCACAGAGCTTATACCTCTGCGGTCCTTGGTTCGATTCCAAGAGGGTGGACACGCATATGTCAATCACAAAAACGATCTACATTGTTCGACACGGAGAAAGTGAACGCAATGTTGCCGTAGATTTTCAACCATTGACCGAAACTGCTGAACTGACAGCCCGAGGCAAAGAACAAGCTCGCATTGTCGGCGAACGTCTTTCACATCTCAAATTCGATACATTGATTGCCAGCACATACACTCGTGCTATTCAAACTGCCCAGTATATTGCTGAAAAGACAGGATACCCTCTCGACAAAATAGAGACACATGACTTTTTGATTGAACGAAGAAGTCCGAGTGCCCTCGACGGCCTTTCAAAGTTGAGTGATGAATACAAAAAGATCGCCAAAGAAGATTTTGTATCTCTCGACGCCGGTATCCGATTTGCAGATAGTGAAAATACAGAGGATTTATTAGCTCGAGCCAAGACAACATTGGAATATCTCGAAGCTCACGAAGGGAACGATATTGTAGTTGTCGCTCATGGAATTTATCTGAGATTCATTCTCGCGTATATGTTGTTTCGAGAAAAAGCCACACCTGATATATGTGCCACATTACTACACAGTTTTGCAACAGAAAACACGGGCATCACCATGTTGCAACTTCGCGACGGAAAATGGCGAGTGATTACATGGAACGATCACGCGCATTTTGCTGAGTAGTATCTTTTGTCGGTGTGTTGAAGTGTTGAAACGCCGTTTTATTCAAAGTGAATTTCTTCACGGTCCTTAAGTGTTTCTTTGATGAGAGGGTAGTGGTCGAGCGTTGGATCTTCGGCAATCATGCGGCGCGCTTCTTTGCGTGCAGCTTCTACCATTTTAATATTCTTGATTGCTTCCATAGCGACGTCGGAAATGCCCCATTGTTTACCGCCATATAATTCGCCAGCACCTCGGAGCTGAAGGTCTATTTCGGAAAGTTCGAAGCCGTTTTTTGCGGTAGCGAGAGCTTTGAGGCGTTCGATCGTTTTGTCGCTTTGACTTTCGGTGAAGACATAACAGTATGCCTGATGATTGCCTCGGATAACGCGGCCTCGAAGCTGGTGCAACTGAGAAAGTCCAAATCGCTCGCCACCCTCAATGATGATGACAGTTGCGTTAGGCACATTCACGCCCACCTCGACTACGGATGTCGAAACGAGAATGTCTATTTTGTGATTTGAAAATCGCTCCATCACATCGTCTTTTTCTGACGGCTTCATTTTGCTGTGCATGATATCTATCTCATATTCTTTGAAGACATCTTTTTTGAGGCGCTTTGCCTCTTCTTTTACAGATTTTGCGTTGATTGCTTTTTCTTTTTCGGGATCGGGTTCGTCAATTCGGGGACAGATGATATATACCTGTCGGCCCGCGACGAGTTCAGTGCGAATTTTTTCATATACAGTATCACGTTTTGCTGGTGGAACGATTTCGGTAATCACCGGTTTTCGTCCTGTTGGCATCTGATCGAGAAGAGACAAATCGAGGTCACCATACAAGGTGAGCGCCAATGTTCGCGGAATTGGTGTGGCTGTCATCGAGAGGAGATGTGGGAGGACGGGATCTTTTCGAGTGAGTTTCTGTCGTTGTGCTGTACCGAATCGGTGCTGCTCATCGATGATGACATATGAGAGGTGTTTGAACTTCACTGATTTTTGAATGAGGGCATGTGTACCGATGACAATAGCGATCTCGCCACTTGCAACCCATTTCAAAAATTGTGTTCGAGAAATATCCGTCCAGCCACTCGGATTTAGTTTTGATGGAAATTTGCGGCACCCCGTTCCTGTGATGAGGCCGATTGAGATGGGAAGATGAGAAAAATATTGAATGAATGATTCGTAGTGTTGCTTCGCGAGAATTTCGGTTGGCGCCATATATGCCACCTGAAGTGTTCCGTAGCCTTGATTTTTTGGACGTGTCGTCACTGCTGTGTATGCAGTCACTGCGGCTACAGCTGTTTTTCCTGATCCTACATCACCTTCGAGCAATCGTGACATTGGCTGCCCACGTTTGAAATCAGCCAGAATATCATTCACTGATATTTGCTGTGCATCTGTGAGAGGAAAAGGGAAGCGCTTCACGAATTTGTCGACTTCGGCTTTTGGCTTATCAATGATAAAACCCTTGTGTGAAGCCGTTTCCTGACGCCGCTGTTCGTTTTGGAGTTGGATGAAGAAAACTTCTTCGAATGCAAATCGTTTGCGGGCCACTTGTGCGTCTGACTCTTTTTGCGGAGCATGAATCCAAATGAGTGATGTTCGAAGTGACGGCAAATTATATTGAGTGAGGATTGTTTCGGGAATTGGGTCAATGATGTGTTCGAAATCAGGATGTTTGAATATTTTTTGGAGTGCATGAAAGAACCAGCGTGAAGTAACGCCTTTGCTCTCGCTATATATGGGCATACTGCCGTGTTGAACATTCTCACCAAAGAGAGACTCGCCGATATTGAGAGGAAGTGCGCCTATGGATTCGATCTCCGGATTCATGAAGCCGAGAACTCCGTTTCTGTCGGATACTTTTCCAGATACTTTGACGAGGCTGTCGTTTTGAATGAGTTTAGCGATGTATGGTTGATGAAGCCAGATGACTTTTATGCGGCCAGAATCGTCTTCGATATATCCTTCTGCTTTTGGAGCATGGCTTTTGAATGATTTGCCGGTTTTGAGACCTGCCACTCGTCCGTAGATGGTTGCGGTTTCACCTCCGATGAGGTCTTTGATGAGTTTGCCTGGATTCGATTCACCATATCGAACAGGAAAGTGGTACAAGAGATCAGATATCGTAGAAACGCCGAGCTTTTTGAGTGCTTGGTGTTGAATATCCGTCAGTCGAAAAAAACTTTTTACGGATTGTGTGAGAAACGGGGAAGGGCTCATTTACTTAGTATCGCTTTCTTCAGGAGAATTTTCAACTGGATATGTATCTGAATCTGTTGAATCACTGTGAGTTGATGATTCTGTAGGAGCTTCGTTTGTTGGCGCTGTGGTATCTGATTCTGTCTGTTCTGCGATAAGTTCGTCGTCATGCTGAACTTCTTCGAGGTCATCTTCTTCGATGAGTTCCTTGAGAGTGAGTTTCTTTCGAGTGCCTGGAAGGGGAGTTTTTGCGATAACACGAATTCGTGGATAGTATCGGAAGACAAGGGCAAGTCCGATTGCAAATGTCGGCACGAGACTGAAGGCGAAGGCGAACTGAGTGATGTTGATGAGGGCCACTACTGCAATGAGGAAGGTTGAAACAAGGCTTGAAGCGAACTTTTGCTTACCTGAAAAAATCCAACCAATAAGAAAAAGACAGAGAATGCCAATGACATATACCACCCCGCGGTCATCTATACCCTGGGCAAGGAAGTTAGGATAGTGGGCAATAGCCTCTAATGGCCGAAAAAACGAAAAAAGGGCTACATATAACAGTGAGGACGCCAAGCCGACCTTCAAAACGAATCCAACTAGAGATTGTCTTAACATACGTTTGTCGTTAGTAGGTTTACTATAGCACACCCTAAGCCAAACTCCAGGCTTTCCCTTTTTTGATGAGGAGGCCTTCGGATGCCATCTTTTTGAGTATGGGATCGATAACGGTGATTTCTCGACCCAGGTTTTTGGCGATTTGGAGGGTTGTTTGAGGGTTTGGTGCAGCAGCAAGAAGACCTTTCACAATATGTGAACGGATTTGTCTGTTTGAACCTTCGAATTTTGATTGCTTTTTGTAGTGTGAACTTTTTTGGTGAAGTGTACGAAGCTGTTTGTTCTGAGCTTTGAGCATTGTGCCGTAATCATAGAGCGCGTAATACCAATCGCGCGGGTTTTTGACATCAATGGCGGCTTCGATCACTTCATGAATCATTATATCTGTCACAGATGAAGTCTCTGTAAAGAAAAAATAAATAAAAACTGTACGAATATTTGTCTCTATAAATGGCAGCGCTTTGTTGAAGGCAAAGGCCATAAGTGCACCTGCTGTTGACTGGCCTATTCCGGGGAGGGCGAGGAGTTTCTCATAGTGTCGAGGAAAGGCCCCAGCGTAGTCATGCACAACAGCTTCTGCGGTCTTTTTGAGGTAGAGTGCCCGTCGGTTGTACCCGAGGCCTTGCCATTCTTGGAGGACAGCGGTGAGAGGAGCTTCTGCAAGTGCCTGTACAGTAGGGAACCGTTTCAAAAATGAGTCATATTTGAGGGCCACGCGACTTGTTTGAGTCTGCTGAAGCATAAGTTCAGAGACGAGGATCTTGTATGGATCCCTTGTTTTGCGCCACGCAAAAGAACGCTTGTTCTTTTTATAATACGTTGAGAGTTCTTTATTAAAATCTTTAATCTTTTTTGATGAGATATTCATGGTCCGTGCGATAGTCTATATGTGTCCCTATAGTAGCAGAAGTACCAGGGGATGCGAGGGGGACAGCAATGGACAGGTAGAATATAAAAAGGACAGGAGCCTTTCGACTCCCGCCCTCTTTATAATAGAGATTATATCTATAACGTGATTATGAAAGATGCTTTGAAACGAGCTTTGTCATTTCGAACATGCTTACTGTACCTTTACCACCGAATACCTTCTTGAGGTTATCGTCAGCATTGATATTTCGCTTGTTCTTTGGATCCTGAAGATCATGTTTCTTGATGTACACCCAGAGAGCTTTAACAACTTCTGATCGTGGCATCGGTCCTTTACCTACTACAGCGGCCAATTCAGGGCTGATTGTCATAGGCTTCATAAATGCTGAATTTGCTTTTGGCATAATACTTTAAAATTATTGATTAACAGTATTATAGCAATAATAGCAGATTTTGGGGATTTGTGGGGAAAACTTCACTTTTGGCATATTGTTGTGCCTTGTGAGGGGGTGTATAGCATTGTATAATTTACTCATAAGTGGTGAGTGACAGTGCTTACCTTTATTGTGCATTTTTATATTATTATTTAATTATTATTAGGTATGAAAAAGATAGTATTTTCAATTCTTGCTATTGCATTGGCTTTTGGGAGCCTTTCAGTAGTACAGGCACAGACAGCTACAGCAGCTGATTGTGTACAGATTAATAGTACCGTAAAAACAGGCTCACGAGGAACTGCTGTTCTCAAGCTTCAGAACTTCCTTATTGCAAAGGGATATGAGACAGTCCTTGCAACTGGATACTTTGGATCATTGACAAAGCAGGCCCTTATTGACTTCCAGCAGCAGAATGGCGTAGAAGCCGTTGGCTCAGCTGGTCCTGTCACACGAGGAATCATCGCAAAGGTATCTGGTTGTGAAGCCGTAACCGTAAACGAAGTACGAAACGGCAAATACAGCATCCAGATTGTAAGCCCATCTGCATCAGATGTTGCATGGAGAAAGGGCAAGACAGCCGTAGTTCGATGGAAAGGTGAAAACCTTGATGGTTTACCTGTAGCTATTTTCCTTGTTTCTGCAACTACAACACCTGAAACTGCGCGAACGAAATTTGTTGTAGCATCAATCGCAAACGGCAAGAATAACAATGAAGAGACTGTGAAGCTCCCTACTGATATCCCATCAGGAAAATATCTTCTTAGAATCTCTGTAGATTTACCAAATAGTACATATACTGGTGTTGTTGGGGAGACAGTTATCGAAGTAAAAGGATCAGATGACGATGTTGCATCAATTCTTCCAACAATCGAAATTACTTCACCCGCATCTACTACTGTGTGGAGTAAGGATACGGCTGGAAATATTACATGGAAAAAAACAAAATCTGGTTTACTTCCAAAAATCAACATTTTCCTTGTGAATCAAATTACAAACAAGGTATATCCAGTTCGAACTGGCGTTTCAAATGATGGGGTTGCTATTGTGACTGTTGATATGTTGAAAGATATCCCCGTTGGCAAGTATAAGATCCTTATTAATGGATTGTACGGTAGTGTTGTAATCCGAGATGCCAGCGAAGAATTCACTCTCGTTCAGAAAGCTGGCCAAACAGCAGTAGTTCCAACAATTACATCAGTTACAGCCTCAAACGCACCATTGGTGCGAGGAGGTCAGGTGAAGGTAATTGGTACAGGATTCACAACTAATGATAACGACATTACACTCATTAATGCTGCGACAAAGGCAACAACAACACGAGCTGTTGTAGGTATCCCATCAAGTGATAAAACAACATTGTACTTCAACTTCCCATCAGTGCTTTGTTCTCAGGGCGCTGCATGTTCAAACACTGCACTTGCTGCAACAGGAACATACAATGTATTGGTAACGAACAAGGGAGGTCAGAGTAATGCTGGATCTATCGTTCTCGCGGACGGTACACTTCCTGCAAACACAGCGACATATCTCCGAAACATTCAGTTCACAAACGGCGCTACGCTTCAGAAAGGTTCTGAAAAAGCATTCACATGGGAAACAAATGGCCTAGGTAGTATGCGAGTAGATTTTCTTCTTTCTACATCAACATCTGCTGGTGTAAAAATCTACACACTCAAGAGCAATCGAGTGAATGATACACGTGGCTCAATTGGAGCAACAGAGCTCGAAGGTGTTCCAGTAGGTCCGTATACATTTGTTGTACGAGGTATCAATAAGGGCGAAGAGGTCCGAACAACCGTACCAGTGACTGTATACGCGAAGACAGCAATACCTCCAACTGTAGCTCAAGTAACAGGATCCCTCAGTAATGTGGTTCTCTCAACACCAACACGTGTACTTACACTTGGAACACAAGCTCACAAAGTTACTTGGAGTTCAGTTGGTATTCCAACTTCACAGAAAGTTGATGTTGCTCTCGTACGAGAAGGATCAGGTTCAGCAGTATCACTTGCGAAAGTTGATGGAACAACAGCATCATTCACATTTTCTATCGCTGATATAAAGGCAAAGAGTTCTACAATGGCAGTGCCAGGTAGTTACCGGATTGTGATTACAGCAAGTTCAACAGTAAATGCAAAGAGTGATGTCTTCACAATCGAAGAACCAAAGGTTACATTCAAAACTCCAGCATCAAACACTGAATTTGCGAAAGGTTCAGTTGTGAACTTTACATGGAGTACAAATCTCGGTACTGAACGAACAATCGATATCGTTCTCAAAGGAGTGACAGACACAGCATATCGATCAGTTATTCGATCAGCAGCAGAAAATGATGGTGTTGGCAAGTTTACACTTCCAAGTGATGCAAAGGCGGGCACATATGTGATTCGACTTAGAACATCATTTGCAGGTGAAGAAACAGTTCTCGGTGACCTCGCAATCCGAGTAAAGGCTGAGAACAGATAATAAATCTGTTTTAGATTGGAATAATTAGTGCTATATGAAAAAACCCCTCCTATGAGGGGTTTTTGTTTTGATGAGCATAACGAGATTGGTTACAATAGGGGAATTACAGATTTGTTTCGAATAAACTTTGAGAAACGGATGACGGTGTCTTCAAGTCTTTGGATTGGGACGCAAAAACCAGTTTACCTCCTCAAGGGTAAACCGGTTTTTATATTTATTGTATATCTTTTAGTGCTTGCTCAAGTCCGAATATAATGTCTTTTGGATCTTCAAATCCTACAGATAATCTAAAAAACCCGTCTGTAATTCCTAAAGACTCACGTATTTCTCTAGGAACGCTTTTGTGACTCATGAGTGGGGGATATGCAATGATTGTTTCCGGGCTCGCAAGACTTTCTCCATAAATAATAGGACTATGTGTTCGAAGAGAGTTCACAAACTTTTTGAGTTTAGTGTGTGTCGTGTTTTTGAGAACAAAAGACAGCACCGCACCGTAGCCATCTCTATTCTGTTTTTTTGCTATTGCATGACCTGGATGTGATGGAAGTCCTGGATACAAAACTTTTTCTATTTGACTGTGTCCCTCTAAAAATTGCGCAATAACAAGGGCTGTTTCACTCACTCGTTTCCAACGCAGTTCGAGAGTCTTCACTTCTTGGAGTACTCGATAACATTCATCGGGAGAAAGTATTGCACCTAAAGTACGGTGCAAGAATACTAATCGCTCGTGCAGTTTTTTATTTTTTGTTATGATAGCTCCGCCGATGATATCATTGTGTCCAGCTATGTATTTGCTCAAGCTATGGATTACGGTTTCTGCACCATATTCGAATGATTGAAGTGTGCAGGGTGGTGAGAATGTTGCATCGACAACGAATGGTATGTTTGTTTCTCTTGAAATTTTTGAAACAAGGGAAAGATCAATGATGTGAAGTGAGGGATTTGAAGGTGTTTCGACAAATAAATATTTTGTAGAGGGTTTTATACCAGCGCGGATAGATGCTTCACTAGTGAAATCAACAAAATCAAATGATATACCAAACTGTGATAATAGCTGATCCAATAGTCGAAACGTACCACCATACACTTCCTGACAACAGAGAATATGATCTCCGGGCGATAGAGCAAAGAAGAAGGCTGCCTCTGCTGCAATTCCTGAAGCATAGACTGTTGCCTGACCGTCACCTTCGAGTTCAACTAACTTTTCTTCAAGTTTTTTGCGAGTTGGATTTTTTCCCCTCGAGTACTGAAATTCGCTTTCTATGCCGAATTCTTTTTGAGCAAATGTTTTGGATCTCACCAATATCGGGGCGACGGCTCCCGTTTCTTTATCGGGTGCCTCTCCCGAATGTATCAATCTTGTAGAAAACTTCCATCGTGGATGTTCTTTTTTCATAATTATTTTTTTGTTCTTATTTTATAAAAACAAAATACTCTTCCTCAAAGAAAAGAAGAGTACCTAATTGAGTGAATACATTATCTTTCCCTTGCGGGCTAGATTGAGCACTTACTTCTCTCGAAGAGTTGCTGGCAGTTCATAGAGCTAGTTCTCTCCCTGCACTCTGAATAACTATTTTGTTGTTACTGAATTATATCAAGTTTGAATAAAAATAAAAGTATTGAACTATGCGAGTCGCACCACTTACTCTGGCACTTTGGTTATGCTCGATACTAAATTTTTTTGCAGAGGCCGCGCGCTTCGCTATGAGCGGCACTCACGCAAAACATAGTCGCTCGCAGGCTCGCTCGTTGTTTTGCGGAGGATGTGAGATTCGAACTCACGGGCCCTGTTAGGAGCCGACGGTTTAGTAAACCGTTGATTTAAACCACTCATCCAATCCTCCGTGTACCTCATGAGGATAACTTATTTATTGAATAAATTCAAATGTATGCAAAGTTCTTGCAGACAGAATATCCTTCTCCCAAAATACATTCATGTTTTTGCTATTTTATATAATATGTGTTAATTTTTCTTTTAGTTATAGGTTCTGGTCACCTTTCAATTCCAGCTGAACTATCAGGAAATAGCCATCAGGAGTTCATTCCATGCCACAAGTCGTCAAAGCAAATCCGTCAGGAAAAATCGAAAAACAAACCAAATTGGGGGACGTCAAGCCTGGCGAAGTCTTCCGGTTTCCTTCAGTCACCTTCGAGCAGGCCCTCACCGGAGAAGAAGGAGCAGGGTTCTACCAAGTCATTCGAACCCAGCCACAGAAAACCGGGCGCGTCGTCATCGTCTCGAGCGATGGTATGTCCGTCCAAGAAAAGGATGATGACCACATGGTCGTTGTTCATCCATCAAAATTGCTGATCGATCAGGCGGAGTTCGTCTAGTTTCACTATTCGATCCGAAATTCAAAAGCCGCAAGCTGAAATGCTTGCGGCTTTCTTGTTTGGGTATAAAGCTGTGTGAATGGACTATACAGGCATTGCGGAGAGGGGGGGATTCGAACCCCCGGGAGGTTTTAACGCCCCCACATCTTTAGCAAAGATGCACGATAGACCACTCTGACACCTCTCCGTATCATATATATTGTGTGTATCTGCGATAGACGCGGATAGAGGATCATTCCAAAGTCCCTCTGTTACGCACTGTAATGGTGCAACGATAGCATATTTTTTGGGAACATGCGATACTATTTTTCATAGAAATAACCTTGCAAATATGAGTGAACAAGAAACAACACCAGTAGTAACACCTGAACAATCGCCCGAACAGGTACCAACATCTGAACCAACATCAGTTCCGATACCCGTGGTATCACGAGCGACAAATCCAGTAAACGAGCTTCCGTCAGTAGACGAAATGATGAATGGGGGATGGAAGATATTCAAAGAGCGATTTTGGTCACTCTTGTTTTTGAATGCGATTCCTCTCGTCACTATTTTCGTGGTGGTTGGATTGCTTGCTGTATTTTATGTGAAATTTCCAGAATTTATTAATGGATTCTCATTCGGGCAGATGATGAGTTGGAGTACTATTATTGGAATTGTTGTGCCTATATTGATTGCGGGTGTGATTATTGTATTCACATCTCTCTGGTGTAATCTCGCACTCCTTCGTGAGGCAACTGCGCCTGTACGTATTCCACTCAAGCAAGCATTTGGAGAAACACGATCAAAGATTGCATCTGCGTTATGGCTCGGCATATTGATGTCTATAATTGTTGGGGGATCAGCAGTATTCTTTGTTATTCCTTCAGTTATATTTTCAGTATTCTTTTTCTTTTCTGCATTCGTTCTCGTTGTACAAGGAGAAACAGGCATGCGCGCACTCCTCAAGAGTCGAGAATATATTCGAGGATATTGGTTGAGAACATTTGGCTATATTTTGTTGTTTGTCGTCATCACGGTGATTGCGAACGTCATCTTGAAAGGCCTCGAGGATCTATTTAACCCACTGTCAGTACTTCTCGGTATGGCATTTCAGTTGGTGTTTCCTGCGTTCGTTGTTTCTGCTATGGCATATTTGTTTGGCAGATATCAACAGCTCAAGCCAAATGTGGTGGTGAATGTAACAAAGAAAGATTATCTCATCTATTTCGGCGTGGGAATATTGGGAATTCTGCTCGTTCTTGGATTTGTTGTGGGAACAGTATTCTTTTTCAAAGCACATCCTGAAGTGTTGATGTATCTGTACTTGCAATCAAATATTAAATAAGTAAGAGAGGTTGTATCTGTTCTGTGTTTGCAGCGTGTTTGTGGTTTTGCGGCATCTCTATTGTCTCCAATAGATCTAATGCGTGATCGACAGACATTGCACGCTCCTCGCGCCCGCATTGAGACAAAGATCTCGGGCATGAGTGAGTGTCGCACCCGTGGTGGTGACGTCATCTATGATGATGATATGCCGACCACGCAATGTATCTGCCGTGATGATGTCGGATGAAAGTGTCAGTCGGAGAGAGGCCGCTTTGAGGCGGTCTTTCTTGTTCATGGTGTGTTGAGATTTGGATGCTGTGGAGAGGGTGAGGGTGAAGGCGCGGGGCACGTAGATATAATGGCCCCGCGCCTCTACTGCAGTACTCATGAGTCGGCATAATTCATCCATTTGGTCCCATGCCCGTTCTCCTTTATGAAAAGAAGATGAAGGAATACTCAACAAAATGGTACTCGAAGCCGTCATATCATTGTATATTGTAGAGGTACAGTGACTGATAATTTCGTCTAACACCAAAAATGAGCATACTCGTTTTGATTCAATGGTATTGTTGTACTTGAGAGCCCAGAGGCTTTGTTTGACCTGGGGATGCTTGTAGGGAAGGAGCGCCACTATATATGTATGTTGGTCGGCGCTACGCAAACGCTCTCGCATATCGATATACGCGGCATCTCGTACCTCACAGAGCGTCACATAATCAGCCAACGCATAGGTCGGCACCCATGGTGTCCGAGATTTCTGTTCACCAAATATAAGTTGCTGAACAAATTCAGATATAAGTCTGAAATACTGTGTTTTCATTATGCGTATGGTGGTATATACTGTATATGAACTACATTCTATAGATTTCATGGCAAATTTTCTTCAAAATATTTTCAAAAAAACTGATGAAAGCGTCGTGGGTATTGATATTGGTGCCTCATCTGTCAAAGTGGTACAGCTCCGCAAGAAAAAAGGTCGAGCCGTACTCGAAACATATGGTGAACTTGCTCTTGGTCCATATGGAAATTTTGCTGTGGGACAAGTTGTGAATCTTCCTCCTGAAAAGATCGCTGAAGCCATCCGTGACGTACTCAAAGAATCAAATGTCACATCTACATCGAGTGGTATGGCCATTCCATTCCGATCAAGTCTCGTATCTCTCATTGATATGCCGAAGGTATCAGACAAGCAGCTTCAGGAAATGATTCCGCTCGAAGCCCGAAAATATATTCCTGTACCTATTGGAGAAGTAACGCTCGACTGGTGGGTGGTTCCGACAGAGACAGATACATCCCTCGACTTTACAGAAGCCACAGATGAAAACGGTGAGCCTATCCAAAAAAATCGGGCTGCAGACAAGCTTCAGGTGCTCGTTGTGTCTATTCATAATGAAATTCTCAGCAATTACACCAGTATCGTAAAACAGTCTCAACTCGACACAACATTCTTCGAAATTGAAATGTTCAGTGCAACACGGGCGCTTCTCGCGGGCGAAACTGCGCCAGTGATGATTTTCGATATGGGTGCGTCTTCAACAAAGATATATGTTCTCGAACGAGGTGTTGTGAAATATTCGCACATTATCAACAAAGGTTCTCAAGATATCACTATTAGTATCTCAAAAGGTATGAATGTTCCATTCGAAAAAGCTGAACAAATGAAGCGAGAACTCGGTATGGGTAAGGTTGATAATGAAAAAGACGTGTACGAAATGATTTCGCTCACGCTCGATTTCATTTTCTCTGAAGCGAACAGTGTTATCCTCAATTATCAGAAAAAATTCAACAAACCAATCAGCAAAGTTATCCTCACTGGAGGTGGTGTGGCTATGAAGGGGGTAGTAGAACTTGCGCGAGCGAATTTCCAGACCGAAGTTGAGGTGGGAAATCCATTTGCAAAGGTAGAAACACCTGCGTTCCTCGAAGATGTGCTCATTGCAACAGGGTTGGAGTTCTCTGCTGCTATCGGAATTGCCCTTCGAAAGCTCCAAGAATTGGGATAGTGGAAAACCTTTGAAAAAAAGATTGAATGCAATAGGGATAAGGTGATATAATAAACGCGTACAAAACTCATGGAAACAAAGTTCCAAACATCATTCATACCAAAGCAGCCAGTAACCGAAACTGCACATCGCGCATCGAGTTCAGGGTTGATTTTTCTCATCTCACTTATCCTCTTTGTTGCGAGTATTGCTGCTGCTGCTGGTGCCTTTCTCTACAATGACTACATAGACAAATCTATTGTAGAAGGTAATGCACAGCTCAAGCGTAACGAACAAGCCCTCGACCCAACAACAATCCAGGGTCTCACTCGACTCAATGACCGAATAAACTCAGCAACTACATTGCTCGACAAGCATGTTGCGGTTTCTCGACTATTTGCAGTGCTCTCTGACGCCACACTTCAGAATGTACGATTCAATGATTTCACCTATGCAAATGCAGGAGGGGACAAGGTCAATATTTCTATGAAGGGTCAGGCTACAAGTTACGAAACAGTGGCTCTCCAATCAAAGTCATTTACAGATCCATCACGAAAGAATGTATTCAAAAGTCCGCTCTTTGGTGATTTGAACCTTGATCAAAGTGGTAATGTGACATTCAGCTTCTCTGCAAGCATCGATCCTTCGCTCGTGTCATATTCAAAGAATATCAAGGAGAGAGCTTCACGAAATAACCAACCGGCCACAACAAGTCCGGCAACAACACGATAATGAAACTATTCTTACCAATCATTTTTATAATCGCATCTGTAGGACTCTTTTTTGGGTTTACTAATCCAAAGTACCAAGAGATTAAGTCAAAGCAGGCAGAGCATGCGAATATCCAAGAAGCGAATGCAAAGGCAACGCAGCTTCGAGGTGTTCGAGAAGTACTTACGCAAGAGCGAAACAAAATTTCTGAAAAAGATATTCAGAAAATTGAGAAACTGCTTCCTGATGGTGTAGAGAATGTGCGTCTCATTATCGATATTGATAATATCGCATCAAAATACGATGTAAAAATTAAAAATACTCGTATCAATGAAGGTTCATCAACACGAGGTGATTCAGTGGGGCCAAGCGCCAACAAATATGGCTCTATTTCACTCTCTTTCAGCACTACAATGACGTACGAAAATTTCAAACTGTTCCTCCAAGATCTCGAAAAGAGTCTCCGATTGGTGGATGTCACTGCTCTTTCATTCGCATCTACAAAAGATGGCAAGTATGATTTTAATGTAACCTTACAAACCTATTGGCTCAAATAATATGATGGAAACACTCAAAAAATTCAAAACCTTGATAATCGTTGTGGTGGTAGTCATCATTGCGTTTATTGCATACAGTCAATTGAAACCAGCGTCACCTACAACTGGTCAGTCATCTGTTGTTCGACAGACGGGTACAACAGGTTCTACTGGTGCTACAGATGGTCCATCAAAAGGTTTTGCAACACAGCTCCTCGCTATTCAAAATATTAAGTTCAAAACCACACTTTTTTCTGATCAGGTATATCTCAGTCTCGATGATTTCAGTCGAGATCTCATACCACAACCCACAGGACGACCAAATCCATTTGCACCGCTCGGCCAAAATGATATTGAATTCGTATCAACTGATACGTCCTCAGTAACTGGCACTGGCTTTACTATCACTTCACAGGGTACAACAACACCATCAAAGAAAGCACCAACAAATAGATAACGCACTATACATATGAGTTTTCTAAACATCCTTGCACAAAATAATGTTATCACCAAAGATGACATCGAATTCATCAACCAAGAAGCTCAAACTTCTGGTAAATCTGTTGAGGATATTTTGAGAGACAAAGGAGTTACACCTCAAGTGATCATAAAAGCAAAAGGTGAGTACCTCCACATTCCAACAAAACTCGTTGGTGACGAAGATATCCCCTTCGAAATTCTGAAATATATTCCTGAAGAGTCTGCGACGCATTACAAATTTGCACCGCTTGGTGTTGTAGATGGCGTTCTCGAAGTAGGCCTTGTTGATCCAGACAATATCGAAGCACGAGATGCGTTGAACTTTATTTCAACAAAAATTAATCTTCCCTTCAAGGTCTTTCTGATTTCAGAGGATGATTTCCAACGAGTGATTACGATGTACAAGGGGCTCACTGGGGAGGTGAGTAAGGCGCTCACTGACCTCGAAGGTGAATTTTCTGCCAGTGATGTAGAAATTACAAAAGATGAAGAACTCGCTCCACAAAAGCAGGGCTTTGCAAATATTATTGAAGACGCGCCTGTTACAAAAATTGTGGCGACTATCCTCCGATATGCCATCGAAGGTGATGCCTCTGATGTACATATCGAGTCCATGCGAGAAAAAGTGCGCGTTCGATTTCGAGTGGACGGCGTTCTTAATACCAGTCTCATTCTCCCTGCAAAAGTACACGATGCAGTAGTCGCTCGAATCAAAATTCTCTGTAACATGAAGCTCGACGAGAAACGAAAGCCTCAAGACGGCCGTTTTTCTGCGCGTATTGATAATCGAAAGATCGACTTCCGAGTTTCTACATTCCCAACATACTACGGTGAAAAGGTGGTGATGCGAATCCTCGACCAGCAAAAGGGCGTTCAGAAGCTTCGAGATCTCGGTTTTTCACCTCGATATCTTGATATGGTACTTGAAGCCATTGATAGACCATACGGCCTTATTCTCATTTCTGGTCCAACAGGTTCTGGAAAAACGACAACACTCTACTCAATGCTCAACGAGGTTGATCGAGAAGAACTCAACGTACTCTCACTCGAAGATCCTGTGGAATACAACATCGAAGGGATGAGTCAGTCACAGGTGCATCCAGAAATCGGATATACATTCGCGACTGGACTTCGAACAACACTCCGACAGGACCCTGACGTAATCATGGTGGGGGAGATCCGAGACAAAGAAACCGCTCAGCTGGCTATTCAGGCCGCTCTCACAGGTCACCTCGTATTCTCAACAATTCACACCAATAGTTCTGTTGGTATTGTGCCTCGACTTATCGACATGGGTGTTGATCCATACCTTATTGCGCCAACCCTGGTGCTCGGAATGGCGCAGCGACTCGTTGGTAAGGCATATCAGCCAGCTGTAAAGACAGAAAAAATCGACGGAAGTATCAAAATCGCTATTGATAAGCAGTTTGCCGATCTTCCTGAGGAGTTTCGATCAGAAATTCCGACATCAGACGAGGTATATCGAATCAATCCAATCCCTGAGAGTCCAAAAGGAACAAAAGGCCGACAGGCAGTATTCGAAATGTTCAAAATGGACAAAGATTTGGAAAAAATCATCCTTTCTACACCAACAGAAACAGCTATTTCAGAGCATCTCCGAAAGAAAGGTCTTCTCACAATGAAAGAGGACGCAATCATCCGAGCGCTCAAGAAAGAAATTCCATACGAGGAAGTGAACAAAGTGTAAAATATGATATAATTTTAGCAATGAGATGTTTTGTGGTGCATCACGAATCATCAGAAAAAATATGAACAACGACACACCATACAAAATTCTTATAGTAGACGATGACAAGTTCCTTTTGAACATGTATTCACTCAAATTTCAGAAAGAAAAATTTGAAGTGACAACAGCCGGAGACGGCTCAGAGGCCATTACAAAACTTCAAGAGGGCCTCGTTCCTGATGCGATTGTTCTCGACATCGTTATGCCTGTGATGGATGGCCTCGAAGTTCTCGAAAAAATCCGAAAAGACAATCTCGCGAAGGACGCTACAATTCTCATTCTCAGCAACCAGGGTCAGTCTTCTGACATTGATAAGGCAAAGCAGCTCGGTATTGATGGATATATTGTGAAAGCAACAACAATTCCATCTGAAGTAGTGGCCGAAGTATTACGAATGTTACATAACAAAAAGAAATAGGTGCTCGTTTGTTCGAGGGCCTCGTACAATATATGGACTACACAACACAACTAGATGAATTATTATCAACAGTCATCCGAGAGGGTGGATCTGACATACACCTTTCTGAAGGTCGTCATCCAACTATCCGTGTTGCGGGTTCTCTTATTCCACTCGTAAAAAAGCCAGTACTCAGTCACGAGGATATCAATGGTCTTCTCAAAATACTCCTTGGAGAAAAAAACTCAGCCCGATTTGCAGACAAAAAAGAAGTAGACTATTCATACCAATACAAAGATCAGGCACGATTCCGAGGAAACGCATTCTATCAGCAAGGATATGTGAGCACGGTGCTTCGTCTTGTTC
>CAZCNA010000013.1:2249-17598 GCA_964500215.1 uncultured Candidatus Saccharibacteria bacterium | reverse complement strand
TGAACCTCCCTAGGTTGGTCGGTGTCTTACCAACACCCACCAACCTAGTATTCAAATGCGACCACTAATAAAGTGGCGGTCACAAGTCCGCAAAAACGCAGAGTGGAATAAACATGATAAAAAAAGTAAGAACAATGAGATCACTGCCAACAATGGCACGATACGAAGAATTCTTAAAGCAGGGAGGTTCAGGTGTATGCTACCTCTGCAAAGCAAAACCAGTCAAAGAATATAAATACTGGAAAATAGTGGAGAACGAGTTTCCTTACGACGAAGTCGCAGATATAAACCACATAGTGACCATAAAGAAACACAAGAAAGAGGAAGCATATACAAAAGCAGAAATCCAAGAATACAAAAAAGTGAAAGAATACCTACACAAAACGTACAATACCATCATGGAAAACACAAACGGAATGAAATCAATACCAGAGCATCAACACTTCCACTTGCTTCGAATAAAAGAAAGAGAAATGAGAATAGAAAATCCCGTCATCGGCCTAGTGGCCGATTTTTTAAAGCAAAAAATACAGACTACGAAATAAAAACAAAATAATCTGTCGCGAGGTAAGCACCTCGCCTGATGAGTCCAAAAGGACGAAACAGAAGTTCTTTAACAAAAAGGAAAATTATGAATCTCGCAGAATTAGAAACAGCAATTGGCAAAATGAATTGCGGATGTATATATCCCACAGAGTATGTGCAAGAACGTGGTTTACGAGAAGGTGAAGTTTGGCTTGCCACCGAGCGCTGTAAAATGACTTGGTTTGAAGCTGTTGAATTGGCAGCATCCAGATCAAACATCAGACTTCCTCACTACCGCGACCTCATTGATGCAGTGCAATATGCAAATGAAGACTTCCAACCTTTAGAGGAAGGTGAATTTTGGACCGTCGCGTCAGAAAGCTACAAGCCAAATGGACTCTATGCCTGTTGCCTCACAGATGATCACGCCCATTACACATCTCACAATTTCAAACATGATATGAAGTGGGTTCGATTTATCAAGGTTGGTGATCCTGCTAAAGATCTGGAAAAAGTATTCGCCGAACATTTGCCAGAAAAAAATAAATAGTGGTTCCTCCACTAGGTTCGAGAGTTACCCTTCAAAACTCTCTCTGTCCGCGAATATGATTCGCGCTGAAGAGTCTCTCGCACGTGTGTGCGAACAAGACGAAACAGAAGTTCTTTAACAAAAAGGAAAATTATGAATCTCGCAGAATTAGAAACAGCAATTGGCAAAATGAATTGCGGATGTATATATCCCACAGAGTATGTGCAAGAACGTGGTTTACGAGAAGGTGAAGTTTGGCTTGCCACCGAGCGCTGTAAAATGACTTGGTTTGAAGCTGTTGAATTGGCAGCATCCAGATCAAACATCAGACTTCCTCACTACCGCGACCTCATTGATGCAGTGCAATATGCAAATGAAGACTTCCAACCTTTAGAGGAAGGTGAATTTTGGACCGTCGCGTCAGAAAGCTACAAGCCAAATGGACTCTATGCCTGTTGCCTCACAGATGATCACGCCCATTACACATCTCACAATTTCAAACATGATATGAAGTGGGTTCGATTTATCAAGGTTGGTGATCCTGCTAAAGATCTGGAAAAAGTATTCGCCGAACATTTGCCAGAAAAAAATAAATAGTGGTTCCTCCACTAGGTTCGAGAGTTACCCTTCAAAACTCTCTCTGTCCGCGAATATGATTCGCGCTGAAGAGTCTCTCGCACGTGTGTGCGAACAAGACGAAACAGAAAGTACATTGAAAGAGCTACATATATGAAATTTCAAATCTGGAAAGAGCTACGAGTTGATAAGTCTCTCATTGAGAGTATATATCACGGGATGAAAGAAGATGAAGAACATAAGCTGAAGCATTGGGTAAAACAGTATTGTTTTTGTGGACCTCAAGAAGGTGTACAAAATGTTGTTAGAGTACAACTGGGCGAACTTGGTCAATACTCTCCACTGACATGGCGTGATACTCTCTCAAAAATTAAAGATCTTGGCTTTGAACCTTTCAGGATTGGCACAGTTCCTTTTTTGTTTTCCATAGTAATGGATGAATCTGTTAGAGAGAAATCTTACATAATTACAGATTGGGAACTTCACTATGAAACAAATCCGGAATTCTCGAGCTTCATTCTCGTACCCTCGAAAGAAAAAGTAACTATTAAATTAGTAAGAACTTTTTACAGAGGAAGCAAGTCCCGGTGGGAATACGACGCTCGATATCTGAGGTGTTACCAGAGACCCAAATATCACCAAGGTTATCCTGATGAGCACCTGATCTTGAGGCCGGATGACTATATTGTATTCATTCAACCCTAAACACATAAGCGCACGACCTTCGGGTACGGCGCTTTCTCTTTTATAACCTGACATTAATGCTTATACTATAAACATGGAAACACCAGCAAATAATTTTGACTATTTAAAAACAACAGATCTAAAAACCCAATTAGAAGAGGCGGGAATAGACATATCTCTTTGGGGAAAAGGAGAGTCTAAGACCTTCGAGCATCTACAAAAAGAAATAGAGGAAGGAGAAACAAATTTAGTTAAAAATGAACAAGGGGAATTATTAAGAAAGGTGGTGGTGGGCATTGCTGATATTTATTTTCTAACAGATGAGGGTAAAAAACTTCATCTAAAAGAAGAGAAGCAGGTTTTTAGGGATGGCCGGTCTAGAGTAAGAGATTTGGGCGGGTCTGTCTTCGAAAAAATGAAGCCAGATGAGGATCCTGAAGAGGCAGTGTGTAGAGGTGTACAAGAAGAACTAGGTTTAAGTGGACCAGTTGCGTTGGTAAAAAAGGCTACACAAGAACAACTTGTTGACTCACCGAGTTACCCGGGATTGAAATCTCAGTATGTCAGACACATTTTTGAAACTTTTATAAATAAAGAGCAATTCAAACCTGAAGGATACGTTGAAGAGCAGAAAGATAAAAGCACTTATTTTGTTTGGGAGGAAATAGAAAAATAACCTTCATTCAGATTTGCCAGCATAGATTTAACAAAAACAACCACCTCTCGGTGGTTGTTTTTGTTTCGTGTTGTGGGAACACGAGAGTGACGATAGAAAATAGAAATTATTTTACTGCGTCTTTGAGAGCCTTTGCTGCTCGGAACTTTGGAACATTCATTGATGGAACGTTGATAGTTTCACCAGTTCGTGGGTTTCGTGCTGATCGCGCTTCTCGCTTCTTTACAGAAAAGATACCGAGACCTGCGATTGAAACTTCATCACCCTTCTTGAGGGTACCGATGATGTTTTCGATAATTGTATCAACAACCTGTTCAGCCTGAACTTTTGTTGAACCGATTACATCATGCACTTTTGTAACGATGTCTGCTTTGTTCATAGTTTTTTGTTAACTTGTAAACATTCGAACCTGTCCTTGGAATTCATTATATAATAAGCCGTTTTTTGCGCAATATCCTCGATAAATTATGAAGAAATGGCTAACGAGCGAATTCGACAGTACGAGTTTCTCGGATAACGTTTATTTTGATTTCTCCTGGGTATCGGAGCTCCTTTTCGATACGAATAGCTATATTTCTAGCCATATTTTGAGCTTCAACATCGGTTACCTGGTCTGGGAAGACAAAGACACGGATTTCACGGCCAGCCTGAAGGGCATAAGACTTTTCAACACCTTTATGAGAATTGGCAATAGCTTCGAGGTCTTCGAGGCGCTTGAGATAGTTCTCAATGCTGTCTCGACGAGCTCCTGGGCGTCCGCCTGATATAGCGTCTGCTGTCTGCACAATTCGTGATTCAAGAGTCTCGTACGGGTACTCTTCATGATGCGCTTGCATTGCTTTGATGATGTCTTCGTGTACACCAAACTTCTGAAGAATACGTCTACCGATTTCTACATGTGTTCCTGATACTTCATGATCGAGTGCTTTCCCAATATCATGGAGAAGGGCGCCTGCTCGTGCTACAGAAACATTAGCGCCGAGTTGTTCAGCGAGCATCCCCGCGATGATTGCTGTTTCAATTGAATGTTGGAGAACATTTTGACCATAACTTGTTCTGAAATAGAGTCGGCCGAGAATGCTGACAACGCGCGGATCGAGATTGAGTACACCTGCTTCGTATACGGCGTTTTCTCCTTTCTCTTTCATCACTTTATTTATTTCTGTTTGAGCGTGCTCAACTTCTTTCTCAATCTTTGCTGGTTGAATACGACCATCGAGCATGAGAGCTTCGAGTGCAGTTCGTGCAACTTGTCGTCGCACAGGATCAAACGAAGAAATAGTGATAACACCTGGTGTATCATCTACAAGTACTTCAACACCTGTTGCTCGCTCAAATGCTTTGATGTTTCGTCCTTCTTTTCCAATCACTTTACCTTTGACATCATCAGAGGGGATAGGTACATGCGTTGTAAAGAGATCCGCAGAAACAGACGTAGCGAGACGCTGAATTGTTGTTGTGAGAATTTCTCGTGCTTTACTCTCGAGTTGGTCTGTACCGAAGGCTTCGAGCTTGTGCATGCGTACAGAGAGGTCTTCTTGTGATTGCTGTTCAACTTTATTCATGAGCTCATTTCGAGCTTCTTCGGCACTGAGACCAGCTACTCGTTCGAGTTCGAGAGAACCTTTCTTTTGATATTCATCAACTTTTTCCTTTATTTCCTTGATATTTTGAATACGAATTTTCAAATCCTCCACATCTTTGTCGAGGTCTTTTTGTCGATTATCGAGTGTATCTTCTTTTTTCTGAAGACGATCTTCAAATTTTTTTAAGCTTTCTTCTTTTTCGCGGACTTCTTCGCGTGCTTCTTTGAGGGTGTCTGTGGCTTGTTGCTCTGCATTGAGGGTAATTCGCTTTGCTTCTTCTTTGGCTTCTACCATCATGCGCTTGATTTCGAGCTCAATAGAGCCCTTTTTCCCAAGTGCGATAAGAATACGGAGTACATACCCGAATGCAAGGCCGACACTCCCCATGAACGCTGCGATGAGGAGTACGGTTTTAATAGTGACCATAATAGTGTGAGGTTAGAGAACCTTGTCTATGATGCCGTACTTTTTTCCTTCTTCGGCTGACAAGAAGAAGTCACGCTCGATATCTTTTTCTACCTTATCAAGCGGTTGTCCAGTATTTTTAGACATTATTTTTGCTAATCGAGAACGAAGTTTGAGCATATTTTCAGCTCTGATAGCGATATCTGTAGCCTGACCTTCAGCACCACCGAGGGGCTGGTGAATCATGATTTCGGCGTTTGGAAGGGCATATCGTTTGCCTTTTGTGCCTGCTGAGAGAAGCCACGCACCACCAGATGCGGCCATTCCTACACAAATAGTAGATACATCGTTCTTTATATGAGCGATAGTGTCCATCATAGCGAGGGTTGCTGTTGCAGATCCTCCTGGTGAGTTGATATAGAGGTGAATATCTTTCTTTGGATCTTCAGATTCAAGGAAAAGGAGCTGGGCAATGATGATATTTGCTACATTGTCATCTATAGGACCTCCGAGGAAGATGATATTGTCTCGAAGAAGTCGGGAATAAATGTCATATGCTCGTTCTCCAAACTGAGATTTTTCGATAACTGTTGGTATAAGCATGAAATTTGGGGTTATTGGGTATTTGTGGTAATTTGGTATTCAGCTACTAAAACGGTTGTTTTGATTGTTTTAGTCACTAATTACCATGAGGTTACATCGATTTTTCGTACAAGAAGGGACAGTAAACGGGAATGAAGCCCTTATCCGTGACCCAAAGATACTTAATCAATGGCGAAACGTCTTTAGGTATACTACGGGAAGTAGGGTACTTCTTTTTGATGGAACGGGAGCCGAATATTTGGCTCTTATCGCAAGTATAAACCCAGATAGGGCAGAACTCCAAATTTTGGAGAAAGAAGAGCGAAAAACCGAAAAACCGGTGGCTGGTCAGAGGATTCATCTCTTTATGTCTATTATAAAGAATAACAATTTTGACTTGGTCCTCCAGAAGGCTGCGGAGATTGGGGTGGATGTGATTGTACCTATTGTTTCAGACCGGGTAATCAAGAAAAGTATCAACATGGAACGGTCAAAGCGCATTTTGATAGAAGCATCAGAACAGTCGGGGCATATTACTGTGCCTGAGCTTTCGGAGCCACAAACTCTCGTGGCAGCCCTCGATGCATTCGAACAACAAGGTGGTAAACCTATCATCTGCCAGGCGGGTGCCACAGGGTGGAATCAGAAGTTAATCGGTGTTGCGTCAGGGATGGGTTCAAAATTTTCTAAAAGAGTGTCAGATGTTTCATTCGTCATTGGTCCAGAGGGAGGATGGTCATCACAGGAGCTCGAGTATTTCAAAAAGAAGAAATATACGAGTGTTTCACTCGGTGCGCGCACAGGATCTCACACATTGCGCGCAGAAACAGCGGCGATTGCTGTGTTGGCATTGGTACAATTGCAATAAGAGTAATTATTGTAATAAGCACAGTAATCACGGACCAGTAACATAGCGGATACCAGGTACTACATATTTTGTACTAGGTGGAATTCATAATTGTTCATAACAAGTATGAACAATTATGAATCTTATATAGTGTGAAAAATACGAAAAACACGAACAACAAAAATAACACGAACAACAAAAAATCCTTTGGCGAAACGAATTTGCCGCCAGAGGATTTTTTGATTATCTTTTTGTATCTGTCAGTACAGTACACCTATCCGCTCATTCGCGATGCTTATTTCTGTTCTTCGAGCATTCGCCACACTTTCTCATTGATGAGCATTGTCTCTACATACACAGATGCTTTCACAGGGTCGGCATCTTTGTAGTAATTCAGTATTGCATCAACTTCCTTTTTCACTTCTTCGTCTGTTGCAGTGATGTTTTCTTTTACAGAAATATCATTCAACACGATTTGTGATTTTGCGCGCTTTTCTGCTTCGCCAGTCCAATCTTTTTTGAGATCTTCGATTGTCTTGTTGATGTGCTTCAAATACATTTCGATTGTGAGACCCATCTGTCCAACTTGTGAAGAAAGTTCGCCGAGCATTCGGTTAATTTCTGATTCAACAAGTACCTGAGGCATAGTAATCTTTGATTGTTCGATGATTGCATCAATCAATGTGATTCGCTTTTTATCTTTTTCTTTCTTTTCTTTTTCGTGCTGAATACTTTCTCGAATCTTTTTCTTGAAATCATCTACTGATTCGAACGCACCGAATTTAGAAATGAATGCTTCGTTTACTTCTGGAAGGGGAAGGTCACCATGATCATGTGAGTGATCAGATGGATTCTTTTCATGATGCTCAGTATGAGCAACTTGCTGCTGAAGTTCTTTGATAGCTTCATCAACGTCTTTGTCTTCGACCGTCACTTCAACCTTTGTAGACATGATTTCTTTCGCGAGCTTTTTGTAGTTCGCAATTTCAATCTCAGGCATAACTGCTGTTCGAAGTTTGAATCCGAATGCTTCGCCCGGTGCTACTTTTGTAATTGTGACAGAAGGAGAACTGATTGGCTTGATGTTAGCTTTCGAAATAATTTCCCCATAATGCTTTTCAAGTGCAAGTCGTCCTGCTTCTTCGATGATCGCAACTTCACCGAGTCGATCAACGAGAATTTTTTCTGGAATGTGACCTGGTCGGAAACCATCCATTTTGAGGTCTGCACCAATCGCTTTGATAGCTTCTTCTCGAAACTGTGCGACTGTATCAGCCTGAATTTCACCTTCAATCTCGTATTCGCTTGTTGCGGGAGATGTTTTACTTATGATTTTGAATGCCATTGTTCCTGTGAATTAGTTCTTAATATCTTACTATTCGTATATTCGTGCAATTTGTATGTTTCGAATGCCGATCCTTATTTTGCTGAGGGATATTTTGCCTGGTACTGAGCTCGAGATTTTTCGAAATCCGCCTTTGCCTGAGCTGCATCCTGGTATCCATGAGTTGTCACTTCTTTGTGCTGAAGTTTCTTGTATGTGAGGAAGAAGTGATCAATTTCTTTGAGAGTGTGAGGGTTGATATCAGCGAGGTCTTTCACGTTTGCCCATCGAGGATCTTCTTCTGGAACAGCGATGATTTTTGCATCTGAATCGCCACCATCAATCATGGTAAGAACCGCAACTGGTCGCACTTTCACAAGTACGCCTGGGAAAAGTGGATACGTTGTGAGAACAAC
Organism: uncultured Candidatus Saccharibacteria bacterium; assembly: GCA_964500215.1. Taxonomy (GTDB): domain Bacteria; phylum Patescibacteriota; class Minisyncoccia; order Phycocordibacterales; family CAIZLB01; genus JBDKLC01. The sequence continues at coordinate 9,448 of CAZCNA010000013.1, read as the reverse complement.
AACATCGAGGGGATCACCATCATCCCACAATGTCTGTGGAACGAATCCATAATCAAATGGATAATCCTGTGATGTGTGAAGTACACGGTCGAGGGCAATCATGCCTGTCGCTTTGTCTACTTCATATTTGTTTTTTGAACCCTTATTGATTTCAATAATAGTTGTAATACTGTCTGCTGATCCTGCTTCAATATCGTGCCACAAATTCATAGTTTTAAATTAAATTATGTTAGATAAATAATTCTACGCCACCGAAAAAAACAACGTTCAATTAATTCTGGTCTGCAACTTCTGCTGCGTCTGTTCCTACTTCTGAATTAATTGGTGTTTCTACAGATTCTACTGATTCTGCTGATTCATCTTCTGATACGGGACTTTTTACTGACTGAATATCAATTCTCCAACCTGTGAGCTTCGCTGCAAGTCGAACATTCTGTCCGCCTTTACCGATAGCAAGAGATTGCTGATCTTCGGCAACATGAACAACGGCTGTTTTTTCAGCTTCATTGAGTTCAACTCGAATAACTTTGGCTGGTGAGAGCGCATCTTCGATAAATTTTGCTGGATCTTCTGACCATTCGATGATGTCGATTTTCTCTCCACCGAGTTCACTTGTAACTGTGTTTACACGAACACCACGCTGACCAACCATTGAACCGACTGGATCAATGTGTGAATCTGCTGAGTATACGGCGATTTTTGATCGTGATCCTGCTTCTCGGGCTGTTGCTTTGATTTCTACTGTGCCTGCAACAATTTCAGGAACTTCTACTTTGAAAAGTTCTGCGAGGAATCGTGGATGTGATCGAGAGAGACGGAGGAAAATACCACGTGGAGTTTCTTCTACACGCATGAGGAACATTCGAAGACGTTCACCTTGCTGATATCGTTCTGAAGGAATTTGTTCTTCGTATGGAAGCATACCAACTGCTCGTCCCATATCGATGAATACATTTCCACGTTCTACACGCTGAACTGTACCTGAAACAATTTCTCCTTCTCGCTTTCCGAATTCATTGAGTACTGAAACTTTTTCAGCTTCTCGAATTTTCTGGATGATTACTTGCTTCGCTGTTTGAGCGGCGATTCGTCCGTAATCATCTTTCTGTTCAAGAGGGAAGATGAGTTCCTCACCAACTTGTACATCTTTTTTGATTTTTCGAGCATCTTCGATGAGGATGTGCTGTTCTTCGTTGAATCGAATTTTTTCCTCTTCACCTTCGGCTGGAGCTTCGTGTTCTTCGCCTTCTTCGGTATCAAAAATGATTTGTGAAGGGTCAACGGCGATTTTCACCTGTACGAATTCAGCCGCGCCTGTATTAATATCAAAATGCGCACGAATAAACTGCCCTCGTCGGCCGTACTCTTTCTTGTACGCTGTTGCGAGTGCCATTTCGATAGCTTCTATGATTTTGGCTCGTGGGATACCTCGTTCTTCTTCGAGCTGATCCAACACAGAGTGTATTACTTTTAAGTCAAACATAATATGTGTATTTAATTGTTATTTTCCTTATTTTTAGCCGTTTTTCGGTCTTTTTCGCATTTTTTATCAAAAATCTGTGAAAAAGACCTCAAAATCAGGTAAAAAATTAAGCCCGCCGGGAGAGGCGAACTTCTGAATGCACATATAATAGGGCTTTTGGCGTCAAAAGTCAATAAAACGGGGGTTCTGTGGCTCTATAGAGGGGTATTATGCCAAAGGCCTTTCCGAGAGGATATTGTGCATAAGGGGCTTGATTTTCTGTACAATATTTTGTATAATATGTCTAGACCTGCCAGTCACAATTTTCAATGAAAATGACAGGACGCCTGAACTATCGAGCGTTCTTTAACAAGTAGAAAACAAAAACACAACCCACAAGGAGGGGTAAAAGATGAAAAGGCAAATCGTTGTGTTGTTCGTCACCTTGTGGCTGACAACACTTTCTAGTCTGGCGGATGCGTTCGTAACGTCATCTGCCTACACCGTCGGTCCGTATTTGAATGAGGCTGCTCCACAGAACTTCCAAGCAATCTTCGCATATGAATTACATGTGAGTTTGTATTCTGGAAATGATTCTGAGTATCAGGGTCAACCTGCGCACTATCGGCTATTTCGGCCGGGTGCGATGTATGTTGAGCCGAACAGGCTCATCAATTCCGGTACTATCAGGGGATTGTGGGAAGGAGTGATCGATGCAAATCGGCCCTCCCCCTATGATCTCCAGAAGGGCAATTGTCTCTTCTTGGCAGTTCGTTTCCAACGTAAGGATGTTTTTCGGATGAGGGACGTTGTCTACAACATCCAATCAACTCATTCGCAGGGACTCTTCGCGTTGCGAGAAGATCTCGCCAACCGTCCAACCTACGTGATTCCTTATATTCTAGGGCATTATTGGGGAGCAGATGGGATTCGGAACACGGGAGATGACGTACTCTACGGAGGAAGTAGTCCAAATAATGCGGCAGTGAATGAAATCACTATCGTGTGGTTTGGACAAAGCGTCAATATGGACCAGATGGCTGGTTCGACGAACGCTGAGCGCCTTAATAACGCGCTTCACGTCTTCACCGAGGAGTTCAATGTCAGGCCGATGGTGCAGGTGTATCCGTACGATGACAATCGGACGGGCACACCAATCGAGTTAACGTTTCCGAGCCTCACGGTCGGAACGATTTACCCGGTTATCCGGACTGAACCGACGTCACAGACGGTTCGGCGCGGAAAAAGCGCGACATTCAATGTGTCCGCAACAGGAGTGGGAATTCGTTACCAATGGCAACGCAACGGACAGGATTTGGAAGGGGCCACACAGCCCACTCTGACAATCCCGTCCGCGAGCGACGTCAACGCTACCAACTATAGCGTTAAAGTAACTGGTTCCTATGGAGAGATCACAAGTCGGCGAGTCTCGCTCGATGTGGTCGAACCACCTCCTCCAACTGTCGCAACTGGAAGCGCCTCAAGCGTAACCACGAGCGATGCCACACTCTCGGGTGTGGTGAATCCAAACGAAGAAACAGCAGCGTGGTGGTTCGAGTACGGTGATGAATCGTATTCTGCCACTACGGCATCTCAACCCCTCACTGCGACGGCGGATAGTCAATCTGTCGCAGTATCCGTAACGGGCTTACGTCCTTATCATACGTATACGTATCGCTTGGTGGCCGAAGGCCCCGGTGGACGAACGTATGGCGAGTGCCGTACATTCACTACGGAGCGCCTGGCTAAGCCGTTCGTCGGCTACGCGGGCGTGTATTATGGGTTGATTGGTGGCTCAGGTCAGGGAACGGTCAACGTTACCTTGACCAAGAAAGGCACCTTCTCGGGCGTCGCGGTTTATCGCGGTACTCGGTACTCCTTTACGGGAGCACTAGATCAGGACGGCAACGTAACTGTGCAGCTCGGTAAGTCTGGGTTGCAGTTGAGCCTCGAGCTCGACATCTATGGAGAAGGGTTTCTCTCTGGGGGGATTGTAGGACTCGGAAACGAAGAACTCACATTCGTTCGCCGCGGAGTTTACTCCGCCGCGGATCCGTGTCCGTACACCGGCAGATACGCTCTGCGCGGAACATCTCCTCAGATTGAGGGCGAAGCAAGCCTTTCTTTGAGAGTCACCAGGCTCGGTAAGGTCACACTCACCGGGCACATGCAGGACGGAAGTCTTGTACGTCAGGTCGGATATGTCTCCGAAGATGGAGTTATCCGCATTTTTACCCAGCCTTCTAGGGGCGGTAAATTGTCGGGTTTTGTGGCATTCGATGTCACGCCAGATCATGCTCTCGAAGGGGATCTTTGCTGGAAAAAAGCCCGGACTGTCAGCGTACGAAAGCCTGTCGCTGTTGTGCTCAATGTTGTTGGCATTGAGCAGCTACCCCAGAGGTAGCCGAAATAAAAGTCTCTCTGTTCTCTCCGCGATGCTTGCATCGCGGAGAGGCAGGGGGCTTTTTTATTTATATATGTTTGAACAAAAAGTTATTAGATTTTATAAACATGTTTTGATTGTATGTGATCTCATTTTTTACTATTATTACGGATATAAGTTCCGTTATATGAAACAATCACTCCTTACGTTTTACAAAAACAACAAACATCTTATTTTCATTGTTGCACTTGTGTGGATTGTCGGTCTTCTTGCAATTGATATTGTTGCATTAACACGCAATGAACAGCAGAAGTCAAAGGAAATTCCTCGAGGATTCATCCCCCCAATTGATCCGAAGAAAAAAGAATTGATAATGACACAGGAAGATACAAAGGCAAAACCGCTTGTTGTTACTCCTGAAAAGAAAGCAGAGATAATCAATAGAGAAGATCCCAAAGCAAAAGTGTTACCAGAAGTATCTGACGAAGAAAAGCTTCGTATAATGATGGGGAATTAATGCTATGAAAAAAATAGTTTCAATTATTTCAAAAATTTTCATTCTCAGCGTGCTTATTGGTGGAGCTGTCATCATTCATCGCCAAGTAACAGCAGATATTGCATCCGCTGGAAATGTAAAAGGTTTTGCCTGGTCTGATAATATCGGTTGGATTAGTTTTAATTGTGCAGACACAGATGGTCTTTGTCTCAAAAGTTTTTATGGCGTAAATATCAATCCGACAACTGGCGCGATGTCTGGATATGCATGGTCAGATAATGTCGGATGGCTTAGTTTCAATGCTGCACATACAGCTGCATGTCCCGATGGTGCGAATTGTTCTCCTCATGTCGATGTTAATTCTGGGGAGGTTTCAGGATATGCCAGATTTTGTGCGGGTACGGTGAGCAAAGATTGCAAAGGTGCATCCCGAGAAGATGGCTGGGAAGGATGGGTAAAGCTTTCTGAACTTGGGTCATTTAATTTCAATTCACCAGAACCTACTGGTACTCAGGGAGTGACATTCGATGCAACAACAAAAAGTCTCACTGGATATGCATGGGGAGGGGACGTTGTTGGTTGGATTCAATTTACTGATGTGGACGCTGACGTAAATCAGCAGACACTTTTTTGTGATGCTGGCGGTGTTTCATTTGCTGCTGGAACAACAATTACTCGATATAAGTATAAAACAGATCCAAATGCTGAATGTGAGTCATACATAGTGTCATGTGAAGCAACATCTCCTACCGAGGCACAGTGGACAAAGTCTATACAACCAATTTTGGATAATGAATATCCAGTCTTAACATGTGGATCATCAAATTTGTGCCCTGTAGAGGAAAACAATCCATGTGATATCAGAAATTTCATTACGGGTACTAATATTAGTAGTCCTACATTAGCATGTGGAGAATCACTCAAGTTTTATAAAAAAAGTATTGTCACAAATAATACAGAAGGTACAATTACATGTGACGATAATGGAAATTCTGCCATAAGAACATGTGTAAATGGAATATTACAAGGTGGTGATGGATATAACAAACTTATTTGCCGCGTAAATCCATATCAAAAAGAACGATAACATTACAAATATGAATAAAATTATACAAATCATAAAATTAGGAGTAATTGCGTTGGTGTTGATTGCAGGAGCACAATACATTGAAGCATTTGGCCCTGGGGCAAATTGTACGCCTCCTGCTTGTAACACAGATGCCCCGCTAAACGTTGCTACAACAACCCAAGAAAAAATAGGCGGTCTTACGTTGGGGCAATATAATTGGATCAATGGTTTGTCTGATAATCCAAATACTCCACTCTTCACAAGTCTGGTTGTTCAAAATGGGCGTGTTGCTATTGGAACGACTGAACCAGATGAAAATCTCAAGGTTGCAGTAGTAGGATCGGTGGGCGCAGATGGATTTTGTGACATTGATGGAGAAAACTGTGTCGACTCAACAACGTGGGGTAAGGATGCTATTGGTACTTGTGGTGCAGGAAAATATCTTGAAGGTTTTGATAGTAGTGGTGATAAAATCTGTAAATCTGTTCCGGGTGGATCTTCTACAGTTACATATTATTTTGGAGGTATGTATGGATATCCTAGCTCGGCATATACAAATCCACTTGCTGGTAATACTAAATCATGTCCAACAAATTATAAGGGGTACATTGTACTTTCCCAGCCAGGTGTAGATAATAAACTAATAGTATGTGTGGGTGATTCAAGTACTGGAGCAACAAAAGTTGCTGACTTTGGTGGTGTATATACTGTAAGTAGTAACCCTGGTGGACCCGGCGGAGCGTATTCTAATCCATTTGCTGGAAACACATATGCTTGCCCTACTGGATACACATCAAAACAAGTATATGGTACAGCAAATGTTGATTGGCCTCTTATGTTTTGTTATAGACCAAGTACAACGGATAATGGTACAAAAGCATATGGAGGTATGTACGGAGCTCGAGGTGGGGGAAGAGAGTATGAGAATGCCGTTACTGCAATGACAACATGTCCATTAACCTATAATTCGAAAAAAATTTTTGGATTGGAAAATGTCGATCATGGTATACGAGTTTGTTATTAGACTTACTGGTCGTACAAGAGGATACTATATTTCACAAATAATATAAGTAATAAAAAAACATTCGAACAATCGGATGTTTTTTTATTTTAGTATTTGGTATAATTACATTGAATATGTTTCTCGAACCTGCACAGCTCAAAAAATTTATTTCAGATTCAGGTCTTGTAACGCAAGACGATATTAAAACTGCCGAAAAAGTAGCAGAAGAAAAGAAACAAAACATTGGGGAGGCCCTTGTTTCTGCTGGCAAAATCACCGAAGATGATTATCGTCGAATTCAGGCATATCTCATCGGTATTCCTTTTGTAGATTTGAAATCTCAGAAACTTGAGTTTGAAGTGCTTTCTCTCATTCCAGAACCGATTGCTCGAAACCACAATATTGTTGCTATCAAGAAAAAAGATGATGTGCTCGAAGTAGCTATGCTCGACACAGACGACCTGTCTGCCATTGATTTCATCAAAAAGAAGACAGGTCTTCGTGTACTTCCACGGCTCACAAACACAGAATCGATGAAGGCAGCACTTATTCAATATCAAAAGAGTCTGAAGGCAGATTTTGGTGATATTATCCAACAGGAATCAGCATCACTCAATACAGCGGCTTCTGCGTCTCAATTACCAACAACTGGTGGGGAAGATGCATCAGAAGATGATCTCAAGAAGCTTGCTGAAGATTTACCAGTAGTTCGAATCGTAGATACATTGCTTAAGCACGCCGCTATACAGGGCGCTTCAGACATTCATATTGAACAGCAAGAATACG
>CAZCNA010000013.1:0-2149 GCA_964500215.1 uncultured Candidatus Saccharibacteria bacterium | reverse complement strand
AAGCACGCCGCTATACAGGGCGCTTCAGACATTCATATTGAACAGCAAGAATACGAGGTGGTAGTTCGATATCGAATTGACGGTATTCTCCGAGATGCCATGATTTTACCCAAGACAGCTGGAGCAAGTATCACTGCGCGAATCAAAGTGCTTTCAAACTTGAAACTGGATGAAAAGCGCCTTCCACAAGACGGTCGCTTCAAAATTGAATTAAATGATGAGAAAATCTCATTCCGTGTGTCTATTTTGCCTACATATTATGGCGAAAAGACTGTGATGCGACTCCTCCGAGAGAATGTTTCTGGATTTACACTTGAGACACTTGGTTTTCATGGACAAGGATTGGAGACAATTCACGAAGGAATTCAGATGACGGAGGGACTCATGCTCACCACCGGTCCAACAGGTTCAGGAAAAACAACGACTCTGTATACTATTTTGGACCTTCTCAATACGCCCGATGTGAATATTTCTACCGTTGAAGACCCTGTGGAATATCAAATGAAACGTATCAATCAGACACAGGTAAAGCCTGAAATTGGTTTTTCATTTGCGACAGGACTTCGATCTCTTCTTCGACAAGACCCAGATATCATCATGGTGGGTGAAATTCGAGATAATGAGACAGCCGCTTTGGCCATAAATGCCGCCCTCACAGGTCATGTTGTGCTTTCAACATTGCACACGAACTCTGCTGCGGGCGCGCTCCCACGACTCATAGATATGAAATGTGAGCCATTTCTCCTCGTATCTACCCTCAAAGTGGTCGTTGCTCAGCGACTTATCCGACGATTGAGTGAAGTCAAAGAAAAATATTTCCTCACAAAAGAAGAACTTGTTTCAATTAGCAAGAAAGTAGACATGGATCGAGTGCTCAAGGCATTGCGAGATGAGAAAATTGTAGATGCCAAAGCAGAATGGAAAGACATTCCATTTTATCGACCAAAAGCGAACAAAGAGAGTGAAGACGGCTATCATGGCCGAATCAGTATTCACGAAGTGCTCAAGATGAGTTCTGCAATCAAAGACCTCGTTATCAAAGGCGGCACATCTGACCAAATTGAGGCGCAGGCAAAATCAGAAGGAATGCTCACAATGCTTGAAGATGGCATGTTCCAGGCCGTGCAGGGTCTCACTTCAATCGAAGAAGTGTTGCGAGTGGTGAGTGAGTAGGAGAAGGAGAAGAATACGAGGCGACACAATCGGGAGAGTAAGTTTGATATACTTTATATACATGAAATTCTCGTACAAAGCGAAAAAAATGGACGGCCAAATCATATCTGGAATTATTGAATCACCAGATAAGGCTTCTTTTTATCGAGAATTAAAGAAAAACAGTGAAGTTTCTGAATTAATTTCGGTGAAGACTGTCAAAGAAGGCTGGGGGCAGATGGAAATTCCTATGCCGTTTCTCAATCGTATAAAGATGATTGATAAAATAACTTTTGCAAAGAACATCAGTGGTATGCTCGATGCAGGACTTGCGCTTTCAAGAGCCCTCAGTGTGGTTGAACGTCAGGCGGTAAATCCAAAACTAAAAAAGATTTTCAAGGAAATAAACGAGTCTATTAGCGGTGGAAAGACATTTCATGAATCACTTGCTCAGTATCCAAAAATATTTTCAAGTCTATTTATTTCTATGGTGAAGGCAGGTGAGGAGAGTGGAAACCTATCAGCATCGCTTACACATCTCGCGTCTCAGATGGAAAAAACATACATCATTCAGCGAAAGGTGAAGGGAGCCATGATGTATCCATCTATTATTTTGAGCGTGATGATTATCATCGGTATTTTGATGATGGTGTTTGTAGTTCCACGTTTGACACAGACATTCAAAGATTTGAATACAGATTTGCCTCTCGCAACGAAAATCGTAATTGGCGTAAGTGAATTTGCTTCACATCATTATATTGTGTTGTTTGCTGGTATTTTGGCGCTTGTATTTGCTCTCTATAGCTTCGCGAAGACACGAATCGGAAAGCGCGCTTTCGATTTCATCTCTCTCAAAATTCCTGTTGTATCTCTCATTATCAAAGAGAGTAACTCCGCTCGAACGGCTCGAACATTGGCCTCGCTGCTCTCAGCTGGTGTTGATTTGCTCATGGCAGTACGAATTACAGGGGAAGTGATGCAAAACTCCTTTTATAAG
>CAZCNA010000012.1:0-18593 GCA_964500215.1 uncultured Candidatus Saccharibacteria bacterium | reverse complement strand
TACATTGGTCATTTATTTGGGCAATAAACTATGCACCGGCTCGGCCCATCCGCCCGTCGGCCTGCGGTATCAATCAAATTAGAAAAGAAAACAGAAGATCCAAAAACAAGTTTCGTATTTGATGAAGTAGTTCCTGTTGAGATTATTGAGTGTATTTCAAAAAGTTAAACCGCCGGGAGACACGAAGTCTCCCGGCGGCGAGTGATGTTGGCTTTGAACGATCGTCTGAACGATAGTTCTAACGGTTCGTTCTCAAACGATTCTGTCCACGAGGCCGTATTTCAGGCACTCGGTGGCATTGAGCTCGAGGCGATTGCTCGCCAGGAGCTTGTTCCACATTTTTGTATCCGCGCAGAGCATCGGTGACGCTTTGCGGAGATATTCGAGACAGATGCTCCGATACTGAGTCAGGAGGTCGCGTGCCTTTTGGGGGATACGACCTTCGGCATCAATATCATTGCTCTCGATCTCGACGGTGTTGCCGAGGTGGATCCACAGTGCCCCGTGGCTGACAATCTCCCGTTTGGGGGCGATCAGTGCAGCCAAGGCGGCAATGGAACCAGCCCGGTAGATTTTGGCCCGGAGAGGAACCTGAAGCTTGGTGAGCTCCAGAACAGCGGGAAGTCCCACAGAGATGTCGCCACCTCCAGAGGAGAGAACCAGAGCGATTCCACAAGGGGATTCAGGCTGGTTGCATTTTCCGACTTCTTCTCGGAAAAGCTTGAACTTTGAAGGGGTCATTTTTCCCTCCATAAGAATGATTTGTTCCATAGGTGCAACGGCACCTCCTTTCTGGTTGAATGCTTTGTTGGTATACTACTCGTATACGTCTATTAATTAGTATATAACGAAATACCAAAATGTCAAATGAAGAAATGATGAAGCACGAACCTATTGATTGGGATGCAGCTCGAAAGCTCGTCGAAGAAGATGAATTATTAAAGGATGACGAACTCACACTCTCAGTCCTCGACAAAAGAGGTGTTGTTGGCGAGGGGGCAGATGCAATTACAGACATCGGAACATTTCTCGATGCTCGGAAGTCAGCACTCGAAGCAAAACGAGACGCTTCGCTGGCTGGTGGAAACGTTGAGGACAATATGGTTATTCACTCAGAACGAGAAGACAACAACAAATAATTTACATAAATTACCCATCTAAAATAAGGTATGATCTCTCTTGGAAAATATGTAGGACTAGTTGTGCTTATAATTGTTATGGCATTTTCTATATCCATCTGTGCATATACAGTACCTATCTCGATGTCTATGAATATGGATATGAATGGTATGCAGAGTATGCCTGACATGCCTGTTTCAAACAGTCACATAGATCATGCGCATTTACTGAACACTGGGATTATTCCGACCTTGCTTGTATTGATTGTCTTTTTTGTTGCTCTTTTTATTTTTCATAAAACATTTGTTGCACGTAGTGAAGTTTGCTATTGGTATGCAATAGAGAATGATACGCCACTTCCGTATTGGATAAGTAAAAGGAATATCTATAGTCCTAGATCTCCACCGGTGTTAGAATTTCTCTCTTAATTACAAAATCTAACAATACTACAATGCAAATGACGCATTATATGCAATTATTGGCTGATAATCAGCCATGGAATCTTCTCTTATTTATGGCAATTCCTGTTATTCTCGCAGAGACCATCGCAGTGACAGAATTATACATTTTGTTTACTCGATCCTTTTCAGGAATTGTTAAAAAGATTAATGCCACAGCAAGTATTCTCGTGGGTATATATTTTCTCGGAGTTTTCTTGTACCTCTTTGATACAGCGGTGATCCCGTTGACGCAAGGTGGAGGATGGCGAGGTGTAGTTGATGTTATTGCAGTGGGCTTTTATCTTTTGGGAGTTGTGCCATTGGTTGGCCTTTCACTCATTGATCTCAACATTCTCAAAAGAGGTCAGAGTCAAGAAGAACGATTCCGACTTCATGCAACATTCGTTGCCGTATTTCTTGTTGTGGCACATATAGCTATGATTTTCGGCATGTTGAATCCAGGGGTCCTCGGATGGGTCTCTCCAACACAAAATCTGCCGATGCCAACGATGATGATGCAGTAGAAAGAGCTGTGTTAGGCAGGATAGATCTTAGTTAAAATAGATTGATACATAAAAAGCGGCTTCACGAGCCGTTTTTTTGTTTCAGTGACTATCCATATTGCTCAACGAGATATATAATTATGAGCATGAAAACAACACTTATCATGCTTCTCATTATTATTCTCGTGGCTACCGGCCTCTATTTTCTTTGGAATCAAAATCAAGCAGCGCCCGAAGCACAATTACTCAGTGTGCGATATGTGTGTGATAACGGAAAAACGATTGATGCTGTCTATCATCAAGAAATTTCTACAGCAAAATCTCAGCCTGCACCAGATGCAATGCCTGTACCAACAGGAAGTGTTGACCTCTCTATTAATGGTGCGGCCACGACTACAATACATCAAACGATATCTGGCAGTGGTGTTCGATATGCGAACCAAGATGAATCATTTGTATTTTGGAACAAGGGGAATGAAGCAATCATCCTTCGAAATAATGTGATGGACATGCAATACAAAAATTGTAAAAGCGAGGGCCTTGAAGGCGGACCATTGTACTAATTGCACTTTAGAATATATTCATGAAAATCATCCTTGCAATCATTGCTTCAGTTCTCGCTATTGTCGGTAATACGTCGTATCTTCGTGATATCTTTCGCGGAAGAGTAAAACCACACCCATATACATGGTTTATTTGGTCTATCGTGTCTATGACAACGTTTTTCGGAGGCCTAGCCAAAGGGGCGGGAATCGGCGCCTTACCAACGGGGATTGCTGAAGGGTTCACTATCATTATTTTTTTATTTTCTCTTAAGTTTTTGTTCAAAAGGGAAGTCGGACATATTCGACATATAGATAATTATTTTTTGATTGTCGCCTTGCTCGGACTCATTCCGTGGATGCTCACCAATGATCCCACTATCTCTGTCATCGTGGTGGTATCTATAGATGTGATTGCATTCATCCCAACGCTACGCAAGACATGGCATCATCCGGATTCTGAAAAACCATTACTCTACAAAATGAATGTTGCTCGACATATTCTCACGCTCTGCTCACTCGGCTCATACAACGTCGCCACAACGCTCCACTCATTCGCTATGATTTGTACGAATACATTGATGACACTCTATATACGACGAGGTGAACCAACAAAGCCAACTGCCGCACAAAAAACACATATAAAACCATAGTATATCTAGCGCCTAGACTTCTATTGACCTGCATATTCAAAAATTGTATTGTATCTCCAGATTCAACAAAGGAGTTGTATGTATTATCAAGGTCCGTTTGTCGGTATTTCCGGCTTTACCACCTACGAGCAGGTGAAACGAATGCTCGGCGTGTTCAATCGCAACATTGGACAAAACAGAAACCGTCGGTTCTTGGCAGGTATCAGGACGAACTATCAGTTGGTGAATGACATCCGAAAGGGCAAGAAAGGCCCGTTTCCTCCGTGTTCTCATCACGCGGCTATCTTGGCCTCCGAAGAAACGCTGAATTGCGTGCAGTATCACGACGATCTGGAGGTTGATTTTTCATCATCCCTCCTCCAAATCATCGAGTACGGTGGCAATTGGCTGAATGCCATTCATCTCGACATGGTATGGCCTCATCACGCGGCCATCCGTTCAGCAATGTTTCATTCCGGACGGCGGCATCACCTTGAGATCATTCTCACTGTTGGTCCTGCAGCTTTGCGTGAAGTGGGGCATAATCCTCGTCGTATGGTCGAAAAACTTCGGCCCTACGTTGATGCCAATGCCGCGCAGCACGTGGTGTTCGAGAAGTGCAAACCGGGTGTCAATATCCACGCGCAGGGTCTCATTCCGTACATTCGTCGGGTTAAAGAGACCTTTCCGACGCTCGGCGTCGGTGTCCATTCCAGTGACTGTATCAGCCAGACGGACCGTGATGTCCTTGCTCGGCTCAAACGTCATTTTCCGGATATCAGTATCTTGGCTCGGCGAGATCCTCCGGAATCAGAACCGTATCTCCGTGACGACGAGGTTGATTGGGCGATGGCGGCAACATATCTGCTGCCGGTCCTTGATACGCTTCGTTAATGGTTTCGTTATATCATCCCGTCCTGTGGCAAGCCACAGGACGGGATTTTAGTACCCCTTTTTCAATATATATGGTACATTTTAGTACATCACCAAACGACCTATGATTTAATGTTTTTCCAACTCGGCAGTTTATTACAACTTTAACCTACACGTATGGTAACTATTCTCGATGGTGAAGCGTTACGGGACACTCTCATTCCCACGCTCAAACAACAGATTGCACAAGCATCAGGTCAGCCACAGCTGGTCATTATTCAAATTGGTTCACTCGAAGAATCAAATTCGTATATAAAAAAGAAAAAACTATTCGGGCAATCGCTCGGCGCACTTGTTGTGCACAAACAATATCCCGAAGATGTAACTGAAGAGACGGTTATTGCTGATATCAATTCGTACAATGCTGATCCTTCTGTGCACGGCATTATGATTCAGCTTCCGCTTCCAGCGCATCTTCGAAGTGGCGAAATCATCGAAGCGATCGATGCTCGAAAAGATGTCGATGGTCTCACTGCACAAAATATGAAATTATTGTTCGATAATACTGAAGCCTTTGTGCCCGCGACGACGCAGGGGATTCTCACGTTGCTCGAACATCACCGTGTCAGTCTCATTGGCAAGAAAGTGGTGATTGTAGGGGAATCAGCGCTGGTTGGTCGTCCTACAGCACTTGCTTTTTTGAATCGAAAATCGACTGTGACTATCTGTCATATTGATACTGCCGAATTGGCAGGCGAAACAAAACAAGCAGACATTCTCGTTGTTGCAGTAGGAAAACCGCATTTGATTGGCGCAGAACATGTGAAAGCTGGACAGGTGGTGATTGATGTTGGTATCACTGTTACTCCTGATCACGAAGTGCAAGGCGATGTGAATTTTGCCCAGGTCAAAGATATCGTCCGCGCCATTACGCCCGTACCTGGTGGTGTTGGACCCATGACTGTCTATTCTTTGTTCGAAAATTTGGTGAAAGCGTTTGTTCGTGCAGATTATCGATAATCTGCGTATGTATTGTGTCGTGGCTTGTGAAAAAATACTTCCCACAAAAAGTTTGTGCCGTACAAGTAGGCTGTTTTGAGAAGACCCTGATGTTCGAAGCGGCGCGCAGAAGTACCAATACTAAATGTGTGGTGAAATAATACTTTTCCGTATTGATGTGCGCGCCGCGCAGTATTTGTATCTTCTCCATAAAAACGAATAGACGTATCAAAGCCTCCCATTTTTTCAAGCACATCACGCTTTATCGCAAAATTGCCTCCGGTGAGCATATATCCCGTCATGAGGTAAAAGGGAATTGCCAAGAAATACCAAGTTCGAACGAGTGAATTGCGCCACGCAGGAATATCATAATAGTTGTAAGGACCGCTGATACAAGCCATATCTGGGGTATTGAGCACGGCTTCTTCAATTTTCTCATACCATCCAATAGGCATTCGAGTATCAGCGTCGATGACAGCTATGATGTCGCCTGTACTATGCACAAAACCGCATTGTCGTGCGTTCGTAACGCCTTTTTTGCTTTCGAACACGACGGTCACTCCGGGAAATGTTCGAGCAATCTCGGCGGTCTTGTCTGTACTCGCATTATCCACGACGATTATTTCATGAAAAGATTTTCCAGTTTGCTGCATAGATTGGAAAACAGCTGAAAGACAATCACCTATATAACGTTCCTCGTTATATGCCGCAATGATGAGGCTGATGCGTAGTGATTCTTTCATAGTATTACACTCTTCTCTTACGAAGAAGTATGATTTGTCGAATAATCGCATATACAGATATTGTACAAAATATATCTTTCATCATAGATATATCACCGAGTACGCCTTTTATGAGTCCATATTTGTTCAACTTAAAAGGACTTTCAACCTCAGGCCACCACACAATTTTGATACGAAAATGTTTGTCGATAATGAGTTTGTTGATAAACACTTCAATGCCAAAATGAGGCAACTTTTCCATCGTATCAATATACATGTCAAAAAGTGCTCGAGGCAAGACTCTCTCACCTGAAATATAGTCTATACCAATCTGACGCCACAACCCGGGACTATTCTTTCGAAGGCTCATACTCATATCTGCCTTGTTCTCGATGACAGGAGTAATGAGATCCGTGATGTTTTGTGCAGTTAGGCCAACGAGGTCTGCATCCAAAAATAATACATATGTTCCTGTTGCCTTGCGTAGTCCGGTTGCCATTGCAGCACTTTTACCTTTATTCGTTGCGTGTTGAATGAATGTCACCTCTGAAAATTGTTCGACCACACGCTTTGTATTGTCAGTTGATCCATCGTCCACAACGAGTACCTCTTTGACAAGTGGATGATTTGAAACAGCTTTGAGAACCTCTCCTATACGAGATTCTTCGTTATAGCAGGGAATGATACAAGTGACAGTGTGCATGAGTTTATTGTTCAGACTGTTCTAGGTTGATAATTGTCTTCTTGGCGTAGTTGAGGAATAGTGAATAGCATACAATAAAAATGACGAATGTGCATGCGACGCCAATGCCCCCATATCGTATGTATTTTGTAAAAATATCAAATGATTTTCCTAATGAATAGCCCACAATCATCAACAATCCGTATTGAAATAATGTCGGAGGCAAGATGCATTGCAAGAATTTTTTGTATGACATTTGTGATATACCCGCGCTGATAATAAATGGGATAGAAAGTCCATATGCAAGCTTACTAAAAAACATCGTTTTTTGTGGATGATGTTCCCATAAATGATCAAGCAAATTAAAACTTCCTGCAATGATACGAAGACGAGGACTGTATTTTTCTACAATGCGCTTTTTGTTGCCTTTTTTGCCGATGAGATAATAGATACTATCAGGGATGATATCTCCGAAAATCAAAATAATATATGCCGGTATAATCGCGAGGTATCCGAGATGAATGAGATATCCGGCCACTAATGCAACAGCAGGGCCTTCTATGGCCGCCAAAGGAAACAATGCCACATATCTATACGTGAGGAGGATAGAGAGAAAGGTGGATGTCATATATATAGAATAGCATGAATAGGTACGGTGGGTGAGACAGAAAATTATAAATATAATAATAAAGAATACAATGTTGTTTTATTTTTTAATATAAAAAACGGGCCCCGCGCATGTATGCGTCGGGGCCCGAAGGTTTGATTGATGAGTGTGAGCTGGTAAGCTCCACTCGTTATTCTCGGTGAGGATTACCCGTGGAAAGGATCACCGTACGCCGAGATGGACAGTTCGAACCCTATCGTTGGGACATCGAGGTCACCGATGACCTCAATGATGACCTTGTCGCAGCCGCCAGGGATGGTTACCCTGGTGAGGCTGAAGGAATCGTACTCGGGGATGTATGACTGGCCTTGTGCGATGACCTGAAGGTCGCCGCTGTCGGACCATTCTTTCACGACCACCTTGCCTTTGACGCCGTAGATCGACATCGAGACCATTTTGCCATTGAGCGAAGCCGTATAGACTTTCGCTTTTGCGTTCGTCTTGACGCCGGTGGACGGATTGACCACGGGGACGCTCCCATTGAGCAGTTGGTTGGACCGGTAGGTGTAGTTGTTGCCGCTCCCAAAACTCAAGGGAACGACATTGCCTTCAATGGTGACACTGACGATCGAATCCGTCGTTACCTGGACGTCGTCGAAGGGGACAATGTCGCCGTATTGGTAGACAATGCCCGTTTGACTGTCGTAGATGCGGAATCCTACACCCGTTACCGGGCTGGACCAGACAAAGAATCCGCCATAGCCAGTGTTGTAATAGAAGCGGCTACCGTCGGTGGTTTCAAGCACGAAGCCGTTGGGAGAAACTCCCGCAGGCAGCGCGGACTTGATAAAGTCACCGACATTGGCCATCTTCAATTCCACCACCAACGGATCGCCCTTTTTCAGAACGACCGTGTAGGCGTTGCCGTAGCCAAGGTACTGATTGTCCTTGTCATAAGCATTGATGCTCAGGTTGAAGTCCCGCCGCTGACCGACTGTCGGATAGGGCAGGCCACGCAAGGGCGCGTCAGATGGAATGGCGACGTTGTCACCTTGAAGCGAAAGCACCGTAATGGTGCCGTCCGCTTGCATGGTAAATTCGCCGTACTCCCAATCCACCTCGCCGCCGCGCAAGCTGTCCGAAAAGTAGCACTTGTAATATGCGATTTTGCTTTTCAGAAAGACGCGCGCGACGTTCTCCGAGTTAACGGTTTGGTCACCCACTTGGGCAACGTCCGTTTGGCTGGTCGTTTGCGCCACGACCGGGCGTGCTCCTTGGAGCAGGTTCAACAGTATGACCGCGAGGGTCAGTGTTTTTTTCAGCATAAGTCTTACTCCGCCTTGATGGCATTGGTTGTGGAGAAATCATACTCGACCCCTCCGTAGGTGTGTGTTGTGGCAGACGTTATCGTCGCCGGTTTGGTTGACTGATTGGGTTGTTCCACGACCGAGGTCGGGGAAGGCTTTTGTTGTTGCTCCTTCTTGTGAAAGGCCTTAAGCCAGTATGGAAGGCTAAGCAATGCCAACAACAGAAGGATGACGAACATCTCGAAGGGTGTTGGTCTTTGTGATAACGGAGTTTCCGTTTTCATAAGTATGTATGAACGTATGGTTTGGTTGGAGCCTCACTGGAATAGTCCAGCTTGGCATTTTGGTTTGTCAAAGGTCAAATAGCGCTCTATTGAGCGGTAGAAGCCAGCTACTATCTTACCATATTTAGCAGAAAAAGTCAATTATATCTCACTAACTAATCATATCTTTTCCACATGAAATAATATGCAAAATATGCTGTAATAGGTGGAGCGGAGATGGTAATTATGATATTAAATAAACACTTATAGTATGGAACCAACACAAAAAAGTAACGGCGGTGGAATACTCGGAATTATCGGAGCGATTGTTGCGATTGGTGTTGCCGTTGCTGCATTCTTTTCATTCAAATCAGAACCAGTGACTGAGACAGTTATTCCAACTGCAGATGACACAACATCTACAGTTGATACATCTTCTTCCACAACTGATAGTACAGATACTTCTGTGAAAACTGACATAACAGTCAAAGGTGGATCTGCTTCTTCATCAACTTCAGTAAAGACATATACATATACTAATGGTACATACACAGCTTCTGGAACATATAGAACTCCAGAAAGCAATGAGACATTGAATGTTACACTCACACTCAAGAATGATATTGTGACTGATGTAAGTCTCGACACCTCACGTATCCGAGATAGAGAATCAAAGCAGTATGTTGCAAAATTTGTCTCTGGATACAAACAGTATGTTGTTGGTAAAAATATCAGTACACTTTCACTTGGAAAGGTTTCTGGATCTTCACTCACACCGATTGGCTTCAATAATGCTGTAACAAGTATTAAGAGTCAGGCAAAGAATTCATAGTTCATGGCTTCACAGTTTCAGTTTGAGGCAATTGGCACACATTGGCAGATTGATATTGCTGATGCTCTTTCTACAGAGCAAGAATCAGCCCTCCTTAAACAGATTCATGATCGAATTGATGTCTTCGACAAAGACTATTCTCGGTTCCGTGAAGATTCACTTGTCACCGAAATGTCGAAGCATGCCGGCGAGTATACATTGCCAGTGGATGCGCAACCGATGATGGACTTGTATGCTGCACTGTATGAGATCACTCAAGGCCGTCTGACGCCGCTCATCGGGCAAGTGCTCGTTGATGCTGGATATGATCCGCAGTATTCGCTTGTACAAAAGAAGCCTCTCGAACAACCACTGCCATGGAATGAGGTCATGGAGTATGCCTATCCACGACTGACAATTCGAAAGCCCGTGCTTCTCGATGTCGGCGCGTTGGGAAAAGGGTACTTGATTGATATTGTTGGTGAGATTATAGAGGCAGCGGGTATTCACAATTATTGTGTGGACGCAGGTGGGGATATTCGATATCGCACATCTTCGGACAAGCCCCTTCGAATTGGTCTTGAGAATCCAGAGAATTTCAGTCAGGTTATTGGTACCGTCTCAATACAAAACCGGAGTCTCTGTGGTTCTGCTGGCAGTCGTCGAAAGTGGCAAGATTTCCATCACATCATTGATCCGTACAAATTGGCTTCGCCAAAAGAAATTTTGGCAACATGGGCAATTGCAGACACGACGCTCCTTGCTGATGGATTGGCGTCGTGTTTGTTTTTTATCAAGAGTGACGAACTGATTTCGCGGTATTCGTTCGAATATCTCGTGCTATATGCGGATTTTTCTATCGAAAAATCCGCAGGGTTCCCGGGAGAAGTATTTGGTATATAATAACAACAGCTATGAAAAAAACACTTATTTATCTTGTTGGATTAGTGAATATTGCCCTTATCATGTATTTTTGGTGGACAGGGTCTTCATTCTTGTTTGTAGACGCAGACACGAGTAGTGTGGCCATTGCCTTCGGAAAATTGTTTGGCCTTTTTGCTCAAGTGACCATTCTCTTGCAGCTTGTCCTCATTGGAAAAATTTCATGGATAGAACAGTTATTTGGTCATGACAAAATGAACAAGATCCACCGGTGGCTCGGCTATTCTGTGGCCTTCTTTTTTCTCTTTCATCCATTGTTCCTCGTATATGGATATGCGCAACAAGCTCACGTTGGTATGACTGCGCAGTTCATACGATTTCTCTCGAGTTGGGAAGATATTCTCGGCGCTTGCGTTGGGTTTATGATTTTTGTAGCTATCATTCTCGTATCGTTGCCACCTATCCGACGAAAACTCAAATATGAATATTGGTATTTCACACATCTCAGTGTGTATCTTGCCATTGGCCTCGTGTTTAGTCATCAGATTGCCACAGGTCCTGTTGCGCGAGGGGCGGGATTGGCATATTGGCTCATCCTCAACTTTGCAGTTGGTGGCGTGTATGTTGCATATCGATTCATTCGACCTCTCTATGTATTCAACAAACATCGATTTTATGTAGACAAGATTGTTTCAGAAAGTGATGATGTTTATTCTGTATATATAAAGGGCCGTGAGCTCGCATCATTCACATTTCAAGCAGGACAATTTGCGAATTATACATTTTTGCAAAAAGGGCTTTGGTACACGCATCCATTTTCATTTTCAGTTGCACCAAATGGTGAATATATTCGTTTTACCGCAAAGGCACTCGGCGATTTCACGAAGCGAATTCCACAGATTAAGCCAGGTACATATGTGATTGTGGATGGTCCGCTCGGTGTATTCACTGAAAAGAAATCACATCGAGAAAAATATTTGTTCATCGCGGGAGGGATTGGTATTACACCTATTCGTGCATTGGCGGAATCATTGTCTGATAAGCCATCGAGCGACATGGTGCTCTTGTATGGAAACAGATCAGTCAAAGATACAGTATTCAAAGAAGAATTGGATGAATATGTGAAGGCCACAAAACTCGTGCTCTCAAATCCAACTGCAGAAGAAGAAAGTGCCCAATATGAAAAAGGATATATTGATAAAGAAAAAATTGAGCGACTGGTACCAGATGTCAAAGACCGTGAAATTTATATTTGTGGACCTCTCCAGATGATGGATTCTGTAGTGGCGCTTCTCGAAGCAATGGGTATTCCAAAGCAGCAAATCCATTTCGAGCGATTCGGGTATTAAATCATATACACCACAGGATCTATTTATGGATGATATTTTGAAATATACAGACGAGGACATTGTATTACGTATACAGCAAGGGGATACAGAGCAATTCGGCATCCTCATGAAACGATACGACGAAAAGCTTTCTCGGTATGGCCGAAAGTTCTTGGCAAACCCCGAACATATCGAAGATATTGTTCAGGATGTCTTTATCAGTACGTTTCAAAACATCAACAATTTTGATACTTCGTTGAAGTTTTCTTCATGGATTTATCGAATTGCCCACAATGCGTTTGTGAATGGCCTCAAGAAACAGCAAAAAAGTCCTTTGTTTTTGCCATATTTTGAACTCGATACCTTGGTCTCGCACAAGGTATACAAAGATCCCGTCCTCGAAGAAAAAGAGCTCGCAGAAATGAAGGCAATGATTGATAAGGGAATAGATGAGCTTAAACCCAAATACAAAGAAGCCATTATCCTTCATTTCATCGAAGAATTTAGTTACAAAGAAATTTCAGATATTCTTCAGATACCGATAGGGACCGTAGGTATTCGAGTGATGAGAGGAAAGGAAGCACTCAAAAAAATATATGAGAAAATGGATATAAAAAGAGAACACGAGTATGCAGAATAATACACAACCACAACACGATAAAATTTCAGCTATTCTTGAGAAAATCAAGAAACAGGAGCTGGACCCACACTCACGAACGTATTTCCGTTTGCAGTTTTTTGCATTGATTGTCATGGTATTGGCACTCGTTATGGTATCTGTCTTTTTCGCCAGTTTTCTGGCCTTCACATTCCGAGCCAGTGGTCACGGCACACTCCTTGACATGGGTCTTAGTGGTACACAAATATTCCTCCTTCTTTTTCCTGCAAAATTATTATTTCTTGAGATTATATTGATATTCCTCGTTGAATATTTCCTGCGGACATTCAAGTTCGGATACAGAGTGCCGGTGTTGTATCTCTTTGTGGGAGTAGTGGGTATTGTTGTCATTTCGGGATTTGTGGTTGATCGGTCGGCTCTCCACGAGGTCATGCTTGATAAAGCGGACCAAGAGATCCTTCCGCCTCCACTCCGCGGCTTCTATGAGAGCGTCCGCCGACCACCGTCAGCCAGTCACGGTGTCTTCAAGGGCATCATTGCAGGCATATCATCTTCTACCATGAATGTCGAACTCGACAATCCAATGGGCATAGGTACATCAACACCTGTTGTTGTACTTTTGCCACAGGCTGGATATATTCAGCAATTGCCCCCAATCCAATTCCGCACAGGGGATCGCATTGTTATTTCAGGAGAACTTGTGAATGGACAAATTCGCGCTCGAACCATCCGAAATATCAAAGATATGGGGCCACTTTCGCCAAACAAAAAACACAAATCTGAATTTGAACAGAAAATGAAATAAAGTATTTTCGATGAATGTAATAGTAAGAGCCAGACAAAATTCACATGGCGCTTAATATAACTTACATTCAATCTATGAAAAAAAGGAAATTACTTGCGACAGGAGGTATTATTACAACATTGTTTTTTGCTGGTGTCGGACATGTTTCTGCACAGACAGTCGAAGACAGCTTGCAATTCGATAAGGAGGCCAAAAAAAGCCTTATTTCTCAAGGCTTTTCTGCGTCACAAATACACAAAATATACCGTAGTTCAACCAGTGGGCACTCAAAAAAACATCGAATCAATCGTGATGAAGAATAAATGAAATAAACCTGTAGGAGAGATGTATTAAGGGAGGAGTGTGGTTATGTCCCAAAATATGGCCAACACTCATCATTGTATAAAAAAGATCACTATAAATTTACGAACTCACATTATGTTTACGAAAAAGAATATTATCCGCTCATCAGCTGCCGTCGGTGCAATCGCATTGACGCTGGCGACAACATCTGTTGTTCTTGCTGATACAGCCACAATAAGAGGCGAGATGGGAAGAGGTCGCGGACCTGAACGAGGCCATATGGCATCATCAAGTCCCGCTTGGGCTCAAGGAAAAGACATGGATAGAGGTATGATGGCTAGACCAGAAATGATGAAGTCCGCAGTGGTGGGTCAAGTGACTGCCATTAACGGAACAATTCTTTCTGTTCTCGGTCATGTACCAGAACGAAATGTAGCATCATCAACATACGCGGTAGATGCAAGTACAGCTGTTGTTATCAAAGCCGGTGCGACAAGTACACTTTCAAGTATCGCGGTGAATGATCACGTTGCAGTACAGGGGACAATCAGTAGCTCTACTGTGAAAGCAAATCTCATTCTCACAGGTATGCCGGGTCCAAAGGAAGGTATGATGCGCCCTAACGATAATCATCGAAATTGGGCAAGTAGTTCTACATCGACAAAGCCTGGTGTAATGGGTGGTATAGGTCAATTTTTCAAGAAACTCTTTCATCGATAATCAGAATCGTGTTTGAGTAGTCGTATTTGATATAAAAAACACCGTCCTTCTGGCGGTGTTTTTTATATGACTATTGTATTTTATTTGTTGTCAGCGCTTTTCCGTTTTTAGTATTCTTTTTCGATTGCTTTTATATCTGCGGACGTATCAATATCAGAAGCATCGTTAATATCTGCTTGGATATCGCTGTTTGAATATCGTGGCTGAGTCGGCTGGCTCTTGTATATCTGCGGGGTGTGAGATGTTCGGACTCTGATCGTTGTATATGCTGCAATACCGATAATGAACGCAAGTCCGACAAGAATAATAATTAGCCGCTTGGCTATATTGTGGTGTTGCACTTTTTCTAATGGTTCAAGTGGTGGTGTAATTGTATCCATAGTCATAGGCCTGTTGGATTATTTCTTCGAAGAAGAAGCGGATAAACTGCTTGTTGCTGCTCGCGCTGGAAGTGATTGTCCTTGTGGTGCAACAGTATCAAGTTTGAGAGGTTCGAGGGCTTCGGCTACCTTTTTGTATGATTCTGCTGCTGATTTGATACTTTTTTCAGAATTCTTTATGAGGTCTTTCAGAATTTCTTTTGAAGAAGATGTCGCAACTTGCTGAAGTGCGAGCGTTCGGCCGGCTTCAACGCTGAGTTTTGCAGTTTGAAGTGTTTCCTGGGCGCTTTGTTGAAGGGGGAGGATTGCAGATACATCTATACCAGCTGCTTTTGCTTGATTGAGTTTTGCTGTAATTTTTGTATCTGCTCGCTGAAGTCGTGCTAATTTTTGATTGAAAAGAGAATAAATTTTAAAGATACGTTGTTGTACTCGTGTCCGAGCTTCTTGTTGAAGTTTTTGTTTTTTTTCTTTGCGAAGGTCGACGAGCTCTTTTTTGAGTTCTGCTTGTTTGGTCTTCATGCTTGAAAGATAATTTTCTCGATCTTTTTTTGCAGTTTTTGAGGATTCAGATATTGAAGATTCAGAGCGAATTGTTGATGTCGCAGAAGCCGCCCTCGCGCCGTTTGGCAAAGCCACGAGGAGAGCGAGGGCGGCAATCCCCATGTATATTTTGTATGCGTTCTTCATAGTCATATATGGCTTAAGTATACCACCTCCTATTATATACAGAGAGGTGTATAATGATAGTACAATATAACAACAGTATATATGGCAAAAAGACTCACAATTATCGCAATATGTATCGCGCTCATCAGCCTTGGTGTTATCTTTCGGCCTATAGCCGTTCAAGCCCCAGAAGGACCTGTTGCATGTACCATGGAGGCCCGAATCTGCCCAGATGGCACAGCAGTAGGGCGACAGGGTCCACAATGCGAATTCACCGAATGTCCAACTATCAGTTATACATGGACTTTTGGTGAAAAGGGTATAAACAAGAAAACAGGACTTTCAGAAACAACCGTATCTCTCAATATACTCACTGCACATTCAACAAGTACAACGCATTATGAGCTTGGCACATATCAAGGATCTTGTTTTGATATGAGGACGTCAGAGTGGCCATTCGAATCAAATCAAAAGGCTGGTGCAGTTTGTTGGGCACCCGGTGGAGGAGTAGAGATCGGTGTCTTCGAAGAAAATGGTCAACTCAGTATACAGAAGGCAGAGATTGATGAAGGATCTGCAGAACTTCCTAATACGAAACCAGTGTTTACGAAAATAATTGATATACAATTTAAATAAGTTTCGGATATTCGTATTGTCATGACGTATTACACCTATATTCTCGAATGTGCAGATACAACACTGTATGTGGGACGTACGACAGATATCAGTCGGAGAGTTGCTGAGCATAATTCATCACCAAAAGGTGCAAAATACACCCGTGCTCGACGGCCAGTATCTCTAAAATATGTTGAAGAATATACCTCTCTCAGCGAGTCACTCAAGAGGGAAGCGGTACTCAAAAAATTGTCTCGTTCTCAAAAATTGGCTCTTTTGGCGAAGCCTATAGAAAAATCTCGTAAAAAGCGTATTATTAAGAGCACATAACTATTATGAAAACTTCACTTATACATGTCATTGCGTTTATCGTTATTATTGGTTGTTTTGGAATGGGATTCTATTTTTATCAGCATTCTCCGGAGCTTGTACCGACACACTGGAATTTTAGTGGTGACGTAGATGGGTATAGTTCACGAATGGTTGCTGCATTCGCGTTTCCTGCGTTTATTCTCGCATTGCACATCTTCTTGAGCGTTATTCGATATATTGATCCTAAGAAGGATAGATATGTAGAATTTAAAAAACCATATGCACTTTTTCGGTTGAGTATTGTTATTGCCCTCGCTGCAATTTATCTCGGAATCGGATTCAATGGTATTGGATACAATATCGATATGGCAAAGGGAACTCCCGTTGTCATCGGCGCATTATTCATCGCTCTCGGAGTGAATTTGGGTAAAATCAAGCCAAATTGGTTTGTTGGTATTCGCACACCGTGGACATTATCGAGCGAAGAAGTCTGGACTGATACACACAAAAAGAGCGGACCATTGTTTGTCATTGGGGGAGCACTTCTCATTTGCGCAGCGTTGTTGCCAATCACATCACGATTGCCACTTCTCATTGCATCACTTGTTATCATCATTGTCGGACCGATTCTCTATTCATATATATCATACAAACGATATACATCTCATCAAAAATAAGTAAAGATATTATAAAAAAGCCTCCACATCATGTGGAGGTTTTTTATTTGAACGCCTGTATCGTATGTTAGATAGAACTCCACTTCCAGTTTGTGTTTAACTTCCACACACTGTGGCTGAGATAGGCAACGAAACTTGCCCACAAAAGATACGGCAAGAGTAAGAGAACAGCGATTGTTGATGTACTCCATACAGCAAGTATGATTGCGGCTACTGATACCCAGAGCGCACTTGCCTCAAAAACGGCAATTCCCATTTGGTGTTCTTTGAAGAAGATATAACTCCAGAGAATGCTGAGCACTGCATTCGTGGCATAAAGGCCAAGAATGAAGTACTTATCAATACCAGAAGTCATGTTCCATACAATGAGGGCAGACGTAGCCGTCAAAATGAAGAGAATTGTCAAAACTGACCCTATACTACTGATAGAAAGGGTCCAGACAGGCTTACGGATGTGTTCATACCAATGGACACCACTAGTGGTATATCTTGTTGATATGTAGACGGTGACCGCAGCGATGAGAGGAATCAATACAAATATAATATTCATAATGGTATATATTAGCTGATAACGACACTTGCTATAACGCACCATAGTGTCTGGTGTTACAAGAATAAGAGGATATATGGTTCAATGCTACCTCTATTTGCCGTGAGCGTATATAATGGTTGACGTATGGATACTCTTATAAATGTTGTGTTAGATAATATTCATGTTTTTGCAAGCAATACGCCTGTATTCTATTGCATCATGTTTGTGGCAGCCCTTGGAGAATCCGTACCTGTTATAGGCACATTCGTGCCGGGATCTGTGCTGTTGTTGCTCTTTGGTTTCTTGTCCTTCGAAGGGTATGGCTCATTTTGGATATTACTTTTGCTTTCTTTTATCGGTGCAACAATGGGGGAGATCATCGGCTATTCATTGGGAAGATATGGAAAGCGTTTTTTGAAGGATCACAAGGGTGCTTTTAAATACAGTCATTTAGAATCTGCAAAAGGATTTTTCTTGAGACATGGTGGAAAAAGTGTTTGTTTTGGCCGTTTTATTGGACCTTTGCGTCCTGTCATTTCTATTTTTGCGGGAGCTTCTGAAATGCGTTTTGATCGATTCTTTTGGTGGAATACGCTCGGATCATTGTTGTGGTCATTTGTATATCTCACGCTCGGATATTTCTTTGGCGCGCACTGGCATACGCTTCACCAGTGGGGAACTCGTATTGGATCACTATTGTTTGTTATCGCGATTGCTGTTGGATACACTCGATATTCTCGAAAGAAGATTACAACTGTGTAAGTTGGGAGACATACAGATGTTTAGTACACATTCTGAATTCATCTTTTGTATATAAAAAATTGAGCGAGTATTCATGAGTGTTCGGTACTCTTATGAGATGAATTCTCGCGGATACGGGGCAATTTTGTTTGTTATTGTCACAGCAACTATGATGTTGCAGTTTTTGATTGTGTCAAATTCATACTATCTCACTCAGCGAATGAATATTCTGCAATATATGTACAAGATACAGAGCGAACGTTCGGCACAAAGTTGCCTGAATATTGCGCTCCTGTATCTGGCAGAAGACACGGGTTTTCGTATTCAATCGGGTGCTCCGCTCAATGTATCAGATGGCAATATTCAATGCACAATCTCAGAAATTCAAGAAGATGCTGACCATAGTATTAGCATACGTACGACGGGAATGTACAAAGATATACAAACATCTCTCAAATCTATTCTGACTGTTGATACTCATAATCTTCATATCCTCTCTACAAAAAAGGTAAATTCGCTTTAACAAATATT
>CAZCNA010000011.1:0-20554 GCA_964500215.1 uncultured Candidatus Saccharibacteria bacterium | reverse complement strand
AAGCAACAGGTACGCCCGAACATCCTCAATTTCGGGTGCTTGGTAATGCGCTGTATTCTCAAGCGGAAAGTCATGCGGAATATGGTGGTGTATTTCCTATGCTCGCAAAGCGTGAACACAACAAAAACATTTTGCCGCTTCTCTCTACAGCGATTGGTATAGCGCAGAAAACAGGACTTGGATGTATCACAACGCCGGCAGATCTTTCTCAAGAAAAAATAAATGAAATTAAAATAGTTCTCGAACGTGAAGCAGATTTATATGAACGATTCCTGCAGTTTGTATCAACATCTCCTGTACCGCAGATTGACGCAATCGCAGTGACACAAGGACCAGGTCTCGAACCCGCACTCTGGGTTGGAGTTAGTTTTGCAAAAGCGCTCGCCTTGGCATGGAATGTGCCGCTCGTTCCAGTGAATCATATGGAAGGCCACATCGTATCTGTACTCATGGGCAGTGCACATATGGATACGCAATCGAATACTGGATTGACGGATCAGTCAGCTGACATAGCGTCATCAGCTGAAACTGAAGATAAAGCACTAGAATCCGCTACTCGCATTGTGCCTGCCGTAACATTCCCCGCATTGGCACTTCTCATATCTGGTGGGCATACAGAATTGGTGCAGATCAAGAAATGGGACGATTATGCCGTTATCGGACGAACACGTGATGATGCCATTGGTGAGGCATTTGATAAGGTCGCCCGTATCCTCGGGCTCCCATATCCAGGTGGACCTCATATATCAAAACTGGCCGCAACATATCGCGCTTCGAAACCGGCAGCAGGCAATCCATATACCCTACCTCGACCAATGATTGGCACACCTGACATGGATTTTTCTTTTTCTGGAATAAAAACAGCAGTCCTCTATCTCGTTCGAAATCTAAAAGAGACAACTCCCGACAACCAATTGACTGAAGACATGAAAGCAGCTATTGCCGAAGAATTCGAAAACGCCGTGACGGATGTTCTCATCAAGAAAACAAACAAAGCACTCGTCCATACACAGGCCCAGACACTCATCCTCGGTGGTGGTGTGGTGGCCAATACATATATACGTGCGCATTTTGAGGAACTCATCAAAACTGAATTTCCTGAAGTGACTCTCTTTGTGCCATCAATCGATATGTCGACGGACAATGCCATCATGATTGCTGTGGCAGGATATATTCGCCTCACACATGCACCAGAAACAGCACAATCAACAGATTTTCGTGCTCAAGGAAACCTCAGTCTGTAAATGGAAAAAACCTCAAAAACCTGCTATTATAGGCGTACTTATGTCACAACAGCAAAACGGCATCCCCGAAAAACTTCTTTCTCCATATAACCCTCAAGAGACAGAATCAAAGGTGTATGAGATGTGGGAAAAAAGTGGTTTGTTCAATCCTGATGAGTCTATTCGACTCGGCATTACAAAAGCAGACGCTGAACCGTTTACTATTGTTCTTCCTCCACCTAACGTAACAGGAACACTTCACCTCGGTCATGCCCTCATGGTGACAATCCAGGATATCCTTATCCGATTCAAACGAATGCAAGGCAAAAAAACTCTATGGATTCCTGGTACGGACCACGCGGCTATTGCCACTCAATCAAAAGTTGAAAAAGAAATTTCAAAGAAAGAGGGCAAATCACGATATGATCTCGGCAGAGAGGCTCTTCTCCAGCGCATTGAAGCATTCGCAACACAAAGTCATGACACCATCGTATCTCAAGTAAAACGACTCGGCGCATCAACTGATTGGTCAAGAGAAGCATTCACACTGGATGACGCGAGAAATCTCGCAGTTCGTACAATTTTCAAAAAAATGTTTGATGATGGGCTTATTTATCAAGGTTCACGAATTGTAAACTGGGACACAAAAGGCCAAACAACAATTGCAGATGACGAAATTGTATATCAAGAAGAAATTTCAAAATTTTATTACTTCAAATACGGACCGTTTGTTATCGGTACTGCCCGACCAGAAACAAAATTCGGCGACAAATACGTTGTAATGCATCCAGACGATGCACGATACGCAGCATATACACATGGTCAGACAATTGATCTTGAATGGATTAACGGGCCAATCACAGCCACAATCATAAAAGATACGGCTATTGATATGGAATTTGGAACTGGTGTTATGACTATTACGCCATGGCACTCTGTAGTCGATTTTGATATTGCTGAACGACATAATCTCGAAAAAGAACAAATCATCGACAGATATGGCAAGCTTCTTCCTATTGCGGGCGAATTCGCAGGCATGAAAATAAAAGATGCTCGAGAAAAGATTGTAGAAAAGCTTCAGTCAAAAGGTCTTGTAGAGAAAATAGAAGAAGCGTACACGCACAAAATTGCGACAGCAGAACGAACAGGTGGCATTATCGAACCTCAAATCATGAAGCAGTGGTTCGTGGCTGTAAATAAAGAATTCACAATTCCCCATTCTGAAATCAAAGGTATTGAATCCGGATCAAAGACTACATTCAAAGATCTCATGCGAAAAGCCGTTGAAAATGGCCAAGTAGAGATTCTGCCGGATCACTTTAATAAAACATATTTCCACTGGATTGATAATCTTCGAGATTGGTGTATTTCTCGACAAATTTGGTACGGTCACCGAATTCCCGTATGGTACAAGAACAAGGATACAGCTTCAGAAGAAATTTATACTGGTATTGAGGCACCGTCTGGCGATGAATGGGTACAAGAAGAAGATACACTTGATACATGGTTCTCTTCTGGCCTTTGGACATTCTCTACGCTTGGCTGGCCAAATCAGACAGCTGATTTGAAAACATATCATCCAACAACTATTCTCGTAACTGGATATGAAATTCTCTTCTTCTGGGTTGCCCGAATGATTTTGATGACTGGGTATGCCATCGGTACAGTTCCATTCAAGACCGTGTATCTCAACGGTACAGTTAGAGACAGCAAAGGCCAAAAAATGAGTAAGTCCCTCGGAAACGGTGGCGACCCTATCGAAACATCCGAAAAATATGGCGCGGATGCCCTCCGAATGTTCCTTGCGACAGCTACAACTCCAGGTATGGATAGCCGTATTTACGAAGACAAAATCAAGGGATACAAGCATTTTTCAAATAAATTGTGGAATATCACTCGATTTGTGCTCACAAACACAAATGGCCATGTGTATGATCCATCATTCAAAAACTGGAGTGCAAGCGACGCAGAACTTATCAACGAACGAACCGCGCTCATTCAGACAATCACAAAAGAGATGGAAGAATACAA
The DNA here is from genome assembly GCA_964500215.1 of uncultured Candidatus Saccharibacteria bacterium. GTDB lineage: Bacteria > Patescibacteriota > Minisyncoccia > Phycocordibacterales > CAIZLB01 > JBDKLC01. Next base: position 17,300 of record CAZCNA010000011.1, on the reverse strand, counting down.
GCTTCATCTCGCATCAGAACATATTTATCAGTATGTGTGGAGTCGATTTGCGGACATTATTCTCGAGGAAAGTAAAAATGTTTTCAAAGATGGAGATGATGCTCAAAAAATATCTCGCGCGCAGTTTTTGCTCGATACATTGAGAATAATTTTGAAAATAACGCATCCATACATGCCACATGTGACCGAAGAACTCTGGCTTCTTCTCACAACGGGTAAAAGTATCTCGGAAATACAAACAATAAATGATACAATTGAGCCAAGCGCATTGCTTATTGCTCAATCATGGCCGGCATACTAAATTCGCCAATGTTCGTTATAGAAATGTTCGTGTACGCGCTCGTCGGAGGTGTTCTCCCCGCGCTTGTTTGGCTTTGGTTTTGGATGCACGAAGGGCATGAACACAATGAACCTCGGCATGTCATCAGTCTCACCTTCCTCTTCGGTATGTGCGCCGTTTTTGCTGTATTTCCCTTTCAGAAAGCCGTATTTCTCGTTTTTCCTAGTCTCGAAGCCTCAGATTGGCCTGTTATTTTGATTTGGGCATTTTTTGAAGAAGCTGTGAAATTCCTTGCCGCGTATATATATGCGTTTCATATAAAAGAAGTGTACGACGAACCTATCGATGCGTTTGTGTATATGATGACTGCTGCGCTCGGCTTTTCAGCGCTCGAGAATACGCTCTTTTTGCTCACTCCACTCCTCCAAGGTGACACAATCGGAAGCATCATGACTGGCAATCTCCGCTTTATGGGTGCCAGTCTTCTCCATGTCGTGTCGTCGGGAGCGCTCTCTATCTTTATTGCATTCACCTTCTACAAGTCTCGATTCAAAAAATTCATCTGGATTTTCATTGGACTTATCACCGCCGCTCTATTGCATAGCCTATTTAACTTTTTTATAATAAGATCTGAACAAGAGAGCTTGTTTATCATATTCTCATTTGTCTGGCTTACTACTATTCTGCTCATCGTTGCGTTAGAGAGAATTAAGTTAATTAAAAAGTTTTAAAAACACCAAGACCGTAGTATCATTTAGTACACCAATAACCCCATATTATGAAAAAAAGATCTTTTTTTGAACGATTAACAGGCAGCGTAAATATAGATGAAGAAGAAATAGAAGAAATGGCCGAATCACAGGCTCGTTCTGTGAATGCGCAGGCGGCTGCATACAACCAAAACCACTCAACATGGATGGAAGAACCAAGTGGTGAAGGCCAACTCGCTGTCGATGTATATCAGACGTCTGATGACATCATCGTTCGAACTATGGTTCCTGGTGTAAAGAAAGAAGACATCGATATTGCTGTTGCTCGTGACTCAATCACTATCAAAGGCAATCGAAAAATCGATAGAGAGGCAAAGGACGAAGATTTCTATTATCGAGAACTGTATTGGGGTGCATTTTCTCGAACAATTCAGCTTCCACATGAGATTGATATCGAAGCCGCTGAAGCAACAGAAAATCAGGGTCTCCTCACTATCAAACTTCCTCGAATAGACAAAGATCGACAGACAAAGCTCCGAGTAAAGTCTATATAAATTTAATACGAGAGGTATACCTTTGAGGTGCGGAATTATACATTTATGAAAAAAGACCAGTATGTACTGGTCTTTTTTCGTATGGTGCCGAGGGCCGGGCTCGAACCGGCGACCCCATCCTCTTCAGGGATATGCTCTACCAACTGAGCTACCTCGGCATGGATTGTCTGTCTGCACATAGGCAGGACTTACACGATAGATTATTTGAACGATTTAAGCAAGTTGATGAAATCTACCTTTGAACCCGTGAGTTGCTGGTAAATTGCCGCTATTTGCTCCAAAAATGGCTGTATATAGTAGAAAGCGCCAATTGCAACACCTACGACTACAACCCACTTGAGGATCATGAACATAAAGCTCATCCGGGCTCGCCGTTGAATACTGTGCAACAATACGTTGTTCTCTTCGGCTACACGAGCAATACGTTTGAGCTCGCTTCGGATTTCTTGAAGTTCTTGATCCATGGCTAAAATATAGCAAATTCTAAGGGGTTTTTCAATACCGGACAGGTTGGCCCAATCCCCGGTTTTTTATTCTGAAGACCATCGAGAAACGATCCCACAAGGCAACAAACGCTTGAGGGGACCTGATTCCTGTATTGTCAGCTCGCCACTCTCTATGTGCCCCTTGAAGCGCTGTACGAGCGTATGGAGGTTGTTCTCGTATGCTATAGACGAATATCCTGCGGCATACCCATTCACGACGAATAGGAGGGGTTCTGGGCTGAGGAGTTCGACGCAGTCGTCAAAGAGCGGCAAGAAGGACTCTTCTATCTTCCAAATCTCTCCTTTTGCACCTCGACCGAATGCTGGCGGGTCCATGATAATTCCGTCATACTTTTTTCCACGACGTATTTCTCGTTTTACAAATGCGGCTGCGTCATCGAGCATCCATCTGATAGGTTTGTCTTTGAGGCCTGAACTCTCTGCATTTTCGTTTGCCCATGTCATGGCCGCTCGAGATGCATCGACATGCGTAACGGCGGCGCCTGCAGCGGCAGCTGCTAAAGAGGCGCCGCCGCTATATCCAAACAAATTCAAAATCTGTGGAGTCTTACCACTCTGTACTGCTCGCTGTATCTTTTCGGTTGTCCAATCCCAGTTCGAAAGTTGTTCAGGAAAAATACCTGTGTGTTTAAATGGAGTGAGACGAATATTGAAGACAAGTGAACCATATTCCATGTCCCATTTTTCTGGGACTTCTTTCTTCAGAATCCAATTGCCTCGTTCCTCGCTTGCATCTTCCGCCCCCTTGCTCGTACGATCAGAGGTATCGCCTTTTTTATCAGTCTTTTTTTCAAAGAGGGCATGTGCCTGATTCCAATCCCCTTCGCCGAGTGATTTTCTCCACAAAGCCTGCGGATCTGGACGTGCAACAACAATACCCGCGTATCGTTCGAGCTTCATCCCTTCACCACTGTCGAGAAGTTCATAATTTGGAGATTTTGGAGCAATAAAGATGTGAGATTGCATGCGATTACTATAGCACAAATTAGATGTATAAATAATCAAAATATAATAAAGTTTTGTGCGACAGGAATCGGTCACAGGTCTCGCTGTGTCCAGCTCGCCTGCGACCCCGCCTCACTCGTGGCAGTCGCAAAGCGACATAGCCACTTCGTTCCGGCTTTCGATTCCTACAGTTATCAAGCAAATAAAATAATCTGATGAGATATCAGATTATTTTATTTGTGCCACTGGCAGGAATCGAACCTGCAACTACCCCTTAGGACGGGACTGTTATAATCCATTTAACTACAGCGGCATAATTCCTTTTGCGAAGCCCTCAACCCTGCACCCTCGACGCACCACTCACCAACTATCACAAAAAAGAATACCCTATGCTACCGCATAGAGGCATTCTTTCAAAATAGGGACCGCAACTGTCCGAGACTGTTTGAACCTGTCTAACTGACTATTGAGCTGCTTGTGTAGATGAAGCTGCTGCTTTATCTACCCGCACGAGTTCTACATCAAAAACCAATGTGGCATTTCGAGGAATGATTTCTTTGCCAGTATTGTCTGTAATTGACTGAGCACCATAGCCGAGTTCAGGCGGGATAATCAAATGCTTCTTTTCACCAATGCGCATACCGAGAATACCTTGATCCCATCCCTTGATTACCATTCCAGCACCGAGAATAAATGGCAAAGGCTGACCTCTGTCGTATGAACTATCAAATTTTGTACCGTTTTCGAGAGTACCTGTATAGTGAACGTATACGGTATCACCGTTTTGTGCGACTTCTGACATATGTGAGGATGATTTATATATAGTCACTCCCAGAATAATTAATACAATGATACTAACAACGGACAAAAGTATATTTTTATTCATAGAGAATGATTGCAATTAATAGTAATGTGCAACGTCTACGCTGTAACTCCGATCTTTGAAGCAATCATAGACTTATCGAAGCCTACGAATATTTTGCCATCAACATCGATAACAGGTACTCCAAGCTGGCCACTCTTTTCAATCATTTCTTTTCGTTTTTCGAGGTCTGAAGCAACATTGAACTCCTCGTACGAAAGATTGTTCTGAGTAAAGAATTCCTTGGCCATATTGCAATATGTACACGTTGGTGTGCTGTAAATTGTGATTTTCATAGTGAGTAATTATACTCGGTCTCATGTATAAACGTAAGTCTATAAAGACCTCAAAAATACATGTATAATAATCAAACACGCACGCCCTCTTTTAACGTTCATTTTTTGAAACTATTACAGTCAAAGTGTGCCTTTATTCCTCACTTTTTGGCTCTTTTTTAAAAACATTTTTTACTGAGTTCCAAATCTTTTGTATGATACCGGCGTCCTCTGGTGCTGGCTGTGCTGGAGCTTTATCCACAACAACAATTACACCTTCGCCTCTTTTTGCGACATCAAATTTTGATCGGATTTCTGCTTCGATACCTTCGTCTGTTTTGAGCCAATTATTTCGTTCTTCGAGCCCTGCATATCTGCCCTGAAGCTCTTGTTGATCGCGTTGAACGCGTTCGAGTTCTCTTCGACTTGATTTTTCCTTTCCATAGACACTAATAACGCCTTTACCAAGGAGAATAAGTACAAGCAAAAGTATAATGAGTGAGGTTTTAGAGTATAATCGCCTCTTGAAATCGTGTTTTTCTTGAAATTCCCGCATGTACTGCTATTATATACGTATCTTATTAAATAGGTAAACCACCACCACCATGCTCTTCGATCCAAAAAATCAAAAAAAACTAAAGTTCCTCTGGGGAGCTGTCTGTGTCTTGATTATCGTATCAATGATATTGCTCTCTGTTCCTGCTTTTTTCTCGTAGTCTCTCACTTTGAGGCTATTGGTTCACCTATTCTCCTGTCTTCATCATTTTGAGGAATACTTCGTGTGGAATGTTTACACTTCCGCGGCCTCGTTCCTTCATTTTCTTTTTACCTTCTTTTTGCTTTTCTCGAAGTTTCATTTTTCGGGTGATGTCACCTCCGTACATGTGCTGAGTTACATCTTTCTTGAGGGCTGAAAGTGTTCGTGAGGCAATAATTCGTCCATTGGCTTTTCCTTGAATCTTTGTGACGAACATTTGTCGTGGAAGAACATTGAAAAGACGGTCAACAGCTTTGTTGGCTTCTTCGTCGAGTCGTCGCTGTGCAACAACACGGGTGAATGCTTCTACGGGTTCGTCCGCCACCAAAATATCCATTCGTGTTACCTCCGCGTCGCGCATTGATTCAAATTCATATGAAAGTGATGCATATCCTGAAGAAATACTCTTGAGTTCATCAAAAAAGTTTCGCATAAGTTCTCGAAGAGGCATGTGAATAGTCATCTGCACACGGCCATCTCCAAACGTGATAGTGTCGCTCAATTCCCCTTCATGATCGTAGAGCATTGGGTAAATGGAACTTGTATATGCCTGAGGCGCAATAATCTGTACGGTCACCCAGGGTTCGCGAACACTTTCTACCAATCCATCGTCTGGAAAAAGTGATGGTGAATACACAGTGACTGTTTTGCCACTTTTGAGCACAACTTCGTATGTGATACTCGGTGTTGCAATGACAAGGTCAAGTTTGAATTCTCGTTTCAATCGCTCTGTAATAATTTCGAGGTGAAGGAGACCCAAAAATCCACATCGGAAGCCTCGGCCGAGAGACCCTGATGACTCTTCCTCAAAAGAAAATGCAGAATCTGACAATCGAAGGCGGCCGAGTGCCTGTTTGAGCAAATCAAAATCATCTGCATCTTCTGGATAGACAGAAGCCCACACTACAGGACTTGGACTCATGTATCCGTACAATTCTGGAAGCGGTTTTTTGAATAATGTAATCGTATCTCCGACAGATGCAATACCTGGTTGTTTGATTCCAGTCACGATATAACCAATCTGTCCGGCTTTGAGTTCATCACAAGCCTCTTCGTCTGGCGTAAAAATACCCACTTCGAGCGCGTGGAATCGTTCATCTGCAATTTTGAACAAAAGTTCAGATGCTTTTGTAACAGAACCTTCCATCACACGCACATATACGATAACGCCTTTGTGGTTTGAATATTGAAAATCGAATACAAGTGCTCTGAAACTTCCTGAGTCTATTATCTCTTCGTGAGGTGGTGGTACTCGTCGTACTATTTCTTGGAGAAGATGTTCAACCCCTTCGCCTGTCTTTCCTGAAGTTTCGATAATATCGGCTTCATCACAATCGAGAAGTTTTGATACTTCTTCTTTTACCTCTTTTATACGTGCAATTGGCGAGTCTACTTTGCTGAGTACGGGGATGATTGTAAGGCCTGATTCCTTGGCCATTCTGAGGGTGGTCAATGTCTGCGCCTGCACTCCTTGGGTAGCGTCTACGAGCAAAATAGAGCCTTCCACGGCCTTTAGGGCCCGGGACACCTCATAAGAGAAATCGATGTGTCCCGGGGTATCGATGAGGTTCAACTGGTACTGACCTCCGTCTGGCATGTTGTACTTCATCTGCACTGGTCGCATCTTGATGGTGATGCCTTTTTCACGCTCAAGTTCCATGCTGTCGAGCACTTGGTTCATCATTTTGCGGGTTTCGATTGTATGCGTGATTTCAAGCATACGATCAGCAAGCGTAGACTTGCCGTGGTCGATGTGCGCGATAATACTGAAGTTACGTATATGATTTAACATAGATATTGCTTCGTCCGAAGACGTTGTGTAAGGAATATACCACAAAATCCTCTTTTTTGCCTCACTTCAGCATTTTTTGAAATTTTCATCATATTTTATATTTTTTTGCTTTTTGCAAAGAACTTCGCTACCCTATACTCCAGGAGGTCACAACAAATGACGCAAAGTGCACACCCCGAATATACCCTTCCTGAGTATATCAACGGGTCTAATCTCATCATCGAAGATGCCGAAGGCAAAATCTGCCTTGTGATGTCTCTTCGCGGAAAGTATGAACTGCCAGGTGGCGGCGTAGAACTTCGTGAGCGCGAGCTCGCGGATGAAGCGGGTGAACGGGAAACGATGGAAGAATGCAATATCTTCGCGAGTCGGCAACACTACGGCTTCGTCGGTGCGTTCGTCCAAACCATTCCTCACACCCAAGATGCAAGTGGTCGGCCCTTGTTCGGACAGGTGCTGCTCTTCCAAACAAATACCTATGATGCCTCTGGTATGAAACCCGGAGAAGAAGCAACACAGGTACTGTTCATGTCTGAAGCAGACATTCTGAATGCCGTCGAGGCAGGCCAGTTTGCTCCGTTCTCGAGCTACTTGAGAATGATCGGACACCATCTGAACCGGAAACGTGCAGGCAACCAGCCGCAGTATATCTCGGCGCGCCTGTCGGACCGCGTTACGTTCGTACTTGCCGGGAAGACCATTCAGGTCTAACTCGGTGGTGAGAAATCAGGATACAAAGGGGGAAGCCGCAAGGCTTCCCCCTTTTCCCTTTCATATATTTTCATTTTTTATATAATAAACAGCACATGAAAGCCATCATTTTAGCCGGAGGCAAAGGCAGCAGACTTCAGCCCCTCACCGACACACTTCCTAAACCTCTGCTTCCCGTTGGTGGCATCCCCATTCTCGATCGTATTATTCAAGAACTTCCCGACGCTATTGATGAAGTAATTGTCATCACAAAATATCTCGAAGAGAAAATTATTTCGCATATTGCTGAAAAAGTAGCTGCGCACGCATATAGACCAATTGTGAGAACTATTTCACAAGGTGCAATGCTCGGTACGTATGGATCTCTCTTTTCAATCAAAGATCAGATCGCACAAGGCGAACGATTTCTCGTGCTCGGTGGCGATGATCTTCATACAAAATCGGAGCTTACACCATTTCTAGAATACCCACTCGCATTTGGCATTCAGAAACGTGTCATGCCGGCATATTATGCATCTATTCCTGACAAAGACGGCATCATGCGACGATTCCGTCCTCAAACAGATATAGAAAAGGCCGATGGCACCTATATTGCCACCGGCGTGTATGTATTCGATGATCGAATATTTTCTTTTGAACCAAAGGGTATTGAGGGCGGTGAATATGGTCTTCCCCAAACTGCGATTGCCCACACTGATACCTATCCACTTCACGCAGTTGTTACCACAGCATGGCAGCCGATAAATAATTTCAAAGATTTGGATGAAGCGAACGCGCTGTTTCTCTAATCATTAGTGAACGATTTCTTTTTCTCCAATGATAAGTCCATCTTGAAGCTGAATAACACGGTCAGCAATTTTACCGTATTCTGGTTCGTGCGTCACCATCACCAGTGTCTGTCCTTGATCATGTAACTCTTTGAATATCTCCATCACTCGTGCAGACGATTCACTATCGAGGTTGGCCGTCGGCTCATCCGCAAACAAAATTGTTGGTTCATGCGCAATAGCACGAGCAACACTCACTCGCTGTTGTTCACCTCCGGAAAGCTGTGCTGGCAAGTTGTCCAACCGATGTCCCATCCCTACACGACTGAGGGCGTCAGCTGCAATTTTGTATGCTTTAGTCGTACTCATATTTTGCATGATGAGCGGCACGGCTACATTTTCTTTTGCAGTAAGGTCAGGAAGAAGCGCATAATCCTGAAACACATATCCCAATTTTTTGAGACGGAATGTTGTCTGCTCCTCAGGTGTCAATTTATTCACATGAACACCATCAATAATAATTTGTCCTGATGTAGGGTTATCCAAAAGACTAATCTGATACATCAATGTACTTTTTCCAGCACCAGATCGCCCCATAATAGCTACGAACTCTCCTTTCTTAATTTCCAAATCAACTCCTTTTAGAATAGTAGTAATCCCTTCTCCGTTTTTGAAACTTTTTATAAGTTTTTTTGTTTCGATCATTATTGACATATGTGTATATGGTTATCGTCCAAGGATTGAATCCAATGTGTTCTTCTTTACAATCATTCGCGCGGGAATGTATCCGGCAATAACTGTCGTAAAGAGAAGAATAGCTGCTCGAATAAGTGTTCCTGTAAGCGGTGCATAAATTCTTCCATCACTAAATGGGAAGTTGATTGGGTGAGCATCTACGAGGGGCTTCAAGAATCCGTACAATATGACAAGCCCCACAACGGCACCAGCCATCGCATAAAAGATTGATTGAAGAACATAGGAAATTTCAATCGCTCTTGAATCAATTCCAATCCCCTTCAAAATTCCGATAAATTTTCGTCGGGTGAGTGTGTTTACGAAGATAACGATGAAAATAGTGATAGATGCTACAGCAAGACCAATACTTCCAATCATATTTCCGAGGAGCGCAAACATATCCTTCATATCCTTGACGAATTTTGGAAGTGCCTCTTCGTATGTCTGGATTACAGCACCTTCATCCAGACCATTTGTGAGGAATACTTGTTTTGCAGCCATCACCTGATCGGCTGATGCATTTGGAACCATTCGAATACTAATTTCATTCAGGTTATTGTCCGTTCGTCCGAGCAGCTTTCGTGCCTCATTATCCACCATGAACACGCGGAAATCATTTTCATCTACTTTCGATTTAATGATTCCTCGTACTACAACTTCTTTTGCATTTTTGCCGACAGTCAATTTGAGTTTATCACCAACATATACGCCTCGGAGTGACTGAAAGGCACTCGAATCAATTGGCGTAAATCGATACAATAAGTTCGCACCAATCATCACGCCATCTGGATCGCCTTCATTGAGATATGTTCCTTCAATCACGAACTTTGAGAGTCCTGTTACTTCATCCTCATCTGAGGGATTAATACCCACAAGTGTTGTACCAGCAGCATTTGGCACTTCGTCGTTTCGAAGTTTTCGTCGATAATCAGCATTAATTTTGGCACTTCCCAAATATCTACCTGAAACGGCTTCTACCCCTTTCAAACTTTTTGCGATATCAAAAATTGTCTGACTATTTTCAATAAAGTTTTTTTGCTTGAGACTTGTAACAATCACTTCACCGATATAATGCTCCTTGTTTGCTTCAATTGCGCCTTGGATGAGACCTACGAGTACACCATTAACAACCACAAGGTTGAGGAATGTAAGCGCCATCACCAAAATGATGAGACCTGTTGTCCATAGACTTGCTCGTTTGATTTGCCGAATGGCAAGAAAAAATCCTACTCGAAACGCAATGTTCTTCATACGTTATTTTGTGGATACTATAATCTGGTCACCAGATGAGAGACCTGACTTGATCTCAATTTCTCCTTCGTTATTTATACTTCCAGTCTGCACCACTCGTTCTTCATCTCGAGAACCGATTCGGACCTTCACCATTTTCTCGCCATTTTTGAGATAGATTGCTTGTTGAGGAATAACAATCACACCGTCTCGTTTGTCTGTCTGAATAGTGAGATTTGCAGTCATACCTGATTTAATTCGTTCATCATTTTGCAGAAACTGGAATTTTGCTTTGTATGTAGATACGCCCTCAAAGACTGTCTCAGCAGGATCAACAGATGTCACGGTCGCTGGGAATATATTTGTCTTTCCGTATGCATCAAGTGTAATTTGTACTGTCTGACCTACGTGAATTTTGGCGATGTCTGTTTCAGAAATATAACTTTCAACTTCATAATTTGCAGCACTAATGAGAGAAATAACAGGTGTACTTGGTGATGCAATTTCACCGGCCATCACATCTACCTTTGATACGATACCGTTAATCGGTGAAGTAATAAGTGTTTTTGCATACAATGCCTGAGCACTCTGAAGCTGTGCTTGGGCACTTCGAAGTTGAGCTGCTTGTGCATCAATCTGCTGCTGCGTTGAACCCGCTTTTTTGAGCGCAAGTTGTTCTTGAGCTCGTTTCAATGAAGATGTATTTGCAGTATAAGCCTGTTCAGCCGCAGTGAGTGAAGCTGCAGCAGCACTAATATTTGTACGTGCTTGATATATATCTGTTTTGTATCGCTCAACAGTTGCTGCTGATGGACCCTGGCCTGTATCGAAATTTGAAACAACAATAGAAAGGTTATCCAATAATTCTCGCATCTTGTTCACATTTGTCTTTGCTTCAGTGAGGTATGTTGGTGAATAGGTGTCTGTTGTCAGACGTCGAACAGAAACTGCCCAACTATTCAATGTCTTTCCAATATCAATTCGCTGACTGTTTACTGTCGCTGGATGTACATACGGTACGGAATTCGCACTAAAAGGTGTAATTTCTGGTGTCTCTGTCTGAGGATTTCGATATAACTGGTCAATCTTTGTTCGAAGGGCATCATCAGACTTTGCATATGCATCCTTGATTGAGTCAACGAGATTTCGTTTTGACTGATCAATTGCAAGCTGTGCACTATCAACATCTGACTGTGCCAATGCGAGATCTTCTGGTCGTGATCCAATCTGCACTTCATCCAATCGTGCACGTTCTGAAGCCACGATGGCCTGACGCTGTGCTACAGAGGCAGCATAGTCACCGTTTGCAATGTACGCGAGCACTTGTCCTTGTGTGACAACATCACCGACTTTTACATTTACTTTGGCAACGCGTCCAGATGCATCGAATCCAAGTGCGACGTCTTCAGCAGAAACAACTTTACCAGTCACGGCAACATCCTGTACAAATTCCTTGGGTGTAACTGTGACAATACTTGTATTCGATGCACTTCCGCCGCCAGAGACAGCCAAAGCCACACCTCCAATGATGAGAAGGGCTAAAGGAACAAAAACAAGTGGTTTTTTTAGGTAAATTGTGTATTTGTGAATGAATTTTTTAATCATGAAGATGCACGAGAAATTATTAATGTATTGCCTCACTACTGTAGCATAATTTTGACCTTTCGTCTCGGGTACAAGTGAATAATATGCTTAGAATACTCGATATTCTAGAATGACGCAGGGGTCGTTTACATGTTACAAAAATTATGCTATAAATATAGTCCTTAATCGGCTCCTGCCGTTTTTTGTTTGTCAGCAAATTATTTATATATGGAAATTCGAAATATCGCTATCATCGCACACGTGGACCACGGCAAGACTACTATTGTAGATGCCATGATGAATTATACTGGAGCCGTAAAAGATACAGCTGTCAGTATGGACTCAAACGCTCTCGAACAAGAACGTGGTATTACTATTTACGCAAAAAACGCTTCCCTTACCTATAAGGACACAAAAATCAACATCATCGACACTCCAGGTCACGCAGACTTTGGTTCTGAAGTAGAACGAGTGCTTCGATCTATCGACTGTGTGCTCCTCATTGTGGATGCACAGGAAGGTCCAATGCCCCAGACTCGATTCGTACTCAAAAAGTCTATTGAACTCGGCCTTCGACCAATTGTAGTGATGAACAAGCTCGACAAGCCAGCAGCAAACCCTGAGCGAGTGCATGATGAAGTTCTCGAACTCTTTATGGAACTCGGCGCAAACGACGAACAGCTCGACTTCCCTATTATCTATGCTATCGGACGAGATGGAAAAGCAAAGAAAAATCTCTCTGATGAATTCGTGAACCTCGATCCACTCTTTGAAATGATTTTGGATAAAGTAGCACCAGCAAAACAAGCAATTGAAGACCATCTCCGAGCGCAGCCTTTTAACCTCGCATACGACAACTTCCTTGGCCGAATGGCAGTTGCACGAATCTGGAGTGGCGTCGTAAAGAACGGTCAGACTGTGACTATCAAGAAACCAACAGGAGAAACTCGAACCGGCCGAATCACAAAGCTTTATACATTCGAAGGTCTCGGTAAAAAAGAAGTTGAAGAAGCAATATCTGGCGACGTAGCTATGATTGCTGGTCTTTCAGACATTTATATCGGTGAAACTATCACTGATTCTGCAGATATTGATCCCCTTCCATCTATCAAGATTGATGAGCCAACAATCTCATTGAACTTCCTCGTAAACGACTCTCCATTTGCAGGTCGTGACGGTAAATTCGTAACAAGTCGACAAATTCGTGAACGACTTACAAACGAACTTGAAGTAAACGTTGGTCTTCACATCGACTTTTCTCAGGCTGAAGCATTCAAGGTATACGGCCGAGGTGAACTCCACATCGCCGTACTCCTCGAAACAATGCGTCGAGAAGGATATGAACTTCAGGTATCACAGCCAGAAGTTATCATCAAGAATATCAACGGCACAGACAACGAACCATTCGAAGAAGTTGTAATCGACACTCCTGATGAATTCTCAGGTGTTATTATCGACAAACTTGGACGTCGAAAAGGCATCATGACTTCTATGAAGCAAAATGAAGGTATTACTCGAATGACATTTGATATCCCAACTCGAGGTCTCCTCGGGTACCGAAGTCAGTTTGTGGTAGACACAAAGGGAGAAGGTATTATGTCGAGTCGGTTCATCGAATTCCGACCATACGTAGGTCAGATCGAAAAACGAGAAGTTGGATCAATGGTATCAATGGAGAATGGTAAGGCACTTCACTTTGCCCTTGGAAACCTTCAAGATCGTGGTGCTCTCTATATCACCCCAGGTACTGAAGTCTATGCTGGTATGGTTGTTGGAAATACATCAAAGGGTGACGAAATGGAAGTAAACCCAGCAAAGGCAAAGCAGCTCACAAACATGCGAGCATCAGGTACAGACGAGACAATTTATCTCGCACCAGCGCTTGAAATTACTATTGAACGAGGTCTCGAAATCATCGGTGATGATGAATATCTCGAGGTAACTCCAAAGTTCTGCCGAATTCGAAAGAAATATCTCACAAAATCAGACCGAGACAAGGCACGACGAAAATAATGTTGTACAGAACTATACGGACATGAAAGAACGGGGCTCACCGCAAGGTGAGCCCCGTTTGTTATCTCCGGAACAATAATAGTACCCAGAGAATACATCGTGCCCACAATGGGAGCTCAGGGCCAGAAAAACATCCGGCAATAAAAGATCTCTTTTTCATCTGAGACTAGTATTCCAAAATGGAGATGAAATTCTCATCAATAAAATCAGTATATAAACATAATTAATCATCAAGTACATATTAAGGACACTCACATTCTATTTCTATATTCAAAACAAAAACACCCAACTCATAGAGCGGGTGTTTTTGTATGTTCGAGAGGATTAGTAATCCTGTCGATCTCGTCGTGGTGGTCGAGAATCTCGTGATCCGAAATCTCGTCGTGGTGGCATATCTGTCTTTGGTCGTGCCTCATTTACAATGAGTGCTCGGCCATCGAGAGGCTGTCCGTTCCACATAGCGATAGCAGCTTCTGCAGCACTATCGTCCATTTCTACGAACGCAAAACCTCGTGATCGGTTTGTTGGTTTTTCGATTACGATTTCGGCAGAAATCACGTTTCCTGCCTTTGAGAAGGCGTCCTTTAGAGCATCAGATGTTGTGCTCCAAGAAAGGTTACCTACATAAAGTCTCTTTGACATGTATATTTACTGTTACTTGTATTCAATCCATAAACCTCTCTATGGCCGAAGTAACTGGCTAGGGAGAATCTACGAACTACTAGCATGATACCCCATTAACCAACATTTAGCAAATTATATCAACACCCTCCCAAGCAGCCTTCTTCATAAAAAATTCATAAAATCTTTATCTAAAATTCACAGGTACCAGCCTACAATTTTATATTATAAATATAAAAATAAGTTACAATTATTACCATGAGAGTACTCATTATTGAAGACGACCAAGAAACACGGGAAGCTATAGCGATGCACCTCCAGAATGAATCATATATTGTAGATACAGCTGATAACGGAGAGAATGGCTCATATATCGCCCGTACGAATGAATATGACATTATCCTTCTTGATAATATCCTTCCTAAAAAGACAGGTCTCGATGTTTGCAAAGATATCAGACTGACAGGCAAGAAAACCCCTATTATCTTGCTCTCTGTTATTGGAGACATCAGTGAAAAAGTAAAGTTGCTCGAAAGTGGCGTTGATGACTATCTCACCAAGCCATTCAGCTTTTCTGAACTACATGCGCGAATGAAAGCATTACTTCGACGTCCATATACCATTTCTGAACAAGTCATCACCCTCGATGATCTCACTGTCGATGTCACCCGACATACTGTCAAGAAAGGTGAAAAGAATGTCTACCTCACAAAAAAGGAATTTATGCTTCTTCAATGCCTTATGCAAAAAGGCGGTCAGGTAGTTTCTCGTTCACAAATCATGGAGCAAGTATGGAACTACGACAGCGACCCATTTTCAAATACTGTAGAAGCTCATATCCGTAATCTTCGAAAAAAGATAGACAAAGGCCGAAAGAAACTTATTCATACAGTATCCGGACGAGGCTACAAGATAGATCGGCAAAGATAAGGCGAATTAGATAGTCGTATTTACACGACAATTGTAAAAGAAAATTGAGGAAAAATTGATGAGTTCTTCATACCAATTATTCCATACTGTATGCAGGACAAGGTCGGTTGTCCTCATGTGCTTATAGTAAATTAAAGTCAAATCCACAAACACCCCTTACGTGGTACTGAAGCACTCGTAAGGGGTGTTTGATATATGTATCGGCCTCAATAGTAGATTCTTAGGCAGACTTCTGTGTCGTTGCGCATTTTTTGCATGTACCAAAAAATTCAAGTGCATGTTCATCAACTCCTGAAAACTTTTTCAGTTTTTTGGTCATGCGTCTGAGTACTTCTTCAACCGATTCGTCAGCAATATGCTCAACAACTCCACAGGTCGTACACACAGCATGATGGTGATGGTCATACTTATGAGCAATTTCATAGCGAATACTTGAGTCCTTAAGCTGTACAGCTTCAATAAGGCCAACCTGCGCGTATGTACTTACCGTACGATATACAGTTGCTCGATCAGATTTCACAGTGCGATTAACTCGGTCGAATATCTCATCAGCCGTGAGAAGCTCGTCAGTGTGTTGGAGTACGTTCAAAATAGCAACACGAGAATCAGTCACCTTGAGACCGTGTTTTTTCAAAGATGCGATAAAGTCGCTTTTATTATGCATGCACTCATCATATCGTTTTACCCACACATTTCAAGTATGAATACCCATATAAATATGTGCTAAAATGAACAAATATGAAAAAAATTATAGATATAATCAGCAAAAACGCCCTCTATATAGCCCTTGTACAGGCTATCGTAGGAATGCTCGGGAGCCTCTATTTTAGTGAAGTTCAGGACTATCCCCCATGCGTATTATGTTGGTATCAGCGAATTGCTCTTTACCCTCTTGTAGCAATCCTCATCATTGGCATCACGACAAAAGATAAAATTGTGCATTACTATGTGCTTACCCTCGCATGGATTGGTCTCGTTATTGCCATTTTTCATAATCTCCTTTATTACAAAGTTATTCCAGAATCTGCAGCACCCTGTGTTGCAGGTATTTCATGTACAACAAAATACATCGAGTGGTTTGGCTTCATTACAATTCCTCTCTTGTCATTCCTCGCATTCCTTTCTATTATCATCTGTATGCATCTTTACCGAAGATATATCCGATCACAAGAGTCAGGAACATTGATTGCATAATCAGCACACACCATCATAGAATTCAGCTACCATCAGCCAGATTACAATTTACTCAAATAATATACTTAACAACATGAGCACAGAAACAAAAGTAGTAAGTAGTATCGTTCTTCTCACCCTCGCCATCATCATTGGCGGAATTTTCATAATTGGCAAGAAGAGCAACACCCCGCAAAATCTTAATCTTCAACCAGAACTTCTCAGTCGAACAGATGCGCCACGAACAGGCACAAACACGAAAGTTACAATCGTCGAATTTGCAGATTTTCAATGCCCGGCTTGCTCAATACTAAATCCAAGTCTCGAAAAACTTCTTCAAACAGACGGCGACAAATTCACACTCGTATACCGACACTTCCCGCTTCACGCATACTCATATGAAGCAGCTGGGGCCGCACTCGCTGCAGGTGAACAGGGCAAATTCTTTGAAATGGGTGCTCTCCTCTATGAACATCAGGACGCATGGTCAGCACCATCTGCGGATCGACCAGCTCTCTTTGAATCATACGCAAAACAATTGGGCCTTGATATGACAGCGTTCAAAGCTTCCGCAAAAGACTCAAAACACCGAGCTATCGTTGACCGAGACAAGCGCGATGCTGTGGCTATGGGCATCAATTCTACGCCTACGCTTGTTATAAACGGCACACAGGCTGTACGAGGAGCTATTCCTTATGATACGCTTCGAAAGCTCGTGTATGAGGCTGCAGGACTTTCAACAAGCACAGCAACATCTACACGATAAGCACTTCAATACGAATTAAGAATTACTTAAGCCATTTCTCACATTTATTTATGAAAAACTTCATCTCTGAATTCAAAGAATTTGCCATC
>CAZCNA010000010.1:0-21330 GCA_964500215.1 uncultured Candidatus Saccharibacteria bacterium | reverse complement strand
GCAGTGAGCGTTCCGTATGTTGAATTCGTCAAGACAATTGATCCACTATTTCCTCCGTTTCCACAACTTGTTGAACTACCACCATTTGCGGTGATCGTACTTGAAAGTGGTGTTCCGTATGAATTATTGATTGTGACAGTTCCACCATTACCACCATTTGCTTGTGCATGAGCACCGCTCGCGATAATTGATCCTGTGGTTGATGTAGATACAGTAACGGTTCCTCCACGTCCTCCAGAAGCTCCAGTACCAGCACTACCACCACTTGCAAGAATGCCGGGAACTACAGAATTTTCGATAATAACAGTACCAGCATTTCCCCCGTTTCCTGTAGAACTTGCGCTTCCGTTCACATTCACAGCATACGCAAAATTACTGATTGTAAGGTTTCGAATTGTCACAGAATGACCACTACCTCCAGGTGTTGTACTTGTCGCGAGTACAGCATACTGACTTGTAGATGAAGAATGTGCTGAAATTGTCTTAGTATTACCATCAATAACAACATTATCGGTCGTTACAATGAAGCATGGGTTATAGTTATAGTTTGAGATATTTGCACTGAGTGTATAGGTACCAGCTGTATCGATAATACCGCAAGAACTGATTGATCCTGCACTCAATTTTTTCATAATAAATCCCCCGTTTGTCTCCTCAAAAGAAGTTGCTGTTGTACTACCTGTTTCGTAATTTACGGTTGCATTAAAGAGATTTACAAAAACACCATCTGCCACTACTTTCCATGGACCATCCGTCACAAAATTTCTTACCAAATTTATTTGTGGATTGAGTACGTTATAGAGACGAGTCTTGATGCCGTTTACAATACCGACAACCCCGTTGTAAATATTTTCTGAAAGATCTCCGACAAATGTAGCATTGTTAAGAACTGTACCTGGGTTATTTGTGAAAGGGTACGTAATTCCAGAACCTCTATTATATAATCGAGAAACTTCACCATCACTGAGAGCTTTACTCCAGATACCAACTTCATCTAAATATGCTACACCATTAGATCTACCGTATGTACCGTCTGCATTTGAACCCAGTGACAAACGATTTGTTTGGTTTCCTCCGATTATCCTCATATCTGATGAAACTGATGTGTTATCCAAGACACCGTCAATATAAATCTTTAATGTACCCTGATTATAAGTTCCCACGATATGATGCCAGTTACCGTCGTTTATGGTAGAAATCGAATTAAGAAATTTATATGCGTTTGATGGTAACCAAGAAGAAGCACCATACACGATATCAAAGACAATATGACCATTATTTACAGTAATGCCATAGCCGGAACCTTGTGGATTACTACCAGTACTTGCATTGACGAAGAAATATTCGCCACTACCCGACGTCTTAATCCATGAAGATATTGTTAGTTGTGTTCCACCAAATCCAGGAGCTCCAGGACTTGTATACAATCGTCCATTATTAAATCTTACACCGTTATTAATTTTACCGGCGAGGTCAGATACACTTCCATCTTGCGTCAAATTCTTTCCATTGCCGCTGGAGTCATTCAAATTGCTATTCAAATTATAATATGCTACCAAATTTTCTAGACCAATCATTGTATTTTTTGATTGATCATTGAACAAAGCATTTGTTGTTGTCCCCCCATTAAATGAAGAATCATTAAATGTAGCTGTTCCTGTTACATATCCTCGATTGTATGAGTTATCGTTAAATTGAGATGTAGTCGAAGTACCAGCATTATAACTATAATCATTAAATGTTGCTGTGACCGTAGTTGATGCATTGTAAGATGTGTCATTGAATGTAGCACTCGTACTTGTACCAGCGTTATATGATGTGTCATTGAATATGCCGCTCGTTAGACTTCCCAAGTTGTATGAAGAAAAATTGAATACAGCACTAAATATCGTTCCATTTGATGCATTATAACTATTGCCATAAAATTCTACAGCACCTGTTGTAGTGAGATTGCTGTCATTGTGGGCCGTGTCATAGAAACTTACATCAATGTCACTGGCTACTGTTGCACCACCCAAAACAGTTGATGTGGTTAGATTGCTAAATATATTCAACAATCCATTTATAGCACCGATAATCCACCCTCCATATATGTTGGTAATGGTTGATGATGATGTAAGATTTGTAAGATCAACTTGAAAATTTCCACCACCCGTTGTCGAACTGGCGATATAAATTTGTGAAAGATTAATTGGATCAACCGGTGACGTTGATGTACCAGCAAAATATACAACATCTCCATTTGTAGGAATATTTGGTGCTGTTATCTGAAAAGCAGAATCATACCACCAATTATTCAAGTTATCCCAACTTGTGTCTGCATTATTGTTGAAATAAAAAGGCTTATGAAATTCATTTGTTAGACATTCACCAACCTGTACTGAATCTTCATAAAATTTACAAGTACCATTAACGACAGAATACCAATTCTGACTTGAATCATAAAAATACATTGTACTGCTTGCATTCAAAAGACTTCCGCTATTATTTATATTATTTCCATAAAAATAGACATCTCCTGGCAACGTCAAGTCATTGGTCATCTGTTCATTTACGTTCTTTATGAACTTCCATGTAGGAGTCCCATTAAATACCCAATTTGAAACATCAAAACCGCTCAATGAACCGGATGTAATATTAAAGACAACATTCGGTGCGGTGAATATGGTTGTACCAGCAGTACCTCTCTGTGGGACACCCCCTCCCCAAGCGTCACCTGTATATACAGATTTTACAAATGTAGCCGTACCATTGATTGAACCAAAGTTTGCAGAGGAATCCTCAAACGTTGCATTACCGGTGATTGGATCACCACAACCTCCAAAATATGCTGTTGTTCTAAATGTAGCATTTCCTATAATTCCAGATCCATTACAAAGCTCAGATGCATAACTTTGGCTTGTAGTAATAATAACACCTGTATCATATGCTCCTCCTGTAAGTTGTGTTGAATCTAAGTATATTGGATTACTCCATGTAGCAAGGTCGATAATTGGAGAAGTAGTTCCATACAATAATGCTCTATTATACGTCTGCGGCGCAAAATGTGCAGAAATAGTGAAACCGCTATCTTGCCACCAGTTATTTATATTATCCCAATCAGTGTTACCGTCTGATGAATGCCAGTACACATTTCTACATTCTGAGTTGAATGTACTTAGACCTGATACACTACCCTGATCACTAGCGTTGCAATAAAAAGTAGTATCATTAGTTGTACCGTAATTTGTTGATGCATCCCAAAAAGCACTTGTGGGACCGGACACACTACCACTATTCGAAGAATATTCATAAAAATTTGCTTCCTGTTGAACATCTCCGTTCCAATCATTTGATGAATAGTAGTAAAATTGAGCAGTTACGACAACACCTCGATTGGAAGCCTCATCATTAAATTGAGCCTCTGTAACAGTCCCTGATGAAAATGTAGAATCATTAAAAATGGCAGTCTGTACCCCTCCACTGTTATGTGCAAAATTATTGAAATAGGCGGTTCCACTAATACCACCACTGTTATAGGAATTATCGTTAAAGATCACAGTCCCCAAAAGACTCCCATCGTTGTGTGAATCATCATAAAAAGTCCAGGTTGGATTACCGCCTACAAAGTTCCAGGATAACGTAGAGTAATCTGTCCAAGAAGCACTGCCGTGTAATATAAAATTTTTAGGTGTTGGTGATAAAAAATTAATTGACCCAGTCACTGTTCCTTGCTGTGGATTTGCAGAACCATACATATTATCATTTGAATCATACGTAGCCGCTGTAAATGTAATATCACCATTAACAGTACCTGCATCATTAAACGAAGTATCATTAAAAGTAGCATTGCCGAAAACAGTACCAGTGTTTCGGGATCCGCCACCGAAGGTAGAAATACCCGTAATAGTTCCCTCATTTATTGCTCCGGTAAAACTCCATGTTCTGTCTCCTGCCCAAGAAACATCTGTGCCGCTCCAGGTCACCCCGCTAATGACTGAAATATTACCGGTAATGGAATGTCCGTTAGGATCGATTTCGACAGCATCGGAAGTTATAGCAAAGCAGGCTGTTTCTGCCGAACCAGCATTGATGTCAGCAATCAACGTATAAGTTCCTGGCGCAGCTAGTTCCCCGCAAGTATCAATGTCGCCAGGCAACAGTACGTCCGCGTGCGCAGGAGCCGCAGCGAAGACTGCGGCGAACAAAAACAGTCCTCCCAAAAGGCGTACGACGGTCGAATTCAAAAGCGTAGAAATGGGATTCTTCATAAATAACACGTATATACATTATTATAGTATCCTTAGCGTCTTTACACAATTCCTTTTTAGTCATTTTATGTGTATATGTAAGGGTTTTGCTATTCAGGTTTAGACGAAAATGATGTACAGTACAGGTATGTTGATTTTGTGGACGTATCCAAAGAGTATTTTTTCCTTCGAGCGATGGAAAGTCTACTTGAAGTCCGCAAAAAATCGCGTTCGAGGGCCAGCTTCTGTTGCCCGTAGTCTTTCTACAGGACTTACTGAATGTGCCTTCCCTTTTTCTATAGATACTCCGATAAAACACTCTTCAGATATCCTTCATGTTGTTTCTGGTGTTGATACGCTCCGCGAAGCTATTGCCCTCAAGAAGAAAGGTCTTATCAAAACCATCATTGCAGGACCTACTATTGCTGTGACCCCCCTCGATCACCGCAAAATACTCTGTAACCCGCTCATCGATACTATTCTCGTACCTTCATCATGGGTTCGCGATTTTTATCTTTCAGAAGCTCCTTTGTTAAAGAGCAAAATAAAGATATGGGCTGCCGGCGTCGTTGATCCTGGTGAACCACCAATCCCCCGTTCAAAGCGATTGCAGGTTCTCATCTATCAAAAAAATGCTCCAGATGAGCTGTTGCAATCTGTCATGCAACAGCTTTCTGATAATGAAATTCCGTTTACAGTTGTGCATTATGGATTTTTCAAACAAGAGGACTATTATCGAAAACTTGAATCATCTGCATTCATGATTTATCTTTCTGAATCTGAAAGTCAGGGGCTGGCGCTTCACGAAGCTTGGGTTCGAGATGTTCCGACACTGGTTTGGAATCGCGGATACTGGGAATATGAAGATTTTTCGTGGAAAGATTCAAAAATAAGTGCACCATACATGACAGCATCTTGTGGCTATTTTTTCCAAGACGCAGAAGATTTCGGCATACAACTCACTCGTCTCACTGACAATTACAGTAGACTCCGACCTCGAAAATACAGCCTTGAACATTTCACCGATACTGTTGCGACAAAAAAATATCTCTCTATTATCACAAACACAAAATGATCATTGTACGAATAAAAGGAGGCCTCGGAAACCAAATGTTCCAATACGCAGTGGGACGATCTATTGCTCTACGCACAGGCAACGCTGTTCAGTATGACCTTTCCTCATACATCGATGGCGGAACTGCCGCACGAGATACATTTCGAGAACTTGGACTCGAATACTTTAATGTACAATTGCCTGTTGCCTCGCCTGCACTCGTTCAAAAGCACCATTCATTTATACGTACAACAATTCGAAAAATACAATTACGACTTCGTCCAGGATCATGGTATAGCGTAGATGCACGAGTATTGAATCCCCGAGATGGTTCATACCTCGAAGGTTGGTGGCAAACCGAACAATATTTCAGTGATTATGCAGATACTATCCGTGCTGAATTTTCGCTCAAAAAAATCCTCAGCGTTTCTGCTCAATCAATCCACCTCAAAATCAAAGAGCTCACCGCAGCTGGCATTGCTCCTGTATCCCTTCATGTTCGTCGAGGCGATTATGTTTCTAATATTCATGCCGCCAAACATCACGGACTCGTGCCTCTCGAGTACTATCACAACGCACTTGAAGAAATTAAAAAGAATGAATCAAAACAAATTCACATATTTGTGTTTTCTGATGACATCGAATGGGCAAAAACACATATCAAAAGTGAACATTCGATAAACTTTGTTTCTTCTCCTGAAATTGCGTATTACGAAGAACTGTATCTCATGAGCACTTGTGCACATCACATCATCGCCAATAGCACATTCAGTTGGTGGGGTGCATGGCTTAATCCTTCTGACACAAAAATTGTTATTGCCCCAAAACAGTGGGTTATCTCGCGTTCTGTAGATACAACGAACGCTACCCCCGCTCAATGGATTCGGTTATAATCTTATATATCCATGCCTCGACTTACGGTCATTATTGCTACGAAAAATGGATCTCGATACATCACCAAAGCTTTGGCGAGTATTTTTGATCAAACATTTGCTCAACATTCAGAAACGAAGGATCTCCTCGAGGTACTCGTTATCAATGATGGCAGTACTGATTCTACCGTCCAAACCGTGACTGATTATGCTTTGAGTGAATCTCGATTACGGCTTATCTCTCTCGAGACAAATGTTGGTCCTGGACTTGCGCGAGATACAGGAATACAAGAGGCTACTGGAGAATACATTGCTTTCATCGATGACGATGACGAATGGGTAGATGAAGATAAACTGAAAATTCAATATGATTTTCTCAATGAACACACAGATCACATACTTGTGGGCTCATCAACAATAGAGATTGTGAATGAGCAGCGATCTCTTATTCGTCTTCACAAGAATCCCCTCTCCGATTCTGCAATCCGCTCTGCGATACTGCGCAAAAACTGTTTCGCGGCATCTTCTGTTCTTTTCAAAAAAGAAAGCTATCTACAAGTCGGTGGTTTCAAACCGATGTATCTCGATGAAGACTATGATTTGTGGCTACGTATGGGAAAAATTGGAAAATTTGCGAATGTCGACGGTGCGACGATTCGATATATGGTACGTCCCTCAAATGCAAGCTCAACAAATGCACTCGAGATGAGCAAAATCACACTTCGATTAGTGAAGGAATATAGACATGACTATCCTTATTTTTTCATTGGCCTCCTCAAATCATACGCACGGATCTTATTCCTGTACGTCAAGAATCTTTTTTAGTATTTCCTCTGGTACTTCTTCTGGACCTTGCTGGCTTTTTATATTTTTTTTAGTCGAATTTTCAAAATTTGTTTGCTGCTGTTTTGAAGATGGCTGTGCCTCAGTATTCTGTTGAATAGCTGATTGCTGAGCATTCATTTTTGGAGATGTTGTTTCTGGTGCACTCGCAGATACTGAAGAAGCCTGCGGTTGAACAGGAATGGGAATATGTTTTTTGTGTTCGTGATGATGTGCGGATGGTGTTCCAACAACTGGTGCAGTAGCAACAGGTTCTGATTGAGGCAGAGGTTTTTGAGTCTGTGCTTGTGTTTCTTTCATCACAGTCAACAACGCTTCTCGAAGTGCGGCTACATTCTCTGGTTTTGGAGTTTTTTGATCATTCTTTACCTCTGGCTCTGCTTTGAGATAACTGAGAGAAATTGCTTTTCGGAGCTCTGTTTCGCGGTTTTCTCGATTTTCTTTTTTATCCTTTGAATCCCGATTTTCTTTATCTCGTCTTGAACTATCTTGTGAATGAGAATGAGATTGCTGTGCGACCGGAGCTGTTGTTGCTGGCCGAGGTCCTCGATGATCTTCGGCAGATTCTCGGTTGCTGTAATTTTGTTTGTCGGAATGACGCTCTTCAGAACGATCTCTGTTTCGGTCTCTATCATTTGATTTGTCATGTGACTTATCGTTTGATCGATCACTTCGTTCTGTATGTTTGTCCCAATGTTTTTCACCAGAAGGAGAACCCGCGCCATGCTGAAAACTACCCTGTCCCTGTCGTGAAGGTGTTAATGATGCTTTTGTATCATGGGAATGCTGAGACCGAGAGGCAGAACCACCTACAGATTGAGATCCTCCACCATGTGATGCCGTGCTATTTGATCCTCCTGATGCTCCCCCTCGTTTGTCATCGTTCTTCTTTTCTCCACCAGTTGAAAAAGTATTTTCGTGCCATCGTCGAATTTCATCTTCGACTTCATATCGCGGACGCGCAAAGTTTTTTCGGGATGCGTCAATAATTTCTCGTACGTATGATGTTTCAGGACGTGCGATTGGCGCTAATCCTGTTGCTGAAAATGGCTGAGAACTCACACCATCAATCATCAATTTCAAATACATTTGATATTTTTGGAGACTCACAATGTCTGTGGCGGTAAACTGTGGGGCAAATTCTTTTTCGAGAACCTCTGCATCGTATGCACCTACTCGGAATGTAATCATTGTACCAACGTTTCCGAATACAGCGGCACGCACTTCTTCACTCATTTGTTCGATGTACTGGTGAGCAATGGTGAGGTTCAATT
Organism: uncultured Candidatus Saccharibacteria bacterium; assembly: GCA_964500215.1. GTDB lineage: Bacteria > Patescibacteriota > Minisyncoccia > Phycocordibacterales > CAIZLB01 > JBDKLC01. The sequence goes on along the minus strand of CAZCNA010000010.1, from coordinate 13,058 downwards.
TGTATTTTCGGGCTTCAGAGAGAATATCAGCGAATGATTCGTTGGCAAAAGACTGAAACTCGTCTACGTACAAATAAAAGTTTGGTACAGCTTTCAATCCTGCCTCGTCGAGATCCGCTCGAGACATGGCCGCCAAATAGATTTTGGTAATAAGCATACTACCGAGGAGGTTGGCGTTTGATTCACCCACTCGCCCCTTAGAGAGGTTGATGATGAGAATCTTTTTTTCATCCATTATTTTTCGGATGTCGAATGTTGATTTTGGTTGGCCAATGATATTTCGAACGAGCGGGTTGGCAACGAATTGACCCACTTTGTTTTGGATCGCAGGAGCAGCTTCAGCAGCAAACTTTTCGGTATACTTTGCATATTCGTCCACCCAGAAAGACCGCACAGAAGGGTCTGTGATATTTTCTACAACTTTTGTTCGGAAGTTTTTGTCCGCTAGCATTCGGTTTACGCCGATGAGCGTTGAACCTGGATATTCCAACAATGCGAGCATAATATTTCCTAAAATGTATTCCATTCGAGCTGACCACGCATCTACCCAAATCTTTTTGAAGGCACTCATGAGACCACTTGATACCAAGTGTCGTCGTTCTGCACCAACATCCTCCATCACGTTGAACGAAACGGGGTACTCCATATCGAATGGCGCAAAATACACCACATCGTTGATGCGCTCTTTTGGAATATATTCGAGAAGCAAGTCAGCAGATTTTCCGTGTGGATCGAGGAATGCGAGACCATTTCCGTTTTGGATGTCTTGGATGGCGAGACTTTCGAGCAAGTTGGACTTACCCATACCCGTCTTACCAATGACATACATATGTCGAGTTCTGTCCTCGGCTTTAATACCAAATTTTACACGCTGATTTCGAGCGTCCGTTTCAGCAAAGTATGTAACTTTATTTGGGTCTTCCATAGATCGTATGCTTGTAGTATATATCAGATATATATGTAAGTAAAAAAGAGACCGGCGAACAATATGAGGAATTTGAAGAACTATTTTGTGAGAAGCGCTGCTTTTGTATATTTGTTAGAAGGACTCCAAATCATCCAACTGTCGAGACCAACATCATAAGTTGCCTGAATCTGTGCACGCACCATCTCTGCGGTATATGTTGCTCCCAAATTGAAATCTTGAATCCATGGTCGAAGCTTCTTTTTATCAATACCCATTGCTGTTGCTCTATCCCCTGCTTTTTTCATTGAATAGTGAATGACATCATATGGTCGCGCTGCGGGATTCGGAATGCCATTCCATGTTGCAGGAAAATGTGAAGGATATACCATTGGCGCTACATAATCGAGATATGGCAATGCATATTCGAGCACCTGTCCAATGCCGAGGTCATCACTATTTGTTGTAACCATACCAAAGAGGTCCGCTGAAATCGTGATATTTGGTCGGTCAATTTCGCGCCCGTCTTTCTTTATTTTTTGTGGAGGATATTTTTGAGGTGTTGTTGTACCGACACTTGAAATGATTATTGGTTGTGTATGAAGTTCTTTATCGAGATACTGAAAGAATTCACCGAGCACTACCCTCTTTTGTTTTGTGCCGCTGAATGGGAATGAAATATTATTCATATTTCCATCAGATGGAAATCGAATGTAATCAAAGTTTATTTCATCAAATCCCATTTCGTACGATGCTCGTGCTATCTGTACGTTATATTTCCAAGCATCCTGCGCCCCCGCATCAATCCATAAGATACCTTTTCTATCTTTCCAAATTGATTCTGCGTTTCCAGTTCGAACAGCAAGGTCAGATCGCTTTTGTACAAAACATGGGTCTTGGAACACAGACACACGACCAATCACATAAATGCCTTTTTCGTGGAGACTACTGATGAAGCTTTTGATATCCCGAATTCTATTTTCAGTACAACCAATACCGTTGAGTGCAGCATCTTCGGTTACAAATGAAATTTTCCCAGTGGCGTCTTTGATGTCTATGACAATACTATTTGTCTCCGTTGTATCTATAATTTGTACGATATTTTTGCGAATATTTTCTGAACTCGCGACCCAACTCGACATATAGAGCGCTTTCACCTGTTTCGGTGTGGCCACATGTTGTACTTCTTCTTTTGGCGGAAGCTGAAATAACACCGTAGAACTTGCTGGTGAAGACGTCGCCCCCACTACGGATGCTGGAACATTTCGAATATATTTATACAAAGTACCTCCGTAGGCACCCACAAATACGATGAAGAGCAAAACAAACGTTGCAAAAAGAGAGAATGCAACAAACGTACTATGAAATGTAGACTTAGAGGATTCGAGATTTTTTTGCATGTACAAAAGAAAGAATAGCTATTACAACACCTGACACAACAAATAGGCCATTCTTCCACGCAGTCGGAAATCCAAGAAATGGGAGGATAGCTACCCACAATCCTAATACCGTACAAAGTATTCGTTTATTCATGATGCATATTATACACGAGGACCAACGATGACAACAAATTCACCTCTCACCTTTTCTGGATTTTCTGTGAAATATGTCAAAAGGTATGCGGGAGTACCCGAAACTACTTCCTCATAGATTTTTGTGATTTCTCGAGCAATAGTGATCTGCCGAGTTGACTGACCACATACGTCGGCTATTTTGTTGAGAGATTCGAGCGCTTTCAAAATACGATGTGGTGATTCATAAAATACAACGGTTCGTTCAGAATCAAATATTTGTTTGAAAAGAGTTTCTCTCCCCTTCTTGTGAGGAAGGAATCCCACGAATGTAAATTCATGGACCGGAAGTCCTGCAACTGACAATGCTGCCGTCAAAGCGCTCGCTCCTGGAATAGCAATAATGTGCACGTCGTCTCCGAGAGACTCTTTCACCTTGCTCACTAGTAATGATCCAGGATCTGAAATAGACGGTGTTCCCGCGTCTGTTACCAATGCGAGATTTTTGCCTTCCTGCAATTTTTCGATTATCAGGTCGACTTTAGCAAGTTTGCTATTTGCATGAAAACTCATTGTCGCAGTGTGAATATCAAAATGTGATAAGAGTTTTTTTGTCACACGGGTGTCTTCGCAAAGTACGAGATCAACTTCCTTTAAAATACGAAGAGCTCGAAGCGTGATATCTTCGAGATTTCCGATTGGAGTTGCGACAACATACAGCGTAGACATGGAATTGATACTAGTGAATAAGGTGATTAGATAGAATACTTTGCGTGATTTTAATTAGTACTCAACATCGATACTCTCGAATGAGTCCCGAGCAATGACAACGTGATCGAGAAGATGAATGCCAATAAGCTTGCCCGCTTGAACGAGTTGCTTTGTAATTTCAACATCTGCAAGACTTGGTGTTGCAACCCCAGACGGATGATTGTGAGCAAGGACTACAGCAGCTGCACCGTATTCGAGACCTGGTTTGAACACTTCTCTAGGATGGATGATATTTGAATTGATTGTACCGATAGAAATAACTTCGTCGTGAATTACGCGGTTATGTGTATCGAGATAAATACCCCGAAGCTGTTCCTTTGGAAGATTGTGCATATCCTGCAAATATTCATATACGTCCTTTGCTGTACGAATAACGGCAAGACCGCTCTCGTTTTTCTTGTGAAATCGGCGACCAATTTCCCCACATGCCACAATCTGACACGCCTTTACGATAGGGATATCGAGATCTTTTGAAAGTAATTCCGCATCAGTCTGACTAGAGAGTGCACTGTTGCCATATTCACGTACAATACGTCGAGCCATCTCGAGAACGTCTTCTTTTTTTGTACCAGTTGTGAGAATAACAGCGAGAAGTTCCTGAATCGAGAGTGTATCTACACCATACGCAAGAAGCTTTTCTCGAGGTTTGAGAGAATCTGGTAAATCTCTAATCTTTAAAACATATCGTCGATCAGCAGATGTCTCCGTCATCAACAAATCGCTGTCTTGAAGTGTGTATGTGGCAAGTTTTGTCATATGATTCAGTATACTATATTTCGATTAAATTATTTTCAAAAAATAATAAATATTTTATGCCGAATTATAGGGCTATATCTGTGAATATTTCCGGCTTTTTCATTTCTTGAATAATTCGAGCGGGAGTCTCGGACAAGGTTCCTTCTTTGGCCAATACCTTTTCGAGGGCTGCCCGTTTGTTCTCCCCTTTTACATAAAAGAGCGGGAAATCAACAAGTCGCATAAATGGAAATGTTGTTGTCACACGCTGTGGATGAGCATCTTTGCCTGTGGCATCGACGATTGCAATGTATGCATCATTGTCGAACGTTTTCTTGAAATCAGCTTCATTATATATGCCTGGCAAAATACCAGCGATATGCCCGTCGGCACCGATACCAAAGAGGGCGATGATGGTGCCTGTTGGAAATTCTTGTTTCCAATCTCGAATGTTTTTTTCGAAACGCGCAGCGTGAATGTCTATCGTATCCCCCGTGAATAATTGAGTGTTAATACAAAACGCCTCAACTTCGATCAAATCGTTATAAAACGGAAATGTCTGCATTCGGGCAAAGTTGTTGTCCTCAACATCTTCGGTAAATCGTTCATCTGTCACGGTCACCGTAATAGTCGAGCTGAGATATTCTGGGTTGATATAATCCAGCACTTCAGTTGAAGATCCTCCTGCGACGAGAAGAAGAACCGGTTTGTCCACATTGAGAGCCAAGAGGTCACTAATGTACTTTCCGGCTTCTACAGCTGGTGTTGGAGAACTATTGATTGGTATAGATGTGGGGTTTTCGAATGTCATGGAATCATCATACTAATAATAGTGAAGAAAACAAGGTTATGGTGAATAGGAAAAGGCGGCCGCCGCAAGGAGGCCGCCTCTTCTCTACTATCTACACTCTATCCGTTAGAGCGTTTCTACAACGACCAAGTTTGATTCTGTTACCTTTCGGAATGGTACACCAGTAATCACAACTACTTTGTCGCCCTTTCGCGCAAGCTTTTCTTTGATAAGGTGTGGCTTGATTGTCTTGAGGGCTTCCTCAAATGACGCAAATTTTGGAATCTGAATTGGGAAACATCCGAAAATGAGACTTGCCTGTGCGGCGGTTGCTTCATTTGGAGTCAATACGAGAATTGGTTTTGATCCTCGGTGTCGCGCTGTCATTCGTGCACCATAACCAAATTCTGTAAGAGCAACAATATATTTTGCATCTACACGATCTGCTGTTCGAACTGCTGATGACGCGAGAGATGGACCAACACCAATATGTTCATCGTTTCGTCCGAGAAGAAGTTTTCGGTGAAGAAGGTCGTTCTCTACTCGAAGCGCAATTCGTGTCATTACACTCACCGCTTCGATTGGGAAATCACCGAGGGTTGTCTCTTCTGAAAGCATGATTGCATCTGTACCGTCGAGAATTGCATTCGCAACGTCTGATACTTCAGCTCGTGTTGGAACTGGAGATTTAATCATTGATTCGAGCATTTGTGTGGCTGTCACAACAGGCTTACCAACTTGATTACATTTATCGATAATCATCTTCTGTACGAGTGGTACATTTTCAGCACCGATCTCTACAGCCATGTCTCCTCGGGCAACCATGATGGCGTCTGAGAGAGCGATAATTTCGTCAATGTTTTCTACAGCTTCCTGTGTTTCAACTTTTGACATGATGAGAGCTTTTGATTTTGCTTTGTTCAAAATATCTCGGAGTTCTTGTACATCTGCACCTGTTCGTACGAATGAGAATGCAACAATATCTACTTTATTTTTTATACCGAAGGCAATGTCTTTCTTGTCCTTGTCTGTAAGTGAACTTACCTTTAGATATGCACCAGGAAGGTTTACACCTCGTCGTCCCTTTGTGTCTCCACCTACGATAATTTTACATTTGATATCTGTACCTTTGATTTCAACTACTTCGAACTGCTTCTTTCCATCGTCAACCATGATCATGTTTCCTGGCTTGAGTTCAAGGTGAAGTGTTGGATAGTTGATTGATACACGCTTTTCATCGCCTACAATCTTTTCAGGTGTAAGAGTGATGAAGTCGCCTTTCTTGAGCTGAACTCGTTCCTGATAGAATTCTCCAATTCGGAACTTTGGTCCAGAAAGGTCCTGCATAACTGCAGCTGGAAGACCTGTCTTTTTGATAGCCTTTTTGAGGTTATCTACTTTTACCTGGTGTTCTGCAAAATCTCCGTGTGAGAAGTTGAGTCGCATAACGTTCATACCTGCTTTGAGGAGCTTTGTAAGCTGTTCCTCGGACTGAGTCGCCGGACCGATGGTGCAGACGATCTTTGTTTTCTTTCCTAAATGCATATCTAATGAATATTTCTTAAAAATAAAATAAATTGGTACTACCCAATAGGGCCAGAGTATATCACACAAAAGGCTTCTTTTGGAACAAAAATGCCTTCAGACAATAAAAACCACAGAATACGTGGTACCGCCCTTTGTGCGAGTAGTAGGATTCGAACCTACGACCCCATCAGTATCAGTGATGTGCTCTACCAACTGAGCTATACTCGCACACAGAGAACTACTCCGTTCCTATGGTTTTTGTTGCTCTACCATACCAAAAAACTCGAAAAAAAGGAAGCCCCTCCTGGGCATCTGCCTATTCAGGAGTTTGAGGTGCCTTTGGGTGCCTGCGGGACCGAGAGAGAGGCTCCCGGGGTCGAAAAGGGCCTTTTTGGCCGTTTAGGGTCATTTGCGGTGGCCCGAGGCACATCGTACAATGAAGCGACGGCGCCTCGGGCCAAAAACACCCCTTTTTACACTACCCTCAATATATCTCCACTACAATCTAATTTATGAACAAAGCCTTTTACAACAATCTTTTTAATCAAAAGATACAACAGAATATCGAAGAATCTGGGAACAATGAGACTAACCTCAACTACGTACAAGACCACGTGCTTGATATCAATGCACGTATAGTGGATATCGGCACAAATATCGGCACACTTCCCCATTTACTCAAATCGGCAGGATATACAGATGTCACGGGTATTGATATTTCTGAACAATCGATTGAGTATGGCCTCAAAAAATATCCCGAGCTCGCACATCGCCTTCTCTCATATGACGGCAACAGAATTCCCTTTGATAACAATACATTTGATGTGGTCACGTTATTTGATGTCATCGAACATATTCCGGATGTGCCTCATTTTCTCAAAACAGAAGTCGCACGCATCCTCAAACCAGGAGGCCTCTGCATCTTTCAAACACCAAACAAACCGCTCAATATATTGTGGACGATTGTGAGCAAACGAACTATCCGCACAATACGCGAGTTTCTCAAAACAGAACATTGCTCACTACAAACACAGTCATCCCTTCGACGTAATTTCGACAATGCCGGTTTTGACTCCCTACAACTCGAAACATACTCTATCCTTTCGACATATAACATACAGAAAGTTCGAAGAGCACTCGGACCACTTGGCGGCATCATATTGCGAATACTTGCTCACTCCCCACGTTGCATGCAACCAAACATCTTTGGCATTGCAAAAAAACCATCAGCTAATGGATACATTACTTGGTAATGGAGATATAGTTGATATATAATATACATATATGTCTGAACTCCAATTCGAAGACGAAAATGTAACTGGGTCACAAGGCTTACGGCCTTTACGACCGCGAGCGCTTCAGGAACCAAACATGCCCAAAATGATGCAAATCGTTATCAACCTCCATCTTGCAAAAGATGAAAAAACCGCAAAGCACCTTCTTATATCCTTCGGAATAACCTGCATCCTCTTGAGCCTTGCAATATTCATCTATTTTTCAGTTCATTCTGACGCAAACAGAGTACGATACAGCTTCTCTCGAGATGTTATCGAAAATTTGCCAGAAGAAATTAAAGCCGCCCTTCGAAAATAAATCATATGCATACACACCGACAAAAACGGCATCGACGGACAGATCAAGGAGGTTTCAGTCTTATTGAGCTTCTTGTGGTTATCGCTATTATTGCACTTCTCTCAAGTATCCTTATGGCAAACCTCACTGTTTCAAAACAGCGAGCTGAAGATGCCCGTATTCTCGCACAGCGACAACAAATTCAACTACAACTCGAGCTCTTTTATAACGAACATGGAGGCTATCCAAATCCTACTCCTGGCGTAAAATCTACAACCTGTATTTCAAACAATGAGTGTGTGCTTGCTGGTGTCTCAGGCGTGCTCAACAAACTCAGCGTTGCAGGATGGTCATTCGGATATACAACAACTCCTCTCATCAATGGAACAAAAGGCTTTGTATATATGTCTTGTGGGTCACCCGAGCCATATTGCCCTGCCGGAGGTATTACGTCTACATCAAGTAACTCATACCTTCTTTTCTCATCACACCAATTTGGTGAAGCTCGACAACAGACAATCGGCGTATGGGAAAATCCAGCAAGCAGACCCCCTGTAACAGTGAGCCCTTAATTTGTTGCACTATATGTTTTCAAAAACAACATCATTTGTTCTTATCAATACATTCATAGTTGTACTTACTGGCATCGCCCTCTTCTTTGCCTCTCGATTTGCATTCTATGACTTTATATTTTTCCTCATAACACTTCTCTTCTGTATTAACTTTTGCATTGTCCAAATTATCAATAGAAAAAAGGCCAGCCGATTCTATCTCCAGTCTGTAGTGACTATTGAAGCAATGATCCTCAGTGCGTTGTATGTGGCATATCTCTTCAACCTTGGTATAAGTATTCTCGTCACACAGGCACTCCTCCTCATCCCAATTGTGTATATTGTTCTTTTGATTCTTCATGAAAAAAAGAAAATTCACTGGATCCTCACATTGGCATCATATCTCCACAAACAGAAGCTCCATTTCTTTGCATTCATGCGTAGTGCCAAAGGCAAAAAGTTTCTCACGGCGCTCGGTATAGCGGGGTATGTACTTTCTGTTGTATTTTTCTTGGTAATGTCATACGGATATATTGGTAACGATGAAGGAAGTTATGCCTATGAAAGTGGACTCATCCTCGAGGGCAAAGTACCCCTTCGAGACTTCATTAGTAGAGCACCAGTAGAGATGTATATTTTGGCTCTTTCTTCGTTCGTATTTGGAAAGAGCATCTACGCGCTCAAAGCTATCAATGCTCTCTTTGTTCTTCTGTCATGTTTTGTTGTATATCTCATTATTCGAAGAGAACGACCATTCGGCATTGCCCTCTTTGGATCATGGTTGGTGCTCATGAACTTAGTGTTCTTCTTGACAAAGCTTGTAACAAATACGACAAATCTCAGTATTTTGTTTGTTCTTCTCGGTATTTATTTATTGAAAGGTCAAACATCACGAGCACTATTGGCAATTTCTGGAGCATGCTTTGCACTCGCGGTATTTACGCGAGAATCTGTTGCGCTCTTTGTATTGTTCTTGCTTGCATATCTCTTTTATACACGTCGATATCGAATCTTTTATTACATATCAATTGGCGGTATCGCGGTAACGGCCGTTATTTTGGGATTCTTTACGTATCATCTCGGTATACATCAAGCAATCAACTCCCTCCTCGGTGTTGGTCATCTCGGTACTATTGAGAATAAGATTCCATTTATGAATACTGTTCGAGTACTCAAAGTATTCTGTCTTTCACTTATTCCACTTGCTGGGTACATTGCTTTCTCAAAAAAGAATAAAATTCGTTCAATCGAAAAAGTGCTCTACCCGGAATATATATGGCTTCTTAGTATGGCTGTATTTTATGTATTTTATGCCTTCAAGAGAGGTACGCTTTTCTCATATATGTCTGAATTCATACCCGTGATCGTCATTGTAGTATTCATCACCTACGCTCTCTCTACAAAAAATCATATTGCAAAAAAGATACACCCAGCAGGCATATATGCGGCGATGGTATTTGTGACATGCATATCTCTCTTCAATACAGACCTAAAAAATATTGAACTTTTTGTGAAAAAAGGTGATGTGCAGATCAGTAAATACATCGGTAGTGGAGTTCCGCTTGCGAACTATCAAACAATCAATACAGTTATCGATCTCTACTCTCGTCCTGATTCTGTTATATTCACAGGAAATTTGGCGTTTGCTGCGGACAATAATATTCCTCAATTTATGGATATCAGTCGACCTCTCGCATATCAAAGTTCAAGTGAGTTGAGTACTATTTACACAGATGTTTCAAAAAGAGATATTGTTGAGGCCCTCTGGAAAACACCTCCACACATGATAACGCTCGATCATCATATGCGTGCCACATTCGGTGATGAAATTGCTCCCCTTCTCTATACGACATACAAAAGTGTATTCCAAGATTCATTCGTGGAAATATTCGTTCGATCAGATACCCTACCGAGAGATTTCTAAATGCTCATATATAGCCGCAATGTGCGCAGCCTGTTTCTTCCATGATATGAGATGGTGGTTTGTGTTTGTTACGTGCGCTCTGTTGTCTGTATTATTTGTATTATCGATACCACCCGTTTCCTTTTGGGACATGTTCAAAGCCTTCTGTACAGCGTTAATGAGGCTTGTACCAAATGAATCTGTGTCAGGGTTCACATATATAGTTGTTTGAGCATGGGCGGTTGGTACGGGACGAAAGACGATTGTTGGAAGGCCCGCAGCTTCATAATTGCGAAGCTTCCCTGAAGCTTCCGTCGAAGCTGCGGGCTTTGGATCGATTGCAATATCCGCACTGGATAGATATCGTGGCAAGTCAGTATATTCCACTTCCCCTGCGAGGATAATCCGACCTTCACGAATGTATTCGCTGTATTCTTTTTTATATTCTTCGACAAGGTCGCCATATCCAGCAAACACGCACACGAGATCCGGCATATGCTCCAATAGAAACGGCACTTGATTCATATATGTATCAACACCTTTTGCCGAAGTCATTGATCCTGAATATATAAGAACCTTTTTACCTTCCTCAATTCCGAGCAGCTGTTTGAACTCTCGTATGTCTTCAGCGGTATATGTTGCTGTAAATAGCGGATCTATTCCGTCTTCTACAACCACCAATTGCTTTGATGAACAATTATATTCTTGTACAAAAAAGTCTTTTGCTTGCGTCGAACTGAACACAGTTTTGTCTGCTCGTCGCACGGCATTCTGTTCAATCAATCGCAGAAAACGTCGAATATTTTTTCGTATCAAACCACTCACCGACCCCTGTTCGTTCATCTGTTGCAAATGATATCGATCGAATTCATCTGATAAACTTCCCTGACAATCAAACACAATCGGTACTGATGACCAACATAATGCACGTACGATATATGCGATGTAGAACGCCTCGAATTGATGTGCATGCAAGACGGCAGGCTTTATTCGAATAAACCTATAGATTGTTACGATTAATAGAAAGACATCCATATACAGCTTGTGCCACGATGCTCCAGGAGCCATGTGGCGATACCCAAACGGATTCCACGTTCGATATGTATGTAACGCCTCAATATCTCTCCCCAGACCGTATGTGCAGAGGCTGACGTCATATCCCATGGTCTGTAGTTCTCTCATCTCGTTTGCAATACGAATATGGCATCCTCTTTCTGCAAAGAAGGGTGTCGCAGCAATCATCAATATTCGAGAATGAGTATGCATATATCTATAAGTAACACGTACATCACCAACAATAAACTTCAGAACAAATCAATTTATATTTTAAATTATCTTTATTATCTATTCACAATTACTTCTCTAATATAATATCGCTTTTCATAGGGCGAATTATTCAAATGGAGCTTGATGAGGAGGTCTGCAAGTAACCCAAAGCTCAAAAAGAACACTCCCGATCCAAGCGAAAAAAATGAAATAAAGAACCATCCATTTCGATTGAAACTCAAATCCAAATATATTTTCTCAAATACAGTCAACGTACCTGTGACGAGGGATATTGCGAACAACAACAAACCGAGATATCCAAAGAAATGAAATGGGCGCTGAGAATATTTATGTATAAACCAGATGTATCCCAAGTCCAACATACCTCGAAATACTTTTGAACTTTTATATTTACTCTGACCATGTGTTCGCTGTCGATGATTCACTTCGAGTTCACCGATTCGAAACCCCTTCCATTTGAGTAAGTCTAAAATATATCGGTGCATTTCCCCACCAATATCGAGCGTCTTGATTGCTCTGGATGTGTACACGCGCAATGTACATCCTGAATCGTGAATAGTATCTTTTGTAACCCACCGGCGGAGAAAACGACCGATACAAGACATATATCGAACATGCGCAGAATCTTTGCGGTGCTTTCTCCACCCTGCGACAATATCCAATTGCTCTGTCTCTAGTTTTCGAAGCAATTTCACAATATCTGCTGGATCATTTTGACCATCACCATCCAGTGTCACCACATACGCTCCTGTAGCAGCTTTGAATCCAGCATCGAAAGCTGTTGATTGACCATAGTTTCGATTGAGATTAATGATATTGATACCCGCCAATGTTTTCAATTCGTCGAGTGAGCCATCCATACTTCCGTCATTTACATAAATGTACTCACATGAATACTGCGTCTGTGCAAAAACATGTACGAGTTCCTTGTGAAGAGGTACGATATTGCCAGCTTCGTTATAGATAGGAATAACAACTGAAATATCAAAGGGATAGGTAGGCTTCTGTTCGTCCATATATACTATAATCCTATTGCAAAGCCGGAGCATTGTCCATCTATTCCCTTCCTATACACGAAAAAAGCCCCCTTGCGGGGGCTTTTCTCTATGTATGTGGGAAGTACTATATGCTTATATATAAATGGAAAGTAGTTTGTTTTGCCTAGTCAGAACACTTTCTTTTGTTCTGATTGGGCCTCGTCTTTCCGAGGTGCCAAAATTTTAGGATTTTCATCCTCTCACATTCAGGTGTGAGATCCAGTGTTAAGTGTGAAATTTCAACACTCAACTGATCGGCCAAGTTGAACGTTTATACTGACGAGGTCAAGTATAAACATGTTTTCAATTTGAATTAATCCACGAGCAGCTTCCGCTACCCGTGCCTTGTTACGACTTACTCCCTGTCATTGAGCTTACCTTAGGCCCGCTAATGCGAGATTTCGGGTACTCCCAACTCCCTTGAGTTGACGGGCGGTGAGTACAAGACTTGAGAACGTATTCACCGCGGT